>SVNB01000020.1 GCA_015067125.1 Oscillospiraceae bacterium
GCAGATATCGTTGTTATAAATAAAGGTGGTTGCACCGGTATAAGCAATCATCCAGAGACCGTCGGGATCTTTTGCCCAATCAGGAACGCTGTCCCAATAAGTGGTCTTATAGGACTGTACAAGGCCTTCATCGATTGCCTGCTGGGTAAATGCAAGACCAACGTCACCGATATCTTTGGTGCTGTCGTTTGCAAAGGTGGTAAGTTCTTCTGCGGAGCTCATATCTGCATCGGTATGAGTGATTCCGTATTCTTCATAGAGACCTTCCCAGGAAAGTCCCCAGTTTGCCCAGGTATCGGGCATACCGACGGACTGTACGTCGCCCTCTTCCTGTGCTTTTGCAATAATTTCTTCAAGTGTGTAAGCGTTGAGGTCTTCTGCGGGTTCTTCAGCTCCCTGAGAGCATCCTGCAAGTGCAAGTGCGAGGCAGCAAAGAATAGCAATCATTTTAAGCATAGTACGCATTTTATTCCTTCTCTCTGAAATAGAATTAGTGCGGCATTGATATACCTTTTGCACTGGCCACATTATAACTTTTTTTACACTTTTTGTAAATGGATTTTTGCAAATATCGCTATTTTGTTGAATAATTGTTTATCTGTTTTATTTATTTTTCACAAATATTTCTTTGTTTTTGCCTGTTGCACAATCGGTTGTGATTTGATATAATTTAATGTATTAATTGCGGGTTTTCCGCATAAAACGGAGGTTAATATGAAAGCATACGAAAGACTTCTCAAATACGTAAAATATCCCACTGCATCTGATGAAAACAGCGAAACCTGCCCCAGCACTTCCGAACAGACCATTCTTGGCCTTGCACTTGTTGATGAGATGAAAGAACTGGGCATCAGCAACGTTGATATTGATGATAACGGTTACGTTTACGGAGAGATCCCCGCATCCGAAGGCTGCGAAAACGCTCCCGTAATCGGTTTTATCGCACATATGGACGTTGTACGCGAGGTTCCTTTTACCAACATCAAACCCAGCATCGTCGAATATAACGGCGGTGATATTCTTCTTAACGAAAAAGAAGATATTTATCTTTCCGTAAAAGATTTTCCCGAAATGGAAGAATGCAAAGGCCAGCATCTTATCGTAACAGACGGCACCACCCTTCTTGGAGCGGACGATAAAAACGGCATTGCGGAAATTCTTACCGCTGCGGAAGAACTTCTTGCAAATCCGGAAATCAAACACGGCAAAATTATGATCGGTTTTACTCCCGATGAAGAAATCGGCCGCGGAGCAAACAAATTTGACCTTAAACGCTTCGGCGCAGATTACGCATACACCCTCGACGGCGGAGCATTCGGCGAAGTAGAGTGCGAAACTTTTAATGCCGCGCATGCCCATATTGCTTTTAACGGCGTTTCCGTTCATCCCGGCAGCGCAAAGGATAAAATGATAAACGCCGCACTTGTTGCCATGGAATTTGATTCTCTTCTTCCCGAAGTGGAACGTCCCTGCCATACTTCCGGTTATGACGGTTTCTATCATCTTACAGGAATGAAGGGCACATGTGACAACGCCGACCTTTATTACATTATTCGTGACCACGATGCAAACAAACTTACCTACCGCGTCGAATACATTAAACGCGCAGCTGATGAAATCAACCGCCGTTACGGCGAAGGCACTGCCGTTGCTGAAACCGGATATGATTATAAAAACATGGACGTAATTATCAAAGATCATTGGCATCTTATCGAAAATGCACAGAAAGCTATCCGTGAACTTTGCACAGAACCTGTTACCAACCCCGTTCGCGGAGGCACCGACGGCTGCGTTCTTTCCTTTATGGGTCTTCCCTGCCCCAACCTTGGCACCGGCGGCTATAACTTCCACGGCAAATATGAATTTGCAAGCGTGGAACAGATGGATAAAGCAGTGGAAATGATCAAACTTATCGCAAAAATTTATGGTGAGCAGGCAAAATGAGCACCGTGCTCAAAAATAAAAATTCCCGTGCTCGGAACAGCAGCTTTAAAAAGCTGCTGTTTGCTTTAACCGGAATTTTCGCTCTGCTTTTTGCCTCATCGCTTGTTTTGCTGTTCAGCTCCGAAAACAAAACCCATCTTACTTTAAGCATAACTTTCGGCGTTACGCTTTATCATTTTGCCATAAGGCTTATTATCGGATATCTTACGGATAAAATATTCCGCGAAAAAACAAATCCTAAATCAAAGTGGTTTTCTCCAAAAAAATTCGAGCACCGGATGTATAAAACGCTTAAAGTTCACAAATGGAAAAAATTTGTGCCCACTTTTGACCCTAACCAATTTAATATGGAAGATAACAGCTTAAATAAAATCGCAGATTCCATGTGCGTTGCTGAACTTTGCCACGAAATTATAATTCTGTTTGCGCTTCTTCCTGTTTTACTTATAATTCCGTTCGGGTCTTCCGGCGTTTTTATAATAACTTCTTTTGTTTCTGCCTGCATAGATTTTATTTTTGTAATAATACAGCGCTATAACCGCCCGCGAATATTAAGACTTATTGAAAGAAAAGCATAAAAAAACAGCCTTGGAATGTTCCAAGGCTGTTTTTGTTAGGTTTCAAATCATACTCCGTAAATATCGTTGAATTTCTTTTCAAGATATTCAACGTAATAAGTCGGATCAAAGGGTGCTCCGCAAACTTTGATGAAAAGTTCTTCCGGATCATACATACTTGCATACTGATGAATCTTTTCGCCAAGCCAGTCTGCAATGGGTTTAAGACTGCCGGAGGCAATAACTGCCTCAACGTCAAGATCTTCGCGCATTTTTGCAAGCATCTGCGCGCCGTATGCGCTGCCGAGTGCATAGGACGGGAAATAACCTACGTTGCCGCCGGACCAATGGCTGTCCTGAAGACATCCGTGTGCATCGTCCGGTACATCAACGCCAAGATATTCTTTATAAAGTCTGTTCCACTCTGCCGGAATTTCGTCAACGGTAAGTTCACCGGCGAACATCTTCTTTTCAACCTCGTAACGAACCATAACGTGAAGGCAGTAAGAAAGTTCGTCCGCTTCGATCCTTATAAGAGAAGGTTCTGCTCTGTTTATCATTTCGTAAGCGGTTCTTGCATCAATATCGCCGTACTGTTCCGGGAAAAGCTCTTTGATTTTCGGAAGAATGGCGGTTACAAAAGCTTCGCTTCTGCCGATGATGTTTTCGAAGAATCTGGACTGGCTTTCGTGAATACCCATGGAAACGCCGCCCGCAACAACGGTATATTTATGCTCGTCCGCACCGTTAAGTTCATAAAGAGCATGACCGCCTTCGTGAATTACGGAATACATGGAAGATTCAAAGCTGTCCTCATAATAATGGGTGGTAATGCGGACGTCATCTTTGGTAAATTCAAGAGTAAACGGGTGTTCAGTTTCACCGCATACACAGTGGTTGGGATCGATGCTCATATAATCCATAAGGTATTTGGTAAATTCTTTTTGTTTTTCAATGGAAAAACCTTTAAGCTGCGGAAGCTTTTCGTTTTTGCCCGTTGCCATGATTTTTTTAAGAAGCGGCACAATGTGCTCCCGAAGAGTTGCGAAGAATTTATCGCATTTTTCCATTGTAAGTCCGCGCTCGTACATATTAAGCTGGGTGTTATAGGGTTCTTCATCCGGTTTATAATATTTTGCAAAACGGATATTATAATCGAAAATGTCTTTAAGATAAGGCTTAAAGGATTCGTAATCGTTTTCAAGTTTTGCCTTGTGCCAAACGTAATCCGCTTTGCTGAGCACCTTCTGATATCCGATATATTCCTCTGCGGGAATGGTTTTCATAAATTCGTTGTCACGAAGAAGAAGCTCCACTTCTCTTGCCTGGTGAGGAGTAAGTTCATCTTTATGCTCTTTAAGATATTCCAGAAGTTCGATGGTTTCTGCCTTGGTGGAAAGATCGTACATATATGCGGTAAGAATGGCAAGAGCTTCTCCTCTGCCTTCTTCGGTGTCTTTCGGCGCAACGGTGGAACCATCAAGATAGATAGAGGAAGTTGCGTATCTGAATGCATAGAGCTTTTTCTGAAGCTCCGCGAGTTTTTCAAGCTTTGCGGTCATTTCTTCGGTCATTTTTTGCGTTCTCCTTTTCTTTGGAATAAATTGAGTATAGCACAACATAAAACACTTTTCCAGTACCAAACAAAAAAGCCCGCGAAAACGGGCTTAAATCTTTTTTCTGCCGGATTCTATAAGTTCTTTTTCAAATTCTTCTGGGTGGTTTATGTAATAATTCTGATGCTCTTCTTCCGCCGAATAAAACGCTCCGAAAGGTTCCAGGGCGATGTAAACTTTTCTTCCGGAAGTTTTTTCAAGTTCGGCTATTGCTTTTTCTGTATATTCTTTTTCCTTATCATTATTATAATAAACCGCCAGCGTATAGGAATGTCCTCTGTCGATAAACTGTCCGCCTTCGTCAAAAGGGTCAACTCCGTTTATAAAAATATCCAGAAGTTTATCAAAAGAGATTTTATCCGCATCATAATCTATTTTTATGGTTTCTCTGTGGCCGGTCTGCTGACTTTTTACTTCATTATACGTTGGATTGACTTCGCTGCCGCCGCAGTAACCGCTCGTTACCTTAAAAACGCCTTCGCTTTCGTTAAAAGCCGGTGTTATGCACCAAAAGCACCCGCCGGCAAAATATGCTGTTTTGCTGTTCATAAAATCACCGCTTACTTTAAAAATTCTGATAAAAAATCAATAACGTCTTTTTCATTACAATTTTTCGGATATTCAACAACGATTCCAAAAAGATTATCCCACTGGTAAATCAAATCAATTTTTGCTTTTTCAAATTTATATCGACCTTCGCCTACACAAATTATTTTTTCAGGATATTTGTCTTTTATTTTAGTAAGAAATTCAACAAACGAATCCGCTTCTTCAAAATCAGAGTTTTCTTTTTCTATATATATCCATCTCTCTTTTTCGTTTATTCCGTTGATATAATATCTGCCATCCAAAAAAGAATCACCGCCTTTTTTATTCACAGATAAACTTTTTGAATTCACCGAGCAAATGATCAAAATCCTTTTTTTCATAATAATAATGTCCCGATTTTTCAAGAACATTTATGGTAGCAAAAGTTTTTTCTTCAAGATATTTTATAGATTTTTTTGAAACAAGCTCGTCCCCGAAAGACTGAAAAATCATACAATCCGTTTTAAGATTTCCGATTATTTTTCTTGTTCCTCCGATTTTTCTGAAAAGTTCAAGAAATCTTGGTATCCAGCCAAGATATTTAAACAAGTTTTTTGAAAGCTCTATTCCACAACAATTTTTCATTGCAGCAAGTTTTTGGTTACGTTCCGGAACTTTCCCAAGATAGATTCTGAAGGCGGAAAAAAGCGCAACCGGCTTAACAAAAAGTTTTATCGGAACAGCAAGCAAAAAAAGTTTTTCTATTCTTTTTTCTTTAACTGCCTGTTCAATCGCAAGAAGCGTTCCGAGGGAATGCGCAACTATAAAAATCTTTTTATGATCTTTCAAAAGTTCCGAAACGGCAAAATCTATCTGATTCTCCCATTTTTCCATTGAAGTTTTTGAAAAATCCTCGGTTTTTCTGCCGTGTCCGTCCAAAAGAATATTATAGAACGAAAATTCTTTTGGAACAAGCGGAAGAAAATCTTTAAAATGGTTCGGCGTTCCAGCAATTCCGTGTATAAATAAAACGGCGGTTTCTGCTTTTGTAACAATGCGTTTATATTCTTTATGCTCCACAAAAACCACATCCTTTTATTGAATTATACCATTTTTAAACTTAAATGTATATGACAAAAAAGCTCATTCCGAAGAATGAGCTTTTTGTTGGTGGGAGCGGGTGGGTTCGAACCACCGTAGTCACTGACAACAGATTTACAGTCTGCCCCCTTTGGCCGCTTGGGTACACTCCCATATAAATATTAAATTCTTGTCGATAGTGGAGCTGGTGGACGGACTCGAACCCCCGACCTGCTGATTACAAATCAGCTGCTCTACCAACTGAGCTACACCAGCATCTCAGCGACGAATGTTATCTTATCACATCCGAACGGATTTGTCAACACAAATTTTTAAAAAATTTTGATTTATTTTTTCTTATCTTTTTATTGCCCCAAAGCTTTATGCGTGATAATATAAAAATATATTTTTCCGGAGGGATTTTTATGAAAAAATATTTATCTGTTCTTTTTTCCGTTGCTGTTCTTCTGCTTTTACTCTGCTCCTGTTCATCAGAAGAAAAACTGGATATAGTCCACGTAACCGATATTCACTTTGCCGGAAGAGAATATTTTGATTACAAAGGAATCTATGCGGAATCCAACGATTCCAACGGCAGCGGAAAACAGATGAAATATCTTGACGATATTCTTGATGCATTTATTGAAGAAATGAAACAGCTCAAACCGGATTACATAATAGTTACCGGAGATTCCACTTATGCCGGCGCAAAAGAATCTCACCTTGCGCTTACAGAAAAACTTCGCCCGCTCCTTGAAAAAGATATAAAAATACTTGTTCTTCCCGGAAATCACGACATAGAAATGCCTACTTATATTTATCCCAACGGCGGATATGAGGAAACCGTAACTCTTACTCCGGATGAATACAGAGAAGTTTATGCTGATTTCGGATATTCCGGCGGAATATCCTATGACCCTTCTTCCCTTTCGTATGTTTATGATACCGGCATGGGCGTCCGTATTTTTATGCTTGATACAAACGTCGCTTACGGAATGCTTTACGGTTCTCTTAACAATGAAAAAATGGCGTGGCTTGAAAAAGAACTTGCCGCCTGCAAAGAGGCCGGTGATACTCCTCTTGTTGCGGGACACCACACTGTTCTTGAACACAACAAAAGATTCAATTTCGGATATCGGCTTAACAACAGCGCCGATGTCGAGGCTCTTTTGGCAGATGCGGGCTGTACGCTTTATCTTTGCGGACATATGCACACCCAGCATATAGTAAGCGACGAATATCTTACAGATATCGTCGGCGGAGCTTTTTCTGTTTATCCTCATCGCTATGGCGTTATTGAATTTTTCAAAACCGGCTGGAACTATGAATCCCTCGTCACCGATGTTGATCTTTATGCAGAAAAAACAGGAAGCGAAAATCCCGACCTTATCAATTACTCCGATTACGGTTACGCATTTTTCTATAACAACGCATATTCCCAGGGAAAAGAAAGTCTTTCCTACGTTATAAGCGATACCGAACTTCTTGAAAAATATGCGGATTTTACCGCAAAGGTAAACGTTGCATATTTTGGCGGCATGGTTTCCGATCTTGATCTTTCCTTTGCGGAACAATTCCTTGTTGATGCGGAAGGCAGCAGCTGGTGCGGTTATGTTGAAAGCATTCTTAATAATCCGGTTGACCATATTTCCTGTTCGAGCACAAAAGATGATGAATAATTTTGCCGCTCCCGCCGTTTTGGCGGGAGCTTTTTATTGGTTGATTTTCCAAACGGTTTATTGAATTATGCTTTGCGTGGTGCTATACTGAAAATGGTTTTTCGCGTTAAAAAATCTTTATTTACTGTGAGGTACAAATGAAAAAGATTTTTAAAAACCTTTTGCCCTATAAAAACAGAATAATGGTTGCGCTGTTTTTTATGACTGTCGCCACGGTTTGCGATCTTATGCTCCCCACCATAATGAGCAATATCGTCGATAAGGGCATCCACCTTTCGGATATGGAATATATAAAGGCAAACTGCCTTAATATGTTTATCGTATCCCTTCTTGGCCTTGCAACTGTTATAATCGGAAGAAAATATACCTCCGAGATCGTTGCGGGATTTTGCTGTAACCTTCGGCGTATGGTTTTTGCAAAAGTAAACACCATGACCTTCGGAGAAATGAACGAAATCGGCACAGCGGCACTTATTACCCGTTCCACCCACGATACAGAAACCCTTGGCTGGATAGCTTCTGTTTTTTGCGGAAACATCATAACCATTCCTGTACTTTTTGTTGGCGGAGTAATACTTTCTTTTCAGAAAGATATTCTTCTTTCTCTTATTTTGCTTTTGTTTGTTCCGATAGTTTTTATCGTTGTAATCGCAGTAGGAAGAAAAATCGAACCTCTCTGGCGCATTTCCGATGAATATATCGACAAACAAAACGATATAATGCGCGAACGTCTTCGCGGAATCCGCGTTATCCGCGCTTTTGATAAAGAGGATCACGAGCACGAAAGAATTGCCGAAGCCACAAGAAAAATGGCCGAAAACATAATAAAATCCAACGTAAGCATGGGCGTTATCTCTCCTCTTGCGCTTTTTCTTCTTAACATTTCGGTCGTTCTGATAGTATATATCGGCGCCGCAAGAATGGAAAACGGAACCAGCGCGGTTTCTGCCGGCGATATTTTTGCTATCATACAATATGTTACTCTTGTTATGACAAGCATTATAAATGCCGCTTTTGTTATTGTTATGATTCCTCACGCAAAGGTTGCCGCCGGACGCATCGGCGAAGTTATCTCCGCGGAAGGTATCGATGATAAAATTCCTGAAGAAGATCTGGAATTTTCCGGCGATATTGTTTTTGACCACGCAAGTTTTAAATACGAAGGAGCTTCTGAACCTGCGTTAAGCGACGTATCTTTTCATATCAAAGCGGGCGATAAAGTTTCTGTTATCGGCGGTACCGGCAGCGGAAAATCCACCCTTGTTTCGCTTATGCTGTGCTTTAGAATGCCAACCGAAGGAAAAGTTTTTTACGATGGAAGAAGCACCGATACTTTAAGCCACAAAACGGTTCGCAGAAACATAAGCTGCGTTCTTCAGAATTCCTCTATATATTCCGGAACAATAAAAGATAATATTCTTATGGGCAAACCCGGTGCAAGCGATGAAGAAATAGCGGAAGCCGCCGAAATTGCGGAATTTTCCGATTTTGTTTCCACCCTTGATGACGGATTTGAGCACGAACTTAATCAATCCGGCAAAAACCTTTCCGGCGGACAAAAACAGCGTCTTTCCATCGCAAGGGCAATAGTAAAAAATGCCCCGATCTATATTTTTGATGACAGTTTTTCCGCGCTGGATTTTCTTACGGAATCCAAACTGCGTACAAAACTTTCTTCAAAGGCAAAGGGCAAAACCCAGATTATCATTACCCAGCGCGTAACTTCTGCCATGAACAGCGATATGATCCTTGTTATGGATAACGGAAGACTGGTGGATTCCGGAAAACATACCGAACTTCTGGAACGCTGCAAAATATATCAGGAGATTTATGCCTCCCAGACAGGAGGTGCAAAATGATAGCCGAAAAGAAACAAAGCCGCGCAAAATCCCTTATGCGCATTTTTAAAGAGGCAAAACCTATCTGGGGCTGGCTTTTGCTTTCGTGCACATTATGCTTGTTTTCTATAGTTTTTACAGTTGTTTCTCCCAAAATGCTGGGTGAACTTGTTCAGCATCTTTATGATTACTGGTCCGGTATTCTTATCACAGATAATTTTGTCGGACTTATTTTGCAGGGTGCCATTCCCCTTGCGGTTATATATCTTTTGTTAAGCCTTGTTAAGCTTGCCAATATGTATCTGCTTAATAACGTTGTTAGCCGCTATTTTACCTGCAATATAAGAATACGCATATCTGAAAAAATAAAGCGTTTGCCTGTAAAGTTTGTTGACTGTACACCGGTCGGAGAGATCCTTCGCCGCATGACTGACGATGTTTCTCATATGGGAACCTCCATCCACACCATGATAGAAACCCTTTCCACCGGTTTTTTGCAGATTCTGGTTATAACTGTTGTTATGTTTTTTGAAGACTGGCGGCTTTCCATTGCCGTTCTTGTTATAACCCCGGTTTCGGTATATCTTTCTTCAAAAATTTCTGCCATGAGTATGAAGTATTTTCACGAAATGTTCACGGAATCCGGCAAACTTAACTCCATTGTGGAAGAAAGCTATACAAACTATGCCACTACAAAGGCGTATAACTGGGAAGCAGAAACCCTTCGCCGTCACGAGGAAATAAATATCCGTCAGCGCGATGCGGAATATAAGGCCACGTTTATTTCTTCCGCAGTACGCCCCTGCATTGCATTTACAAACTCTTTGGCATATATTGCCGTAAACCTTCTTGGCGGATGGCTTATTCTTAACGAAGGCGTTTCCGTCGGCACCATTGTTACCATTGTGCTTTTTGCAAAACAGATAGCCGCTCCTCTGGAGCAGATTGCGGAAGGCCTTGGAGACGTTCAGCGCGCCATCACTTCTTCCGAAAGGGTTTTTGCTTTGCTTGACCTTGAAGAAGAAATTCCCGATAACGGCAGCTTTGATAAAGAATCCGTGCTTGGCGACGTAAAATTTGAAAACGTGGATTTTTCTTATGATGAAAACAAGCCTCTTATCAAAAATCTGAATCTTGATATAAAGCACGGACAGAATATCGCCATAGTAGGCCCGACCGGCGCGGGCAAAACCACAATAGTAAATCTGCTTATGCGTTTTTATGACCCGCAAAGCGGAAAAATAACCATAGACGGCAGGGATATCGCAGAAATTTCCCGCGAGGAAGTTCGCGGACTTTTCGGAATGGTTCTTCAGGATACATGGCTTTTTAACGGTACTGTTGCGGATAATATTTCGTACGGAAAACCCGAAGCCACCCGCGAAGAAATAATCACCGCCTGTGACGAAGCTTATTGCGACCACTTTATCCGCACCCTTCCCCAGGGTTACGATACCGTGATCGGCGACGATACCACCAATATTTCCGGAGGGCAAAAACAGCTTTTAACCATAGCAAGGGCACTTTTGGCCAACCACAGGCTGCTGATTCTTGACGAAGCGACTTCCAACGTGGATACCCGTACCGAAATTCTTATTCAGAAAGCCATGGATAAACTTATGGCAGGCAAAACCTGTTTTGTAATTGCCCACAGACTTTCCACGATCGTGGATTCTGACCTTATTCTTGTAATCAACGACGGAAAAATTGTAGAAACCGGAAAGCACGAAGAGCTTCTTGCCAAAAAAGGCTTTTATTACGAAATTTACAACAGCCAGTACGCTGTATAAAGAAGAGGTGTGCTTAATGCAGAACAAAGTTCTTATGATCCTTTGCGACGGAATGAGACCGGATGCCGTTTTAAAATGCGGCCACCCATTTGCAAAAAAACTTATGAGCACCGCGCGCTACAATCCGAATGCTCAAACGGTTTTCCCTTCCTGGACTTTGCCCTGCCATTTTTCGCTTTTTACAAGCAGAATGCCCGATGAGCACGGTATTTTCGGCAACACCTATGTTCCCGCAGAACGCAAAGGACTTTTCGAGCAGCTGCGCGACAGCGGAAAATCCACCTCCTTTTTTTACAGCTGGGGCGAGCTTAAAGATCTTTATCAGCCCTATTCCCTTTGCTACGGAAAATTTGTTTCGGAAGAATATTTTCCTCACGGAAAAGTAACCGAACTTCTGGAAGAAGATTGCGAACAGTTTATAAACGAATATAATCCGGATTTTGCTTTTCTCTATCTTGAAACAACGGACAGCATCGGGCACGAAATCGGCTGGGGCACGGAAGAATACTATAAGGCCGCGCATCACTCCTTTGGTCTTATCGAAAAAATCTGCGGCAACATTCCAGATGATTATTCCGTTATTGTTCTTGCGGACCACGGAGGCCATGACCGCACTCACGGCACCGCAGACCCCATTGATATGACCATTCCCTTGTTCATTAAAACAGATTTCGCCGTTGACGAAGACAAATTTGCCAAAGCAAACATAATTGATATCGCGCCCACAATATGCGATATCATCGGCATTGCGTCTTCCAAAGAATGGAAAGGAAAAAGCCTTATAAAATGAAGAACGGGCACCGAAAACGGTGCCTGTTTTTGTTTATAAACAAGCCTCTGCGCTGTTTACATATATCCGGTATTTAAAGCCCTGCTGTATGCGGTATCTCTTTCCGGTTCTTCAAATCCCCTGCCGGTGGAATGTTTTCCATTGACATTGCTTTGATTTTGTGGTAGATTACTTTCAGGATTGATATATGTGAGCGAGCCTCGATCAGAAATGATTGAAGGCACGACGCCGCTATCAATCCTTTTTGTATTACTTAAAGCATACAAGATTTTTCTATTTCTTCCGTCTGCAATATTTAATGTTGTAACATAAACATTCCCTTTGTGGTCAACAATATATGCTTCTCTATATATCCACCCATTTTCATCTAACCACTGATGATTATTTTCACCAGTGGTTTTTTCATTTTGAGTAACTTGAAGTAATTCTGGAAGATGAACAATTTCAAGAGCCTTTATATTATCTCCATTTGTACGTGCAATTTTATCAAGAACCTTATGGCTGTTTTTTGCTCCGTCTTTTATAACTCTGTTATTAGCTTTTGCAAAGTAAATCGATTCTGCATTTCCATTCTTGTCAAAAACAGTAACATTTTTCCCTGCAAAATTATTGTAAACATACTTTTGTAATATTTTGTTCCATTCTCTCGGAGCTTTACCGTCAAATATATTTGTATCAAGCAAAACGCCCTGCCCATAATTTGGAATATTCACAATAGAATACTGCTCCGCTCCCGCTCCGGCGGTTTCTCCTCTTGTTGCAAGTGCTTTTTTATAAAGCTTTTCCGCTTCAAGAAAGAATTTCTGTTCCTTTGTGCCTTTAAGCTTTACGATCATGTCCGATATCCAGTATCTTATCCGCTCAAAAAGCGTCGGGTCCGTGTTGCAAAGCCTTTCAATGGCTTTCTCATCACTAAAAAGATGTTCCTCCGCAAACTTCGCCACTATCTATCTTTTCGCAGGGTTTTTATTTTATTGATTTACACCCTTTTCAAAAATCCTCTTATGTGCTATTATAAAGTATTATAGAAAGAGGGCGATCTTTATGTATCATCAAAAAAGATTTGACGGTCATGTTCACAGCGATTGTTCGCCAAGGGGCGTGGATTCTGTTATGAGCCTTTGCGAACAGGCCGTTCACAGGGGACTTTTTGGCTTTGCCGTTACAGATTGCTGCGATTGCGACCGTTTTGATGAAATGCAGTTTGCCGAAAGAGTGCGCGAATCCATTTACTGCGTCTATAAGGCCCGCTCCGTATTCGAAGATTCCCTTATTATTTCCAACGGAATAGAAGTTGGTCAGCCGCTTGATAACATCGGCAAGGCCGACAGAATAATCAATAATTTTCCTTTCGATATAGTTGCCGCTTCTGTAAAAAAGTATCCGGACGGAAGAAAATTAAGCGAGGTAAACTATTCCGAACTTTCTGAAAACGAAATAATAAGGCATCTGGAATATTACTATAAACTGCTTTACGAAACTGTAAAATGGGAAAATTTTGACGTTTTAAGCCAGCTTACCCTTCCTATGCGGTACGTTAACAGCGAAAGCGCACCATATTTTTCCATCCGCCACTGTGATGATATAATCGAAGCTATTCTTAAAAAGCTTGCGGAAGACGGAAAAGCTTTGGAAGTAAACACTTCTGCCATGCGCGGCAAGCTTAATATGATTCTTCCTCCGGTAAGATATCTGCGTATGTTCCGCGAACTTGGCGGAGAATTTATAACCGTCGGTTCCGGAGCACACAGTTGCAGCAGCATAGGTTCCGATTTAAGCGAAGGAATAAGCCTTGTTAACGAAGCGGGTTTTTCTTCATACTGCTATTATGAAAAACGCAAACCTGTTTTAATAAATATTGATTAAAGGAGAATGTATTATGGATCAGCTTCTTAAACTTCTTGAACAGAACGCAAAACTTGATAACGAACAGCTTTCCGCCATTCTTGGAAAAAACGAAGAAGAAATAGCAGAAGCAATTAAGGAATATGAACGCGAACACGTTATTATCGGCTATAATGCTCTTGTTAACTGGGAAAAAATCGATCCCAACGACTGCACTGCCGTTATCGAACTTAAAGTTCAGCCCAAACGCGATTACGGCTATGACGAAATTGCCGCCGAAATAATGAACTTTGACGAAGTTCAGACCGTATGGCTTATGAGCAGTTCCAGCTATGACCTTTCTGTTATTGTGCGCGGACACAGCTTTAAAGATATTTCCATGTTTGTGGCAAAACGCCTTGCAACACTTGATTCCGTAACATCTACCGCCACAAACTTTGTTCTTAAACGCTATAAAGAACATTTCTTTAGATTTGAAGACCAGGTAAAAGACGAGAGGAGGCACCTTAATATTGATTGATTACAGCAAAGTTCTTTCCGAAAAGGTTGCCGAACTCAAGCCTTCCGGAATACGCAAATTTTTTGACCTTGCGGCTGAAGTAAAAGACGTTATCGCTCTTACCATCGGCGAACCGGATTTTAAAACTCCTTGGCATATCCGCGAAGCCGGTATAGATTCCCTAAAAAAAGGCCGCACCTGGTACACCGCCAATGCAGGCCTTGCAGAACTGCGCGAAGAAGCTTCCAAATATCTTAAACGCAGATTTGATCTTGAATATGATTCCAAAGACATTTTTATCACCGTAGGCGGTTCCGAGGCCATTGATCTTACCATACGCGCCATTATTGATAACGGTGACGAAATGCTTTTGCCAATTCCTTCTTTTGTGTGTTACGACCCTATCTGCCGTCTTGCCGGCGGCAGCGTTGTTACCATAGAAACCAAGCGCGAAAACGATTTTCGCCTTACCGCGGACGAGCTGCGCGCTGCAATTACCCCTAAAACAAAGCTTCTTGTTCTTCCCTTCCCCAACAACCCCACCGGCGCGGTTATGAGAAGGGAACATCTTGAAGAAATTGCGGAAGTTTTGCGCGGAACGGATATTATGGTGCTTTCTGACGAAATTTACGCAGAACTTACCTATGGCGGCAAACGCCACGTTTCCATTGCGGAAATCGAAGGTATGAAAGAACGCACTATAATTGTAAACGGCTTTTCCAAAGCTTATGCCATGACAGGCTGGCGCCTTGGCTACGTTGCAGGACCTTCCCCGATAATTCAGCAGATGCTTAAAATACATCAGTATGCTATTATGAGCTCTCCTACCACAAGCCAGTATGCGGCTGTTGTTGCAATGCGTGACTGCGATAACGAAGTTGAGGATATGAAACGCCAGTACGATATGAGAAGGCGTTATCTTGTAAAAGCTTTTAACGATATGGGACTTGACTGCTTTACGCCCGAGGGTGCATTTTATGTATTCCCCTGCATAAAATCCACAGGACTTTCTTCGGAAGAATTTTGCGAAAAACTTCTTCACAGCAAAAAAGTCGCGGTGGTTCCCGGCGGAGCGTTTGGCGCTTCCGGTGAAGGATTTGTCCGCGTTTCCTATTCCTATTCTCTCGATCATCTTATGGAAGCGGTAAAACGCATCAAAGAATTTATCGAGGAACTTGAAAAATGAACAGTATCAGTATAAAAGCTCCCGCAAAGCTTAATTTGTTTTTCGATATTACCGGAAAGCTGGAAAACGGATATCACGAAGTTTCTTCCGTTATGCAGACCATAGACCTTTTTGACTATGTAAAAATCCAAAAGGCCGAAAAAATCAGTGTTCGTTGCAGCAGAAGCGAGCTTGACGGAGAAAAAAACATCGCATATAAAGCGGCAAAACTGTTTTTTGAAAAAAGCGGTATTCCCTTCGGTGCGGAAATTTATATTGAAAAACATATTCCTTCCGAAGCCGGCATGGCCGGCGGCAGCGCCGATGCCGCGGCTGTTCTTTTTGGGCTTAACCGTATTTTTGAAGAGCCTTTTTCCGAAGAGGATCTTTGTTCCATTGGTGCGGAATGCGGCGCAGACGTGCCTTTTTCTCTTGTTGGCGGAACTAAACTTGCAGAGGGAATCGGTGAAGAGCTTTCTGCTCTTCCGAATATCCCGGACTGCTGGTTCGTAATAGTAAAGCCGGATTTTGGCATGAGCACGCCGGAAAGCTACAGATATTATGATGAGCACGGCATTTTTGGCCTTGAGCACCCGAAAAGTCAGGTAATTCTTGATTCGCTCGAAAATAAAGATTTAAATACGCTTTGCGGCGGCCTTTGCAATATGCTTGAATACACTGTCGAAAATCCTTTGATAGAAGAAATCAAATCCATGCTCAAAAAGCTTGGCGCCATTGGCTCTGCCATGACCGGAAGCGGAACCGCAGTTTTTGGAATTTTCGATTCCGTACATACAGCCGTTGCCGCCAAAAACGCTTTTTTGGAAAAATTTGATAACGTTTTTCTTGCAAGGCCGACAAATTACGGCTGCTCTTTGGATAAAAGCGCTTCTGTTTATAATAAATTTTCCGAACTTGGAATTGATTACGAGCGTGTTGACCACCCGGCCGTTTATACCATGGATGAGATGGATTCCCTTGGGATATTCAATAAAGGCGTTGTCGGCAAAAATCTTTTTTTGCGCGATAACAAAGGCCACAGACATTTTCTTGTTTTTGTTTACGGAGATAAACATACAAACCTTGCCGCAATAGAAAGCGAACTTGGAATAAAGCACGTAAGTTTTGGCTCTGCGGAAAGGCTTGATAAATATCTTGGGCTTACAAAAGGTTCCGTTTCTCCTTTGGGAGTTATAAACGATAAAAACGCGGAAGTGGAATTTATAATAGACAAAGAATTTGCCGATTATCCCTGTGTTGGCGTTCACCCTAACCAGAACACCTCCACCGTGTGGCTGACTTTTGAAGACCTGATAAAAGTAATCAAAGAAAACGGCAACAAAATAGATTTTATAAATATTTAAGTGAATAAAAATAAAAATATCCGCCAATGCTTTCGGTATCAACAAAGCAAAGGCGGATTTTTTATGAGTTTTTACAGATACGATGCATATCCAAAAGGCAGAAAAATGAAAGGTATAGAAAGCATTCTTATTATTGGTCTTATTTTTACAATGCTTTCTTCCACCGTAAACCGAACCGTTACTGCAGGCAGCGAAGTGCGTTCCGAAACCTTGCGGCTTCATATAATTGCAAATTCCGACAGTGAAGAAGACCAGGCGCTTAAATTAAAAGTGCGTGATGCGGTGCTTGAAGCCACCGGCGAACTTTTTGCGGAAGTTTCCGGTAAGACAGAAGCCGTTGCCGCTGCTGAATATTCCGCAGATGATATTAAAGCCATCGCAGAACAAGTTATAAAAAACGAAGGATTTGATTATTCCGTTCAGGCGGAAGTTACCGAAATGTGGTTTGAAACCCGAAGCTATGAAGGCTTTACTCTGCCGGCCGGAGATTATGACGCGGTAAGAATAATCATCGGCGCCGGAGAAGGCAAAAACTGGTGGTGCGTTATGTACCCAGCCCTTTGTGTTCCCGGAGCGGAAGAAAGTATTGAAAAATACGGCAAAAACGCGGAATTTATCAAAGGTTCCGGCTACGAAATCCGCTTTGCCATAATTGAATGGATAGAGCAAATTAAACAGCTTTGGAAAATATAGTGCAATTTTTATAAACCGTTAAGCAAAAACAGAGTTTTCGCTTAACGGTTTTGTCATTTTGCGCAAAGCATACAATGGCGTCTTTTGACAAAAATGTTATAATTTTTAAATTTTTTTGGTCTAAATTTTGAATATTCTATTGACTTAATATGTTAATTTTTTATATAATAAGTTGTTGATATACAACAGTGGGCTTTCTGCCCAAAATAAGAATCACGAACAGGAGTGAACAAAGCTTATGGAAAATCTTCTCTATGCTGTTCCCGTTGTCGCTGTTGTTTCTCTTGTTGTCGCTCTTTTGCTTAAAAGCTGGATCGGCAAACAGGACGAAGGCAACGACAGAATGAAAGAAATTGCCGGTTATATCCGCGAGGGTGCAATGGCATTTCTTGGCCGCGAATACAAAATGGTCGCAATCTTTGTTGCAGCCCTTCTTGTAATCATCGGCCTTTTCATCAGCTGGTTCTCTGCCGCTGCATTTCTTGTAGGTGCAATCTTCTCTGTACTTGCAGGCTATATCGGCATGAAAACCGCAACCGATGCAAACGTACGCACCACCAATGCCGCAAGCAAAAACGGTATGCCCGCTGCTCTTAAAGTAGCATTCCGCGGCGGCGCTGTTATGGGTCTTTGCGTTGTAGGTCTTGGCCTTCTCGGCGTAAGCGTAATTTACATTCTTTGCAACCCCAACGGCGGCATTTTCGCACTCGAAAGCGAAGTATTCGCATCTGTACTTACCGGTTTTGGTCTTGGCGCTTCTTCCGTTGCACTTTTCGGCCGTGTTGGCGGCGGTATCTATACCAAAGCAGCAGACGTTGGTGCAGACCTTGTTGGTAAAGTAGAAGCCGGCATTCCCGAAGACGACCCCAGAAACCCCGCAGTTATCGCAGATAACGTTGGTGATAACGTTGGCGACGTTGCCGGTATGGGTTCCGACCTTTTCGAATCCTATGTTGGTTCTATCGTTTCCACCATTACCCTTGCTCTTACTATTGATGCTGTAAACCAGGTTGACGGTTCTCTCTTCCCGCTTATTCTTGCGGCAATCGGTATTGTTGCTTCCATCATTTCTGTTTTCTTTGTAAATGGAAAAACCAGCAACCCCGCAAAACAGCTTAACCTTGGTACATACATCAGTTCTGCTATCGTAATTATTGCAGCACTTGCACTCAGCTTTGCATTCTTCGGCGATATCAAAGCATTCATCGCTGTTGCAATCGGCCTTGTTGTCGGCGTAGCAATCGGTAAAATCACCGAATTCTACACTTCCGGCGATTTCAAACCCGTTCAGGAAATTGCAAAACAGTGCGAAACCGGTTCCGCAACCTGCATTATCAGCGGTTTTGCAACCGGCCTTACCTCCACTGTTTTCCCGCTTCTTCTTATTGCAATTGGCATCATCGGCGCATATTATATCTTTGGCCTTTACGGCATTGCAATCGCAGCAGTAGGTATGCTTTCCACCACCGGTACCGTTATTGCAGTTGACGCTTACGGTCCTATCTCCGATAACGCAGGCGGTATTGCAGAGATGAGCGAACTTCCCGAAGAAGTACGCGAAATCACCGATACCCTCGACTCTGTTGGTAACACCACCGCAGCAGTCGGCAAAGGCTTTGCAGTAGGTTCCGCAGCTCTTACCGCTCTTGCACTCTTCGTATCTTATTCCCAGATTGCAAACCTTGATAAAATCGACCTTCTTGATCCTAACGTTGTAGCAGGTCTTCTTATCGGTGGTATGCTCACCATGCTCTTCTCCGCTC
>SVNB01000021.1 GCA_015067125.1 Oscillospiraceae bacterium
ATATACAAAAAGTCACAAGGTATGCGGCATTGCCGGTCTTTGGCTTTGCGATTGCGAAACCGCCGCCAGAAAACTGGAATACCGTATAAAGCGCCTTGAAAAGGCAAAAAAACTTGCCCTTTTGCAAAACCCGGAAAAAATCCCGGAGTTTTTTCCGGAACTTGCGGAATATTCCATAACGCCGGATACCGAAATAAAATTTGAAGACTGCATATAAAAAAGACGCTTCCTGCCGAAGCGTCTTTTTTGCACCCGCCGTTTTTGAACGGTCTTGACCGTTCCGCAAAGCAACCGAATTACCGTAGGGCGGGGGCTTTGCTCCCGCCGCAAACAAGTAACCCGAAGGGCAGCCTTCCCCTTGAGGGGAAGGCGTCTGCGGAGCAGACGGATGAGGTGTTTTTGTAAAAACCGGTAATAAAAAAAGAATCCCCCAGTCTTTTTTAACCGCAGGCGGTTAAAAAATCCAGCCCCCTTTAGGCAAGGGGGCCTTTTTTGGGCGGCCACACGGGGCCGCCCCTACGCCTATTCAATAAACCGCGCCGGATTTTAAGATTCTTCGTCTTTTTCCATGCGGTCTTTCCAGCCTTCCATAAGTTCGTTTATAAAGCCTTTTCTGTCATCGTCGCTCCAGGTTTCCATGCCGAAAAAATCCATAAGTTCTTCGGCCAGAACGTCTTCGCTCCAGTCACCGGGAAAAGCAATGCTCATATCCGGAACCCAGCTGCCGGAAGCATAATATTCCGCCACTCTTGCGGTAAGGGATTTTTCAAGCCGGTGGCTGGGAACAAATTCCGTATTGATGCCGGGAGTTTCTTCGTTTTCGCCCATGGGGTTTTCTTCGGCAGAGGAGCCTTCTGCCAAGGATCCGGAACTTTTCTTTTCGATCCCCGCTCTTTCTTTTCCTTCAATTCCGGGTTCGGAAGAATTTTCCAAAGCGGAATTTTCGCTTTCCGGCCGGGATTCCGTATTTTCTTCCGTATTGCTGGCAGTGTATTCAAAACTGTGGGGAATACCGCCAAAAGCGGAAGAATACGCGGTTTTGCCTTCGTCGTCCTCATAAAGCCAGCTGATAAAATCCTTTGCGGCGGAAGAAAGTTCTTTGGAAGCGTTGGGGTTTACCGCAAAGTAATAGCGGCTTCCGATGACGATGGAGCGGTCAAGTTTTTCCGCACTCATGCCGGAAGCTGTGATGTCGCTTTCCGAAACGGGAAGTTTAAAAGGCATAATATCAAGGTCTGTGCCGAATCCTTCGGAAGATTTTTCAAAATCCGCCGCGTCAGAAGTTCCGCCCGGATAGAAAAGCGCGTTTCCGCGGGTAAAAAGATCAATGGCGGTGGAATAGTTGTAATCTCCGCCGGAAAATTCTTCCCCTCTGGAAATACTGCCTTCCGCGCCGGCAATGCTTTTGGTATGCAGGTCAAGCACTTCTGTAAAAGCAGAAAGCAGGTCTTTCATTCCGCCGATATCAGTTTCGTTTGCGCTGATAATATCATAGCGGCTTGCAAATTTTGCCGCAAGGGCGGTGCTTAAAATAGCTTTTGCCGCTTCGGCGCTTTCGTAATTTAAAGAAAACACACCGGTAAGGTTTGCGGCTTTTCCGGTTTTGTCTTCAGCAAAGGTATATTCTGTTCCGTTAACGGTAATTTTTGCGGCAGAGGGAGAAGAAATATAGGTATCCACCGCCGCGCAAAAACCTTCAAATTCTGTAAAGGAGCAGTTTTTAAGATCTCTTGAAAGAGAAACGGCGTTTTCCTCGCCAAAAAGCGCGGCAAGCATTTCTCTGTCAAAAATATAGCCGTAACCCTCAAGCATAAGCGGAATTCCGTAACTGCCAAGGCCGTTGCTGTTAAGCTGAAGTCCGGCCGGAATTTTGGAAATCACTCCGGAAAAACCAAGGTCATTCATAAGGTCGGCAAAAAATCCGCCGCTGTGCATACCGGAAAGATCGCTTTTTGTATCCACAACAAAAAGTGCCCCGCCGGATTCGGCTTCCGAAAAAACGCCGCCGCTTGCAAGCTGGGAAGTAACTTTTTTGCCCGTGGAGCGGGAATATTCTTCCGCAAGCGCCATAAGCCCTTCAGAAAGTTCGGTGTTGTTGTGATAAATAACAAGTTCGTCTTCTTCCATAACGTCGGAATTACTGTTCGGGTCCTCTTCGCTTCTGTTCATGCATCCGGAAAAGGAAAAAAGCATAACAAAAGCCAAAGCGGCCGCAATAATACGCTTTATCTGCATTTTCGCATCATTCCTTTCGATATTTTTGAGATTAGTTTCTGCAAAAAATCCAAAAATATCAGCGCAAACAAAAATTTGCTTGACACTCTTTATTTATAATGATAAAATGATTAATGCTAATGCGGAATTGACGAAAGCAAAGTAAGATTTATCTGAAAAAAGTAGTCCCGCCCCGGCTTTTTCGGCAGCCGTGTAAAAATTTGTGCCGATATATAATTGCGGATGTGGCGGAATCGGCAGACGCGCTGGATTCAGGTTCCAGTGGTGGCAACACCTTGTGGGTTCAAGTCCCATCATCCGCACCAAAAAACAAGGTACAGCGTTGCTGTACCTTGTTTTTTTATCAAAATGGGACTTGAACCAAACCGGAGTACAATATAAATTGAAAGTGGAAAATTGACAATTAAATTTTTCAAATTTACCGTAGGGACGGATATTATCCACCCATTTGTTATAACACCGTAGGGAACGGTCTTGACCGTTCCGCAAGGCTACCAATTTACAGTAGGGCGGGGGCTTTGCTCCCGCCGCAAACAAGTAACCCGGAGGGCAGCCTTCCCCTTGAGTGGAAGGTGTCTGCGTAGCAGACGGATGAGGTGTTTTTGCAAAAACCGGTAATAAAAAAAGAATCCCCCAGTCACGCCTTTTTTCGGGCGGCCACGCAGGGCCGCCCCTGCAACCTTTTCGTTAAACGCACTGGTAATTTATAAAAAAACATGAGTATTTTTTACGCATTTTGCTGTTTTCCTATTGACAAACTATATCGTCGTGCGATATAGTTATATCGTAAACCGATATAACGGCAAAAGATATATCGAAAGGGGAAATGAAAAATGGAAAATATAGCCCTTACCGAAGCGGTTTTTTATATTCTGCTTTCGCTTGAAAAACCTTTGCATGGCTATGGAATTATGCAGAATGCGGAAAAACTTTCTTCCGGGCGGGTTCGCCTTGCCGCCGGAACCCTTTACGGCGCAATTAATACCCTGCTGGAAAAGCACTGGATTGCCGCCGTTCCCGGAGAAAGCGGCGACCGCAAAAAGGAATATGTTATCACCGAACTTGGAAAAACCGCCGTTCTTGCGGAGCTGGACCGCCTGCGCGAACTTGTTAAAAACGGCGAGGAACTTACAGGAGGCTGGAATAAATGAGAAAATACGTAAAAAAGATATTCTGGGCGTGGGAAGTGGAAAAAGAGGAGCACTGGCTTAACGAAATGAGCGCAAAAGGTCTTGCTCTTGTGGATTATTCCTGGTGCCGCTATGCCTTTGAAGAATGTGAGCCCGGCGAATACAGTTATAAAATACAGCTTCTGGAACACAGCCCTAATCATCCGGAAAGCGAACAGTATATCCGCTTTATGGAAGAAACCGGCGCCGAGCAGGTTGCACAGTATATAAACTGGGTATATTTCAGAAAAAAGACCGCCGAAGGACCTTTCGAACTTTTCTCGGATATAGAATCCAGACTGCGCCATCTTATTCTTATTAAAAAACTGCTTTTGCCTTTTGGCATTTTAAATCTTGCCGTAGCGTTTATGAACTTTATAAATTTTGGAATCAATGCTCCGGACCTTTTATGGGTACCTTTTATTAATTTAGCCTGCGCTGCTTTTCTGATATTCGGTGTGGCGCATATTCAGAAAAAAATAAAAAAACTTAAAAAAGAACACGCGATAATGGAGTGACAGCCGTATGACGGAATTTATAAAAGAGGCATTGCCTTTTATTCTGATAGGGTTATCCCTTGGGATTTTCTTTGGTGCGTATTCGATAAAACATAAAAAGAAAAAAGATGAAAACGAATGGGATTTTTCCGCCATGGGCCCGCTTTTCGGCGTGGCAATAGGCGTTGCCGTCGGCACTGTTAATGAAAGCATTGGCGCCGGCCTTGGAGCGGGCATCGGAATGTTCATCGGCAGCATAATTGAATTTATTGCCGCAAACAAGTAACCCGGAGGGTAGCCTTCCCAGAGGGGAAGGTGGATTTTTCGCCAAAGGCGAAAAAGACGAAAGAGGGATTATCAGGCAACCCGGAGGGCAGCCTTCATTTAGGCAAGGAAGCCGAATTACCCACCGTAGGGAACGCTGTCCTCAGCGTTCCGAAAAAACGGACCGTCGGGGACGACGGTCCCTACAGAAAGCCTACATTGTGTAAAAAAGGCCAAATCGCTCACTGTAAGGAACGGTCCTGACCGTTCCGCAAAACAAAGCAACCAATTTACTGTAGGGCGGGGGCTTTGCTCCCGCCGCAAACAAGTAACCCAGAGGGCAGCCTTCCCAGAGGGGAAGGTGGCACGGCGTAGCCGTGACGGATGAGGGATAACCAGGGGAACCCGGAGGGCAACCTTCCCAGAGGGGAAGGTATCTGCGGAGCAGACGGATGAGGTGTTTTTGCAAAAACCGGTAATAAAAAAAGAATCCCCCAATCTTTTTTAACCGCAATCGGTTAAAAAATCCAGCCCCCTTTAGGCAAGGGGGCATTTTTTGGCGGCCGCCCACAGGGCGTTTTTAAAAACAGACCTGCATAAATAAAATTACTGCCCAAATAAAAACAGCGAGCACGGCTTGGTGCTCGCTGTTTTGTTTATATTGTTTTTAAAATTTTTTCAATATCAAAATCCGCTTCGCCGTTTATAATAACGGCGTTTTCCTCGGTCGGCCTTTCAAAACCACGCCAGTACGTTTCTATTTCTTCTTCAGAAACAGGCAGGTTATCCGGACCGTTTTTGCCCGCCCTTTCCGCAAGGCGGCGTTTGAGCACCGGCAAATCCGTTTTTATCCATAAAAGCACCGGTTCTCCTCCGCAGGATTCTATATACCTGCGAAATTCTTCCCTTTGAGCACGCTTGCAAAAGGGCATATCCACGCTGCATGGGCGCTTTTCTGCACAAAAATTCGCCACCCGTGCTCGGATTCGTTTTATGGCTTCACCGTAAAGCGCTTCCTTGTGCTCGTCAGAAAGGATATCCGCAAGAACGTAATAATCCGGCCAAAGCTCCTCGTCTATAGAAAGTCTGGGAATTCCCTTAAGGGCAAGTTTTTTTGCAAAGCAGCTTTTTCCGCTGCCGGAAATTCCGCAAACCATGTATATTTTAGTCCTGTTTTCCATGTTTGAGCACCGCCTTTGAAAAACGGGCATATAATATCCGCCTCTGCGGATATCCCGCATTAAATTTTCGCGTATCTCTCCTGCGAATCGTCACCTTCCAGACCCCAGCCGCAGATGTTTCCGCGCTGCATGGCTCCCAAAAGCTTGTTCCTAAGGCAGTCATAGCCTTCTTCCTGCTCAAGGCGGTCGATAAGATTTTTTACGTGCTCACGCTCGGTGTGTTTATCCGCGGGGCAGCGGCTTTTTACTATGGGAAGATGCTCGTGATTCGCAATTTTTATAATCTCGTCCTCGTGGCAATAGATAAGCGGACGAATAACCGTTATTTCCTTGCGCGAAAGCCAGGTTACCGGCGAAAAACACCCTATTCTGCCTTCGTCAAAAAGGTTCATCACAAAAGTTTCCACGGCGTCTTCAAAATTATGGCCCAGCGCCATTTTGTTGCAGCCGTTTTCTTTTGCAACGTCGTGCAAAAGTCCCCTTCTCATTCTTGCGCAAAGGGAACAGGGATTTTTTTCTTTTCTGTCTTCAAAAATCACGTCGCCGATGTGCGTGCGCCGAAGATCCAGCTTTACATTTATACGCCTGCAAAGCTCCTCTATTTCGGAGTAATCGTTCGGCTTTCCGCCAAACTGCGGATCAAGACAGACGGCAACTATCTCAAAATCAATGCCGATAAACCTGCGCAGGCCGGCAAGGCCGGCAAGCATGGCAACGGAATCTTTTCCGCCGGAAACACCCACGGCAATGCGGTCGTCGTTTTCTATCATGTTGTAATCTTCGATGGCTTTACGCATGGCGCCCATAAGTTTTTGCAAAGTGTTGTCGCCGGAAATAATAATTCCTCCTCTTTTAAAGGGGTAACATGGGATTTTTAAAAATCCTGTTTTTACATCTGCCCTTTTCCCGCGTCTGCCCAGTCAAAACCGCGCAGCTCGCCGGTTTCCTGCATATCGGGATAATCCCACTGGCGCAGAACCTCGTAAGCCGCAACCGCAACGCTGTTGGAAAGATTAAGACTGCGCAAAGTGGGGCGCATGGGAATCCTTACCGCCGTACCCGGGTTTTCAAAAAGCAGGGATTCCGGAAGGCCGGCGTCTTCCCTGCCGAAAACGATGTAGCAGCCGTCGGGATAGGAAACGTCGCTGTGGCGGTGAAGGCCCTTTGTGGTGAAATAGAAAAAATCACCGCTGTTTTTCAAGAAAAAATCCTCTAAATTATCATAAAAAGTAATATCCAGCTTATCCCAGTAATCAAGTCCGGCTCTTTTAAGCTTTTTATCATCAATAACAAAACCCATTGGGCGCACTATATGTAACCTTGCGCCGGTTATGGCGCAGGTGCGGGCAATGTTGCCGGTATTTTGAGGGATCTGGGGTTCCACAAGAACAATATTTAGTACCGCCATATTATCTACCGCAGCAGTGTTTGTATTTTTTGCCGCTGCCACAGGGGCAGGGATCGTTTCTGCCGACTTTTTTCTTTTTAACAACAGTGGCGGAAACGGAACCGTCGCCGGAAGATTCCACCGGTACCGCAACCTGTTCGCGCTGGGGCGCTGCCTTTACGCGAACGGTCATAAGCATTTTAACGGTATCCTCGCGGATGGCCTCTATCATCTGGTCAAACATATCAAAGCCTTCTATGCGGTATTCCACAACGGGGTCGTGCTGTGCATAGCTGCGAAGATAAATGCCCTGTTTAAGATCGCTCATGGCGTCGATGTGATCCATCCATTTAAGGTCAACGTTGCGCAAAAGAGCAACGCGTTCCAGTTCGCGCATAATTTCGCTGCCGAACTGTTCTTCGCGGGAGGCATAAACCTCTTCCATTCTTTCTGCAAGCGCGGCGGAAACGTCCGCTTTGGTAAGAGAAGCATATTCCTCTTTGGTATAGCGAAGGTCGCCGTCGGTAAGCATCCAGCCAAGGTAATAGTCGCGCAGACCGTCAAGGTTCCAGTCCGCCTTGCTTTCATCGTTGGCAAGATAGGTATCCACGGTTTTTTCAATGCTTTCGCGGCGCATATTTGCGATGTATTCGCTGATATCGTCGCCGTCAAGCACCTTGCTGCGCTGGCCATAGATGATTTCCCTCTGCTTGTTCATAACGTCATCAAAGCGCAGAACGCTTTTGCGTATTTCAAAGTTTCTGTCCTCTACCTTTTTCTGCGCGCCTTCTATGGAGCTGCTGAGCATTTTGGTATCTATGGGAGTGTTTTCGTCAATTTTAAGGGTTTCCATAATGCCCTGAATACGCTGTCCGCCGAAAAGACGCATAAGGTCGTCTTCAAGAGAGATAAAGAAACGGGTTTTGCCCGGGTCGCCCTGACGTCCGGCACGTCCGCGAAGCTGGTTATCGATTCGGCGGGATTCGTGGCGTTCGGTACCGATTATATAAAGACCGCCTGCGTTGCGGACTTCCTCTGCTTTGGGTGCGATTTCTGCCTTGAATTTATGCAGAAGTTCCGCATAGTGCGCCCTTGCGGCAAGAATATCTTCCGCGCCGGTTTCAAAATATGCGGTGGCGGCGCTTATCATTTCTTCCTCATAGCCAAGTTTTCTCATTTCTGCCTTGGCCAAAAATTCCGCGTTGCCGCCAAGCATAATATCGGTGCCTCGGCCGGCCATGTTGGTTGCAATGGTAACCGCACCGGGAGTACCCGCCTGGGAAACGATTTCCGCCTCTTTATCGTGGTGCTTTGCGTTAAGCACGTTGTGAGCAACGCCTCTGCGTTTAAGCATGGCGCTGAGCAGTTCGGATTTTTCTATGGAAACGGTACCCACCAGAACGGGCTGGTTTTTGGCGTGAGCTTCCACAATATCGTCGATTACTGCGGTGAATTTTCCTCTTTCGTTTTTATATACAATGTCGGGCATATCGTTGCGGATAACCGGTTTGTTGGTGGGGATTTCCACAACGTCAAGGCCGTAAATTTCGCGGAATTCGTCGCTTTCGGTCATGGCGGTACCGGTCATGCCGGAAAGTTTTTTGTACATACGGAAGTAGTTCTGGAAGGTGATGGTTGCAAGGGTTTTGCTTTCGCGCGCAACGGTAACGCCCTCTTTTGCTTCAATAGCCTGGTGCAGGCCTTCGCTGTAACGGCGGCCTATCATAAGGCGTCCGGTAAATTCATCAACAATAATAACTTCGCCGTCTTTAACAACATAGTCGATATCTTTCTGCATAACGCCCCTTGCCTTTATGGCCTGGGTGATGTGATGAGAAAGGGTCATGTTGTCGGAATCATTGATGTTTTCTATATTGAAGTAAGCTTCTGCCTTTTTTGCGCCTTTGGGGGTAAGGGTTGCGGTGCGTGCTTTTTCGTCAACAATGTAATCCGCGTCGATATCTTCCATATCCTCTTTGGAATCGTGTTCCTTAACACGGATGGAGGTAAGGGTTTTTGCAAAGCGGTCCGCCTTCTGATAAAGGTCGGTGGATTTATCGCCGGCGCCGCTGATGATAAGCGGAGTTCTGGCTTCATCGATAAGGATGGAGTCCACCTCGTCAACTA
This sequence comes from Oscillospiraceae bacterium, assembly GCA_015067125.1. Taxonomy (GTDB): domain Bacteria; phylum Bacillota; class Clostridia; order Oscillospirales; family Ruminococcaceae; genus UMGS1668. The sequence goes on from SVNB01000021.1 coordinate 8,861, forward strand.
TGGAATATGCAAAGCCGCGCTGAACGCGGTTTTCTTTATAGGTAACCATGTTGTCGCGCAGATAGTCAAAGCCGAATTCGTTGTTGGTGCCGTATGTTATATCGCAGGCATAGGCTTCGCGGCGTTCTTCGTTGCTGATTCCGTGAACGACAAGGCCGACGGAAAGTCCCATATAGCCAAAAACCTTGCCCATCCATTCGCTGTCGCGCTTTGCAAGATAATCGTTTACCGTTACAATGTGCACGCCTTCGCCTGCAAGGGCGTTAAGATATGCAGGCAGAGTTTCCACAAGGGTTTTGCCTTCGCCGGTTTTCATTTCGGCAATTCTTCCCTGATGAAGAATAATGCCGCCGATTATCTGTACCGGATAGGGACGCATTTCGAGAACGCGGTCGCAGGCTTCGCGGCAGGCCGCAAACGCTTCCGGAAGAATGTCATCAAGAGTTTCGCCGTTTGCAAGGCGTTCTTTAAGCAGTGCGGTCTGGCCTTTAAGTTCATCTTCACTCATGGTGCGATAGGTTTCTTCCAAAGCAAGAACCTTTTGCACGATGGGGTCTATTCTTTTAAGTTCTTTTTGGGAATAGTTGCCGAAAATTTTATCAATAAATCCCATTTAAAAATCTCCTTTTGTTAAAAATGGAAAAGCAATATTAACCTAATTCTATATTTTACCGCTAATATATTATAAAGTCAATTAACGATGTGTAAACAATTTAAACCCTTCTTCAGGCAGAAAGTGAAAAGTTTTCACCTCCTCGGAGGAGGAGGTGTCTGCGCAGCAGACGGAGGAGGGATTATCAGGTAACCCGGAGGGCAGCCTTCCCCTTGAGGGGAAGGTGTCTGCGGAGCAGACGGATGAGGTGTTTTTGCAAAAACCGATAATTAAAAAAATCCCTCAGTCACGCCTTTGTTCTGATGGGCGTGCCAGCCCCCTTTAGGCAAGGGGGCCAAATTGCCTACCGCAGGGAACGCTGTCCTCAGCGTTCCGCAAAATAAGGTAACCCGGAGGGCCGCTTTCCCCTTGAGGGGAAGGTGGCACGCCGCAGGTGACAGAGGGAGAGAAACCCTATTCCGTTAAGTTCAAGAAGGCCAAGTTTTCAACCGCGGAGAAGCGGCCTTGACCTTTTTGGCGCTGTGTGATATATTTAAACCATAAAATACGAAAAGGGTGAAAAGATGCGCAAATAATCTGGTTTTGATGTAAGAAAAACAAACCGAAAAAACCTTCGGCGGCTTCCGCATTCGCGGCGGCTTTGTTTCCTACGGAAAAACGCAGATCATTTGACGAAAAAAGCCCTTTTAATAAAGCGGTCTTTCTTTTCTGCGCCGCTTTTTATATCGAGCTTTTACAGGTCTGCGTTCGGGTTATGCCGAAGGCAGACCTTTTTTGTTCCCCAAAGGAGGAATGACTATGCTCCAGATAAAAAATCTTTTTATGAACCACACAAAAGATTCCCACGTGCTGGGAGAAAACATCTCTTTTGTAATAAACGAAGGCGATAAGGCCGCCCTTATCGGAGAAGAAGGCAACGGAAAATCCACTTTGTTAAAACTGATTTACGACCCGCAGCTTGTGGAAAACTATATGGAATATTCCGGAGAAATAATTACAAACGGCGCCGTCTTCGGGTATCTTTCCCAGGAAACGGAAGAATATGAAAAAGAAAAAACCATAGCGCGGTTCTGCAAAGAAAACGGCTTTGAAGAACTTTATCCATACGAAGTTTATGATATTGCCCGGCAACTTTGCCTTGATGCGGAAATTTTTGAATCCGACCGCAAAATAAAAACCCTTTCTGGCGGAGAAAAAGTAAAGATTCGCATGGCGGCGGTGCTTGCAAAAAGGCCGGATATGCTTCTTCTTGATGAGCCTTCCAACGATATAGATATAGAAACCCTGGAATGGCTGGAAAATTTTATAAATTCCTGCGGCCTGCCGGTGCTATATATATCCCACGACGAAACCCTTTTGGAAAACACCGCAAATATGATAATACACATGGAACAGCTGCGGCGCAAAACCGCCGCAAGGTGTACCGTGGCAAAAATGCCCTATCGCCGTTATGTGGAAGAACGTCTGCTTGGCTTTGAAAAGCAGGAACAGATGGCCCGAAGCGAAAAACGGGATTTTGATAAAAAAATGGAGCGTTTTCGCCAGATTTATCAAAAGGTGGATCACCAGCAGGAAAACATCACACGGCAGGATCCCCACGGCGGCGCCTTGCTTAAAAAGAAGATGCATTCCGTAAAAGCTATGGGCCGCCGCTTTGAAAAAGAAAAAGAAAACCTTACCCAAATGCCGGAATCCGAAGACGCGATTTTTATCCGCTTTGGAGAAAAAGCTTTTGTTCCGGCAGGAAAAAAGGTGCTTTCTTACGAAGTTCCGGAGCTTTTTGCCGGAGAAAAACGCCTTTGCGGCAAAATAAAGCTGGAAGTTAACGGCGGAGAAAAAATCTGCATTATCGGAAGAAACGGAACAGGCAAAACCACTCTGCTTAAAAAAATAGCGGAAGAACTTTTGCAGAGAAAAGACATAAAAACCGCATATATGCCCCAGAATTACGAAGAAGGCTTTGACCTTTCCCAAAACCCGGTGGAACTTCTGGCAGAAGGCGGCACAAAGGAAGAACGCACAAAAATCCGCACATACCTTGGCAGCATAAAATTCACCGCGGACGAAATGAGTCACCCGGCGGCAGAACTTTCCGGCGGGCAAAAGGCAAAGCTGTTTTTTGCAAAAATGGCGCTGGGCGATTACAACGTGCTTGTTCTTGATGAACCCACGCGCAATCTTTCGCCCCTTTCCAACCCGGCCATAAGAGAAGTTCTGCAGAATTTCGGCGGAGTAATTATAAGTGTTTCTCACGACAGAAAATACATTGCCGAAGTCTGCGAAAAAATCTATGAACTTTCCTTCTCCGGCCTTAAAATCCCCGAAGCAAAATAGTCCAAAGGGCAACCTCCCTTTAGGTAAGGAAGCCAAATCGCTCACCGTAGGGAACGCTGTCCTCAGCGTTCCGAAAAAAACGGACCGTCGGGGACGGCGGTCCCTACAGAAAGCCTACCTTGTGTAAAGGGAGGTGGCATCGCGAAGCGATGACGGAGGGATTGTAATCCTATCCAGTTAAACCCAGCCTGCTGTTAAAAGAATCCCCAGTTTTTTTAACAGCAAACAAAAATTGCGCATTATAAACAAAACATAAAGGAGAAATATATGAACAGATTTTGCGTTTTGATTTATCCTGAATTTTCTTTGCAGGAGATAACCTGCCTTACGTCGGTTCTTTCCGTATGGTTTGGCGAAAAAATAGATTTTATAGCAAGTGAAAACAAAGAATATTACAGCGAGGAAGGCGTTTGCGTTCTTCCGGCAAAAACCGTTGAAAACGCGAATATTTCTGATTATGACTGCGTTATTCTGCCCGGAACAATAAATCCGCTTTTGGCGCTTTATGACAAAAAACTTATGGATTTTTTAAAAAGCGGAGCGGATACGGACGTGGTTTTTGCGGCGATTTCTTCCGCACCCGTTTTGCTTGCAAAAGCCGGGATTTTAAAGGGTAAAAAGTTTACTGCCGGATTTTTTATGCAGATGGCAGATACTTTTTCCTTTGTGGAAAAAGAAAATTTTATTCACAAAAGCGTTGTTTGCGACGGAAACGTGATAACCGGAATAGGAATGTTTTTTCGGGAATTTGCGGAAAGCGTTTTGCGGCGCTTTGGTTATGATATCGGACAAAATTTTATGCGCTACAGGCCGGAAGATTATTCCGAAAAAGAACTGGAATTTTACTGGACCGATGAAGAATACAGCGAATTTTTGGAAGAGCTTAAAGAATATACGGAACAAACCGAAGCATCCTGACCGTTCCGTTCAGCCTTCCCAGAGGGGAAGGTGGCACGGCAACGCCGTGACGGAAGAGGGATAACCAAGCAACTCGGAAGGCAACCTCCTTTTGACGAGGAAGATATCACCGCAGGTGACGGAGGGAGAGAAATCCTATCCCATTAATTTAAGCCGGTAATTTATAAAAGATTATGACAGCAGGCTGTTTTAAAACAAAATGAGCACCGTGTTTCCGGCACGGTGCTCAAAAATTTTATTGTATTAAAACTCCAAGAAAATACGATGCGGTGTTAAGACTTAAAGAGGCAAAAAATGCCTTTTTTAAGCCGAAATCCCCCATTTTATAATAGAGTATCCATTCCGCTGCCACTGCAGAAACTTCCAAAACAGCGGTAAGCATATAGTAATAAAAATCTTCTGAAAACGGAACAAAAGCAGCCCACGCCATAAGCGCAAGGTTAACAAGCGGGTTTGTAAGCATATTCACGAGCACGCTGTGATATACCGTGCTCTTTTTCTTTGTGAATACGAGCACCAGCACGCCTTCTGTGAGCACCGTAAGAAGAAGATTTCTTATAAGAAGAAAAAGCGGAATCATTTTTTCTTGTTTTTCTTTTTATATTTTCCGCAGCGTTTGCCGTTGGGAACATGTTCGGAATCTTTTGCGGGCTTCTGGCCCTTCATATAGGCGTTTACTTTATCCGTGGTCTGGCGTTTAAGTTTTTCGCGCTCTCTTCTTTGACGGTTGGTTTCCTTAATATCGTCTTCGGTCGGGTGTTTTCTTTTGTGGTTCCATTTAAGAAAAAAGAAAAGTCCGGTAATAAGCGCAAAAGAAAGCATTGTGGTTGCGGCAAAAACTCCAAGGGATTCGCCTATTGCCATAAGAATCGGTGTTCCGGTCATAATAACGGTTTCTCCTTATTTTTTGTTTTTTCGTATAGCTTTTATTATAGCCATTACGGCAAAAATTGCAAGTGCCCCAACGGCCAGAGCAATGGCCGGCCACCATTCCGTAATAAATATTTCCACCGGGTTTACGGGAATAAGATCCATCAGAATCATCTGCAGCACCCCTTTATTTTTGTTTTTTCTTTGTAAATTTAATTATAGCCGCCGCGGCAAAAAACGCAAGCACTGCCGCAGCCAAAAGCATTACCGCAAAGCCGGGTTTTGAACCCAGCACAACAAAGTCGCAAGTGTTTTTTGCCTTCGGAAGATAAAAATCCGTCATTTTTTCTCCTTTTTGTTTTTGCCTGTCGCTTTGTATATCAGTTTTACGGCGCTCCATACAATGCCGCCCACCGCGGCAGAAACCGCCGCCAAAAACCTTGCCCAAAGCGAAGGCTCTGCCGGAGGCATCGGAGCAATATCAAGAAGAACGGCAAAAAGCTCCATATCATTCATCCTTGCTCTTCATGGCCTTTTTAATAAGCTTTACCGCAACAAAAACAACCGCGGCAACCACCGCAATAACCGCAAGAAGCATTCCGCCCATAACAGCGTACATCGGGCCGACAGCAACGTCCATAAGAATATTCATAGTGTGTTCCTCCCTGTTTTGGTTTTTATATTTTTGTTTTTTTTATTTTCCGCCGCAAAGAAAATGCAAACGGCAGAAATTATAACAGCCGGAATTAAAAGAGCCGCGCCTTTGTTCAGCACGATAAAAAAGCTTGGCACCGCACCCAAAAGAAGCGCCGCCGTGGTAAGTCCAAAGGCAATTCCCGGATTCTTCGGGATTTTTTCGGCGATTATGCCCAAAGTTACAGGCATTGTAATATTAAAAAGAATAACTCCCAGAACGGAAATTATCACGTTATCCCTGCCAAAAATCAAAAGCGGAAGCGAAAACAAAAGGCTTATAATCCCCGTTCGCCTTGCCCCGAAGATATCCGCAGCAAAACCGCCGATGAATTTTCCACCAAAGGCACCAAAGCCGGAAAGTAAACCAAGCTCTGCGGTGTTTTTCCATTCCATGGGAATAACCGTTCCGCCAAAAGAACGGATCAGCACGGAAATCAGCGCAAAGGCTATAACTGCGCCGGTGCCGATTTTTTCTCCGGCAATGCCGCATATATCCGCGTTTCCCTCTGCCGGGGCTTTTTTGTGCGCCGCAAAGCAAAGCGCCGCACAGAATATCATAAGCAGGGCAATAAAATCGATGCCGCCGGTGAATTTATCGCAATTATAAATTCCAAGCGCAACGCCTATTGCGCCGGAAGAAACGTAAATTCCGCTTCTGCTAAGTTTTCCGCCGGAATGAACAAGGCTGTCTATTCCGCCGCCAATATGAAAAAACGCGTTGCCGATGCCCGCAAGAAAAACCGCCGCCCAAAGATTAAAAGCGTATTCCGGGTGCGCTTCGGGAATCATCGCCCGGCAAAGGGCGCCCGCCAGAACAAGAATACAGCCAAAGGCCCCTGCTGGAAAATTACGGTGGTTTTCGCAAAATGCGCCGAAAATCATCTGCAAACCAAAGGCAAGAAAATTATATATTATTACAAAAAGCGCGTAGCCTTGCACTCCGCCAAGAATTTCCGCCGCCATGCCCCAGGGATCAAGAACCGTGAGCAGACAGACGTAATCCACCGCAAAATGAGAAAAAGTATATGCGGCAAGAGAAAACTTCTTCAAAATTTTCACGCTCCCTTCACACATAAAGACGCAGAAATTTTAAAAATATTGCGTTATTTTTCTTTTGATTTTCTGTTTGCGGTAAAAAGGCCGGGGGATTCTTTTGTAATTATCGGCGTGTTAAATATTTCCCCTTGAGGGGAAGTGGCATGGCGAAGCCATGACGAAAGGGTGCTTGCTGTTACACCCACCGGGCGCGCTTCGCAGGCTTTGCCCTCTGGGAAGGCTAAATTTAGCTCCCTTACCTAAAGTGATGCTTTCTGTAGGGACCGTCGTCCCCGACGGTCCGTTTTTTCGGAACGCTGAGGACAGCGTTCCCTACGGTGGGCAATTCGGCTTCCTTGCCTAAATGGAGGCTGCCCTCCGGGTTGCTTTGTTCTGCAAAGCGGCAAACAAAATATTTATTGGTAAAATTATAACTTTTTTATATGGCAAAGTAAACGGGTTTTGTGGTAAGATAACTTTAAGATTTTATTAAATTTGCAAAAGGAGGGATTTTTACGGCATACCGTTCGCTTAACGATGAAATGCGGGAAAAGTTCGGCGAAAAAGTATATAAGCTGGCGCTGGAAGGCGGTTTTACCTGCCCCAACAGGGACGGCACCCTTGGAACAAAAGGCTGTATTTTCTGCCTTGGCGGTTCCGGAGATTTTGCCGAAAAACCCTGCGAAAACATCTTTTTGCAGATAGAAAAGGCAAAGGCCCGCGTGGCGGCAAAAAATCCTTCCGGAAAATATATTGCTTATTTTCAAAGCTATACAAACACCTATGGCCCCGTGGAAAAAATGCGCGCGCTTTTTACCGAAGCAATAAGCCACCCGGATGTTGTGGCTCTTTCCATAGGCACAAGGCCGGATTGCCTGCCGGACGAAGTTTTGGAACTGCTTTCGGAACTCAACAAAATAAAGCCTGTATGGGTGGAACTGGGTTTGCAGACCGTGCACGAAAAAACCGCGGAATATATCCGCAGGGGGTATCCTCTCTGTGTGTTCGATTCCGCCGTAAAACGGCTTAAAAAAGCCGGAATTTACGTTATCGTGCACATGATAATCGGACTTCCGGGGGAAACTTCGGAAATGATTGCAAAAACCGCGGAATATATCGGCAAAAGCGGCGCCGACGGAATAAAGCTTCAGCTTCTGCACGTTCTGGAAGGCACTGACCTTGCAGAAGATTACGCTTCCGGAAAATTCAAAACCCTTGAACCTGAAGAATATATATCCGTTCTGGAAGAATGCATTCGCCGCATACCGCCGGAAATGACCGTACACCGCCTTACCGGTGACGGCAGCAAAAAGCACCTTGTGGCTCCGCTTTGGTCCGCGGATAAAAAACGGGTGCTGAATGCCATAAACGCGGCGTTCAGAAAAGATAACCTTGAACAGGGGAGCGCATTATGAAGTACGAAAACGTTATATCCGGAAAATTTATTTCCCGTCCAAACAGGTTTATTGCCCATGTGGAAATAGAAGGAAAAGAAGAAATCTGCCACGTTATGAACACCGGCAGAATGAAGGAGCTTCTTTTGCCCGGAGCGGAAGTTTTTTTGTGCCCCGCAAAAAACCCGGAACGCAAAACCGCTTTTGACCTTATCGGCGTGCGCAGAGCCGACGGAGAAATTATAAATATAGACAGCATTGCTCCAAACAAAGTTGCAGGGGAATATATTCCAACCCTTTTTCCCGGCGTAAAAATCGTTAAGCCGGAAAAGTTTTTTGAAAAAAGCCGCTTTGATTTTTACATAGAGGATAAAACAGATAAAATATTCCTTGAAGTAAAGGGTGTTACCCTTAATATGGAAGGCGAAGCGCGTTTTCCAGATGCTCCGACGGAACGCGGAGCAAAGCACCTTTGCGAACTTATTGAAGCAAAACGCAGGGGTTTTCGGGCCTGCGTGCTTTTTGTTATTGCCATGAAAGGCTGCAAAAGCTTTGCGGCAAATTCCAAAACAGATCCCGGATTTGCAGAGGCACTTTGCAAAGCGCACAAAAACGGGGTAGAGATTTTTGCCGTGGACTGCCTTGTTACGGCGGAAGAAATTATCGCGGATAAACCCGTTCCGGTGCGTTTTTGCGAATAAAATTCTTGCATTTGCAATAAAATCGTGTATAATAAAAAGGTAATAAGTCGGTGTGATGGAATTGGCAGACGTGACGGACTCAAAATCCGTTGGTAGCGATACCGTGTGGGTTCGACCCCCATCACCGGCACCAAAAAACACCGTCCCTTTTTGGGGACGGTGTTTTTTTATGTTTGTTGGGGTCGAACCAAACCGGACGACGGCGTTAAGAAAACGATTCTGTGAATCGTTTTTAGCCGGAGAGGTTTGCAAGTGTAAACGAGGCAGAAATTTTTGTTTTGGCTGATTTACGATATGTCTCCGAAAAGAATCTGCATGTAATTTCTTTTGCCATAAAGGATTCTTACCATCAATACATTTTTATTTTCAATACGATAAAATGCAATGTAGTTATCACAAACAAGATATCTGTAATCCGTATCAAAACCGATTATGGCAGAAAGACTTGAACCGCTTTCCGGAAAATCCGAAAGCAATTTGATCTTTTTAAGGATTTTATCAACGGTATTTTTAGCTGCCTGCTCATTGCAGAGTTCATCTTTAATATATTGCTTTATCTCTTTAAGGTCATCAACTGCTTTAGGAGAAAAAGATATTTTATACATTTTATACTCCTAATATTTCCTCAACGGCAGAAATATCCTGCCATCCGTTTTCTTTTGCAGATTTTTCACCTTTGCTGAGTTCACCCAGAAGTTTCCTCGCGGCAGTAAGTTTTTCGTATTCGTCTATATCAATAATCGCATAACGTCCTCTTCCGTTTTTGGTAAGGAAAACGGGATCATTTTCGGAGATATCACGAAGTACTTCGTTGTAGTTTCTTAAATCGGAAACAGGTCTTATATTAGGCATTGACAGAACTCCTTTCAAAAATCATTTGCTGATTATATTATATCAAATTATTCGTAAAATTCAACAGCAAAATCAAAAAAATGGCTGTAAATACCAAACATAGATTACTTTTGCGGCACGAAATATTTTAAGCACAAAAAAAGGACGCCACCGGCGTCCTTTTTTTATTTTTTTCTTATATCGTTTATGATTTGCTGAATATGCGCGATTTCTTCCGCAGAAAGGTTGCTGACATCCAAAGTTATTTTTTCTTCCAGCCCCAAAAGATAATCTGTGGAAACGCAGAAATATTCCGCAAGCTTCATCAGAATTTCTATCGAAGGCTGAATATTATCGTTTTCCCAGTTGGAAACGCTTTGTTTTGTAACGCCAAGCGCCTCTGCCAGTTTTACCTGGTTTATTCCACGCGCAAGCCGAAGCTCTTTTATTCTTTGATTTAGCATAACCATCACCACAGATAAAATATTACAATACTATTGTAATTTATATCTTGACATTATATAAATACTTTGGTATTTTAATATTGGATTTTATCCGCTTTCTTATGTGCCGAAAATGCCTTTTTTGCGCCGTTTTTTTGGCTGCAAAAGGCTGTGGTGCGGGCGAAAAATAAAAATTTTAACACAAAACGTGCTTTATTTTGCGACTACTTAGTAATTGAATTTATATAAAAAGCTTTTTCAAATTTTGTTGAATTTCACAATTTACAATATATAATAAATATCT
>SVNB01000135.1 GCA_015067125.1 Oscillospiraceae bacterium
CGCAGAGGATTTTCATCGTGAAAGACAGCGTATGTATTCCGAAGCATTCGGCGACAGCCTTGACGGAATTTCCGCAAAAGAGGCCGCAATTTATGTAAGAAGCAACATAGAATATTTCCTTCCGCGTTTTGCGGCTTTTTCCAAGGGTGCAAAGTTCGATACCAACTTTTCCGCATTTATTTTTTCTTATTTTTATCTTTTTTACAGAAAAATGTATGGCCTTGGCCTTGCTGTTCTTGCGGCCGTTTCCATTCTTAATATACCCACCCTGCTGCTTGACCTTGTGACCATTCAGGAACAATACGTGGAAATGGGACTGCTTTCTCAGGTTATATGGGAAATTCCCCACCAGCAAACCCTTGCAATATACGCGATAATCGCAAATTTCCTTATCTGGGGAATCCGCATTGCGCTGATGCTTTTCTTCAACCGCCTTTATTTTGCAAAGCTTGTAAAAAATATTAAAGGCGCCAGAGAAAAACTTGCAAGCCAAAGCGAAAAAGCCGTTGCGGATTTCTTCCGCAAAAAAGGCGGCACCAGCATGGTTCTTCCCATAATCCTTGCTCTTATCAGTTTTTCCGCAAGTTTTGTGCTTGCCGGCTTTATTGTAAGTTCGGAATTTTTCATCATGCCGGATATGGCAAATTTTCTTTAAAAATCCCGTTTTTTTATGTTGACAAGCCGCTTTGCGGCTGTTATAATAAATAATGTTGCTTTATGACTAAAAGCTAACATCCTTGCTCCGCAAAGCGGGGCCAAAGTCCAAAAGGAGGTGTATCAAAGATGGCAAAACTTTCCCAGAGCTACGAAACCGTTATGGTTTTCAGCTGCAAGAATGAGGAAGCAATCCCTGCTCTCGTTGAAAAATTCACCACTCTTATCTCCGAAAACGCAACTGTTGACGGTGTTGAAGAATGGGGCAAAAAGAGACTTGCTTACCCTATCAATTACGAGACCGAAGGTTATTATGTGCTTGTTAACTTCACCAGCGCTCCTTCCTTCCCGGCAGAGCTCGATCGTCACTACAACATCACCGACGGCGTAATCCGTTCCCTGATCGTTGCAAAAGCAGAATAAGGAGGATTCCTATGAACAAAGCGACCCTTATTGGCAGACTTGCCGCCGATCCCGAACTTCGTCAGACCGGCAGCGGAATCGCCGTAACAAGCTTCACCATTGCTGTGGATAGACCCTATTCCAAGGGTACCGACCGTCAGACCGACTGGATCGATATCGTTGCATGGAGAAACACCGCCGAGTTCGTCTGCAAATACTTCCAGAAAGGTTCTCCCATCGTTATCGAAGGTTCCATCCAGACCAGAATGTGGGAAGACAAAGCCGGCCAAAAACGCAAATCCGTCGAAATCGTAGCAGATAACGTCGAATTTGTTCCCAGAAGCAAAGACGCAGGCGCGCCTTCTTTCCATAGCGAAAGAAACGAATTCGCCCCGCCCGTTGCAGAACCGGCACCGGTTGTTTATTCCGCAGGTTCCGCAGATGACTTTACCGTCATCGATGACGAGGATCTCCCTTTCTGAGCACGAAGCTCAAAAAATCTTGTTTAACTGAAAATCTATAAGGAGGATATTATCGTGGAAAGATCTGAAAGACCCATGAATCGCAACCGCAGAAGCCGCAAAAGAGTTTGCGCATTCTGCGTAGATAAAATTGCAGAAATCGATTACAAAGATGTTCCCCGTCTGAGAAGATTCCTCTCCGAAAGAGGCAAAATCATTCCCAGAAGAGTTACCGGAACCTGCGCTCGCCATCAGCGCCAGCTGACTACCGCTATCAAACGCGCACGTCATCTTGCATTCCTTCCCTACGTTTCCGACTGATTGGAATCGGGAAGCCGATAATCGAAAAAAATTACTCCCTGCCTTTTTGGCAGGGAGTTTTTTTCTGCCTCCCTTGCCTAAAGGGAGGGGAACCGTTGCCGTATGGCACGGTGGAGGGATTCTTATGTTTACAAAAAACGTATAATATGCTATATTGCAAAAAGAGATTCTTTTTTAAGGAGCAATTTATGAAAAATATTCTTGTTCTTCTTCCGTATGATGAAAAATCAAAGGAAAAACTTGTTTCTGCCGTAAAAGATAAATGCAATATTGCTTTTATCAACAGAAAAGAAAACCGCGAAGAGTACCTTTCCGCATTAAAAACGGCAAATCTTATAATCGGAGAAGTGCCGAACGGCGATTTTGAGCACTGCGAAAACCTTGAAATGCTCCAAAGTTCTTCTTCCGGAATAAATTATTATATCGACGGCGGAAAATTCCCCGAAAATGCAAAACTCTGTTGTATGACCGGCTGTTACGGCAACGTAATTGCGGAACATCTGCTTGCGCTGCTGCTTTCTCTCTGCCGCCGCCTTCCGGAATACCGTGACCAACAGAACCGGCAGAAATGGGAAATCGTAAAATACGATAAACCGCTGGAAGGCAGCACCCTGCTTATTATCGGTGCCGGAGATATCGGCACCACCCTTGCCGGATGGATGCGCCCCATGGTCAAAAAAATCATCGGC
>SVNB01000022.1 GCA_015067125.1 Oscillospiraceae bacterium
AATAAACAGTTCCAGCGTGCCGGCCTTTTCTATTTTATCAATAAGCGGTTTTGCAAGGCAGGTTTCTCTGTTCACCACAATGTGAACGTCCTTTTCCATATCGCGCACGGCACCGGCCATGCCCACCGCGGCTCCAATGCAGTCCAGATCGCCGAAGCGGTGACCCATAACAAGCACGTTGGAGGAAGATTCTATAAGGTCGCAAAGTGCCGCGCCGATAACACGGGTTTTTACCTTTGTTCTTTTTTCCACGCCTTTTGCAAAGCCGCCGTAAAATTCGTAACCGTTAAGGTTTTTAACCGCCGCCTGGTCGCCGCCGCGGCCAAGGGCCATTTCCAGCGCCTGCAAAGAAAATTCGTTAAGTTTATCAAGGGAATAATCGCCCCTTGCAACGCCTATGGAAAGGGTTACGGGCAATTCTTCGCTGGTAAGAATTTTTCTTGCCCTGTCAAGAATGGAAAAGCGTTCTTCTTCCATCCGTTTAAGGTATTTTTCTTCCACAATGGCAACGTATTTGGAACTGGAATTTCGTTTTAAAAACGCGTGGTTTTCCGCAACAAAATCTTCAAAAAGCTTTTCAACCTCGCCTTTTATCCAGCTTTTTTCGCTTTCTTTACAGTTGGCAAAAAGCTCTTCAAGGTTATCCAGCGTTATGGAAAGAACCGCCGGTCTGCTTTCGCTGTAAAGTTTTTCAACTTTTCTTTCGTTGGTTCTGTCCACCAGATAAACCGCAAAAAGCTTTTCTCCCATTTCTTCGGAAGATGTGGCATATACGGAATAATTTCCGCCGCGGCAGATAACTTCGCATCCGCCGGGAGAAAAAACTTTTTCAAAATCATAACCTTCCAGCGCTTCGTGCACCGGTTTGCCAAAACACTCTTCGCCTTTCATAACCTCGTTATGAAAAATGCTGTTGGTCCAGATGATCTCTCCGGCTTCGTTGGTAACGGCAACGGGCATCGGGAATTTTACAAGAGCATCGCTTTTTACAGCGCCAAGCCTTCCGCCGATATATTCAAGAAATTTTCTGGAATCCTTTCTTGCAGAAAAAAGCCTCCATATTCCAAAAGCCGCCGCCAACACCGCTATAACTATCTGAATATAGAATACTTTTTTGTCATAGGCGGCCGCCATAAAGGCAAACACCGCCATAATAATCATAAACGCAATAAGGGTAATTTCCAGAAGGTCGATTTTCTTTTTCAATAGAATTGCCTCCTTCTGTTAAAAATTGGCATACTTTCACAGTATATATACAGTAATTATTATAACAAAAGCCATACAAACTTGCAATAAGATGTATTAATATTTTTATTATATTATTAAATAAGCTTTTTACATAAGAATGATAATTCCAACAAACCTGTGCGGACGCCAAAAAAACACAGCCGGGTGAACGAGGTAAAATGAAAATCCGTTGCCGACCCCGAGCGGCGACGGTGGATATTCGGAATCGCTATCTTTCGGTGGTGAGTTTATTCCCCCTTAATTTTAAAGGGGAGTCGCTCGCGGGAGCGAGCGGGTAGGGGTTTAAAACTTTTCTTTTCAGGCACTACCCGGTTTCTTTTGGTTTCAAAAGAAATGGGGTAGTATATCTATAAAACGGCAATCCCTCCGGGTTCTTGGTTATCCCTCTTCCACCGCCGCAAGCGGCGGTCCCCCTTCCCCTCTGGGAAGGCTGCCCTCCGGGATACCTGTTTGCGGCGGGAGCAAAGCCCCCGCCCTACTGTAAATTGGTTGTTTTTTGCGGAACGGTAAGGACCGTTCCCTACGGTGCTGTGGCAAACGGGCAGACAATATCCGCCCCTACGGTAAATTTAAAAACATCAACTTTCAATTTTTATCTTTCAACTAAAAAAGCGCCCTTTTGTAAAGGCGCTTTTGGGTTATTTAAGCTTCTGCCATTCTGATACAGCCATTGCGTCACAGCGTTCGTTTTCCGGGTGGCCGGCATGGCCTTTGATCCATTTAAATTCCACCTTGTGGATTTTAAGCAGTTCAAGCAGTTTTTCCCACAAATCCGGGTTAAGCGCCGGCTCACCGCCGCTGCGCTTCCAGCCTTTTTTTCTCCAGCCTTCCGCCCAGCCAAGAGTAACCGCATCTGCAACGTATTTGGAATCCGTCACCACCGTAACCTTGCACGGTTCTTTAAGGGCTTCCAGCCCGTTTATAACGGCGGTAAGTTCCATACGGTTATTGGTGGTGTTTTTTTCTCCGCCGCAAAGTTCCTTTTCGTGCTCTCCAAAACGCAGAATTGTTCCCCAGCCGCCGGGGCCGGGGTTACCGGAACAGGCTCCGTCTGTAAAAATCATGACCTCTTTCATCAAAGTCACCTCTCTTTTTGTTCTGAAAAATATGATAGCGGCATATTAAGAAAAAAGCAAGGTTTTTAAAATTATTTTTAAGCTTTTGAATTTTTATTGACAATTACATTCAAAATAATTACAATAATAGTAACAATTGTGACCGGACTAATTTAATAATTTTATTTTTCCAGGCTGTTTTTAACGGTTTGGAGTTTTTCTGTATGCAAATTATTGCAATAAGCCGCTTTTTTCGGCAAAAAACATTTATTTTTGTACTTAATTCGGAAAAATACATAAATCAAAATCAAATTTTAAAAAAGGAGGACAAAATTTGAACCATACTCAAAGAGCAAAACAGCAAAAATCAAATCTTGATAAACTCGATAAAATCCTTGCAAGCCTTCCGGAAGCGCAGTATGACCACAGCGAAGAAGACGCTTCTTCCAAAAAGCGCGGCCGTCCAAAGAAAAATCCGGCAGAAACCGCCAAAAAAAATCCTTCTGCCAAAAAAACTTCTTCCAAAAAAGAAGCCGTAAAAAGCAATGGCGAAAAACAGAATCCGGAAAAGAAAAATTCCGGCTGGGGCTGGAACAGAAAAAAACGCGGCCGTCCCACCGCAGCTTCCAAAAATCCGCCGCTTAAAATCATCCCCCTTGGCGGACTTGGCGAAATCGGCAAAAACCTTACGGTTTATGAATACGAAAACGAAATTATAATCGTGGACTGCGGCATGGCTTTTCCCGATGACGAAATGCTCGGCATCGACCTTGTTATTCCGGATTTTACCTATCTTGAAGAAAACAAGGATAAAATCAAGGGTCTTTTCATCACCCACGGCCACGAAGACCACATCGGTGCCGTACCCTATCTTCTTCAAAAGCTTAATATTCCGGTTTTCGCCACCCGCTTTTCCATGGCGCTTATCGAAAACAAGCTTGCGGAAAAAAATCTTCTTGGCAGCGCAAAGCTCAATATAGTAAAACCCGGCGATATTGTTGCCGCCGGAGTTATGAGCGTTGAATTCATCTACGTCAACCATTCCATTCCGGATTCCTGCGCGCTGGCAATACACACCCCTGCGGGTATTGTTATCCAGACCGGCGACTATAAAGTGGATTATACCCCGACCCGGGGCGGCGTAATTGACCTTGCCCGCTTTGGCGAACTGGGCAGCAAGGGCGTGCTTGCCCTTCTTTCGGATTCCACCAACGCCGAAAGACCCGGCGCCACCCCAAGCGAAAGAGTAGTCGGCGAAAGCTTTGACGTTCTTTTTAAAAACGGAGCGGAAAAACGCATCATAGTGGCAACCTTTTCTTCCAACGTGCACCGCGTACAGATGGTAATAGATTCCGCCGTAAAATTCGGCAGAAAAGTTGCTGTTTCCGGCAGAAGCATGGAACAGGTTGTGGCAAAAGCTCTGGAACTCGGCTACCTCGAAGCTCCGGAGGGCACCGTTATTTCCCTTGACGCAATCAACAGACTTCCGGAAAATGAAGTGTGCATAGTCACCACCGGCAGCCAGGGCGAACCCATGTCTGCCCTTACCAGAATGTCCACCGGCGACCATAAAAAAGTAAACATCACCTGCCGCGATCTGGTCATTATTTCCGCGTATCCCATTCCCGGCAACGAAAAATACGTCGGCAAAGTGGTAAACGAACTTATGAAGCTTGGCGCGGAAGTGGTTTATGAAAAATACAGCCAGATTCACGTTTCCGGTCACGCCTGTCAGGACGAGCAGAAACTTATGCTTGCTTTGACAAAACCCCAGTATTTTATTCCCGTTCACGGTGAATACAAGCACCTTAAAAAGCACAGCGATCTTGCTCTGCAAATGGGTATGCCGGAAGAAAACATCGTCATTCCGGAACTTGGCAGGGTTATCGAAGTTTCCGTAAACGAGATAACCGCCGTTTCCACCGTAACCGCCGGTGCCGTTCTTGTGGATGGCCTTGGCGTGGGCGACGTTGGCAACGTGGTTCTGCGCGACAGAAAACACCTTGGCGAAGACGGCATTATGGTGGTTTCCGTAACCCTTAGCGATAAGGGCGCGATTCTTGCCGGACCGGATATTCTTTCCCGCGGATTTGTATATGTAAAAGACAGCGAAGAGCTTATTGAAAAAACAAAAGAAGTTGTGGAAAAGGCAGTGCTTTCCGGCATTGCGGAAAACAAGCGCGACTGGCAGAACCTTAAAACAAAAATCCGCGATGCTGCCGGCGGCTATATCTATACCGTCACCCAGCGTTCGCCCATGATTCTGCCCCTTATTAACGAAATAAAAGAAAAAGATTTCAACAAAGAGGAAAATCAATAAACAAAAATACGGCAGGTATAAAACCTGCCGTATTTTATTTTAATTTTTTCGGTTCGTTCGTAAGCCCGGCAATATAATCAATAGAAACATTATAGAACTTCGCTATTTTAATTATAAAATCAAACGGCGGTTCCCTTTTGCCCTGTTCATAATTTGTGTACGTTGTTTTATGCATGCCAAGCTTCTGAACAAGCTTATCCTGTGTTAAATCCGCGTCTTCACGCAAATCCCTTAATCTTGTATAGTGCTGCATCAACATCACCCCTTAACGGTAATATTATGCGACAAAAACAGCTTTACCCTTGACAAAATACATCAAATGATGTATTTTGTTGTTAACAAAACTTTCCGGAGGGTGAAAAATGGAAACTGTAAACAGAAAAAAGATGGAACAAGCCAGAAACAGCATAAGGTTTATGAACGGAAGCGACGTGACCTATGCCGAAATAAAAGCGGCACTGGAAGAAGTTATCGAAAATTACGGAATAGAAGCCGTTGTGGAAGAAACCACCCTTTACGGCGGCGGACTTTTCTCAAAAGAAGAATCCTGTCTTGCTCTGGTAAATCCAAACCACAGAAACGACTATTATAAATTTTGCATCGTAAGGCGCGATGCAGGAAAAACCTGCACAGTTGATGTCTATTCTTTTGGTCAAAGCAAAAATATAAAACACGAGGATTTTGCGGCCAATACCCGTGTTTTTGACGGAAGCGGCGCAATGGGAACCGTTGGCGGTATGCTTGCCGGCGGCGCCATCGGAGCGGGCTTTGCCATAGGAAGCGCCGTTACCGGCGTTGCGAAGGCAGGCTTTAAAGCGGTTGCCAAAGGAATAAACGCTCTTATGCGCGACCCTGAAGCACTTGAACAGGAAAACGCCTGGTACAGCGCTGTTTATGCAGTATTTAACGAAGTAATCGCATAAAACCACAAAAACGGCAGGTATAAAACCTGCCGTTTTATTTTACGTTTTTTTAAGCCGTTATAAATTTTTCGGAACGATATTCAGTTCGCTTATAAATTCTTCGCATTCACCCTCCTGCCGCTCCTGTTCGGAATATTCGATATAAATATTCGAAAAAGCAACGTATCCGTCATACTGAATTATGTATGTCCGCAGATACCCGCCCGGTTCTCCGTTTTTGGAAGGATACGTAAGTTTTACATAACAGGCTTTTTCTGCGGAATGGAAAATATTTTCCACCGGAATAATATCCTCTTCAAAAACCAGAACGCTGCTTTTTGCCAAAAGCTCATCAAAGGTCCTGCCGGTATCTTTATAAACCGTCAGCGAACCGAAAGGTTCATACAAATCTTTCTCTCTGTAAAAATTCAGACTTTCGTAATAGTTAAAAGGCTCTTTTCTGCTGCTGATGTATCTTCCGGTATTGGTTTTTACATACCGCCAATCTGGATATGCATAGCCCGATATGACCATTTCTTCATCGGTATAAGTTTCGCTTTCCGGATCAGTAACAAAAAGTTCCGTTTTAAGGCCCCATTTTGGTCCGCTGTTTAGGGAAAAACTTTCGTAAAAAACCTTGCCTTCCGAAAAGCAGAAAACCGCTTCGTAATCATCGGTTTTAAGGGTGATTTTTTCGCCCTCTGCTTTTATTTCCGGATTTTCGTGAAAAATCACGTTTTCTTCTTTGTATGCGGAAAAAAACCTTACGGAATAAATGCCGCCAAGCTTTTCTTCGAGGAACGAAACGTCGCAGAAATAACCGGAATAAAAATCGATCATATCTTTTTTTGTAATATGATATTCCTCTTTATCTTTCCCAAGATATTTTTCTCCGTCGTTCTTCGCGATAAAAAAATTATAAAGTCCCTGCGCAGAAATATCCTCCGGTTTTTCAAAGCCGCCGTATTCATAAAAATCCATCCCGTCCATGGTGTGACAGTGAAAATAAAGGGCGCCTTCTGCCATGGCAAAAAGCTCTTCTTCGGCAGGAAGCTCCGGTTCTTTTGGAATTTTCTGTTCTTCTTCGTTTTCGGAATAAATCTGTTCTTCGCCGGCAATATTTTCTTTTGCGGGTTCTTCTTCATAACAGCCGGCAAAAACAAAAAGCAAAGCGGCAATTATCGGGCAAAGCAAAAATTTTTTCATACGTTTTGCTCCTTTCAAAAAAGGTTTCATCAATAAAGTCACTTTCCGGCGCAAAAATGTTGCAGATTTTATAAAAAAAGAGCACCGCGGCGCGGTGCTCTTTTATGCTTATGTAATTAAAAAATTATTTTCCGAAAACGATTTCAACAGTATCCTGTGCGATCATAAGCTCTTCGTTGGTAGGAATTACCCATGCTTCAACTTTGCTGTCGCCGGTAGAGAATTTTGCTTCTTTGCGGCTTGCGTTGTTGTTGAGTTCTTCGCCGATGGAAAGGCCGAGGTATTCCATGTTGGAGCAGATTTCGCCGCGCTGTGCTGCGGAGTTTTCGCCGATGCCGCCGGTGAAGATGATTGCATCTACGCCGCCCATTGCTGCCGCATAGCCGCCTGCGATCTTTTTGATCTGATAGGTGAACATATCAAGAGCAAGCTGTGCTCTGTGGTTGCCTTCTGCTGCTGCGTTTTCAAGGTCACGGCAGTCGGAAGAAATTCCGGAAATTCCAAGGAATCCGGATTTTTTGTTCATAAGGTTGCTCATCTGTTCGGGAGTAAGGCCTTCTTTATCCATAACGTAAGTTACAACAGAAGGATCGATGCCGCCGCAGCGGGTTCCCATTACAAAACCGTCAAGAGGAGTAAGGCCCATGGAAGTATCGCAAACTTTGCCGTCTTTTACTGCGGAAAGGGAAGAACCGTTGCCAAGGTGGCAGATGATAAGTTTGGTGCCTTCGGGATCTTTACCGGTGATTTCGAAATATCTCTTGGTGATGAAACGATGGGAGGTTCCGTGGAAGCCATAGCGGCGGATGGAATATTTCTCATAATATTCATAAGGAATGCCGAACATGTATGCTTTTTCGGGCATGGTCTGATGGAAGGAGGTATCGAAAACAGCGACCATGGGAGTTTCTTTGCCGAAGACTTCCTGGCAAGCTGCCATTGCAACAGCCTGGGGCGGGTTATGAAGAGGACCAAGGTCACGGAATTTTACGCCGATATCTTCGATAAGTTCATCGGTAACGATGGTGGAAGCTTTGTATTTTTCGGAACCGTGAAGAACGCGGTGACCGATTGCTTTGATTTCGCTGATGTTTTCTACAACTTTGTTTTCGCCTTCGGTAAGAAGTTTAACAAGTTCTTCAAATGCTTCTTTGTGGGTGGGGAAGCTTACGTCATATTCAGCTTTATAGCCGGATTCGGTTTTGTGGCTGATTCTGCCGTCGATGCCGATTCTTTCGCAAAGGCCTTTTGCTACGACATCCTGGGTATCCATCTCGATAAGCTGATACTTAAGAGAGGAGCTGCCTGCGTTGATAACAAGTACTTTCATGTTTTTTTAACCTCCAAGTATGTTGTCCCGAAAAAATTTTTTCCTTTTGTTTTCGGGCACGGCACTGCCGGCCTTCATTGACATTCGGGTGACAATTATATATTATTACATTGTAAAGCAAATTGCAAGGATAAACCGTTAAAAAGTTGATTAAAATACCTATTTCTTTGCAAAAAACGGAGGAACAGCAGATGAAAATCGCAGGAATTATAGCGGAATACGATCCTTTTCATAACGGCCACGCATACCAGATAGCCAAAACCCGCGAAATGGGCGCAGATGCCGTTGTTGCGGTTCTTGGCGGAGAATTCACCCAGCGCGGCGAACCCGCTTGGTGCTCAAAATATTTAAGGGCAGAAGCCGCCCTGCTCTGCGGTGCGGATCTGGTGCTCGAGCTTCCTGTTCCGTACGCCGTTGGTTCCGCAGAAAGATTTGCCGAAGGCGGAATAAAAATTCTTGATGCTCTTGGCTGTGTCGATGTGCTCAGCTTTGGAAGCGAAAGCGGCGATGCAGAAAAAATAATGGCTTTTGCCGCTCTTTCTGAACAGAAAGAATTTATCGAAGAATACAAAAAATCCCTTTCCGAAGGGATTTCCGCACCGGCCGCAAGGCAAAAAGCCGCAGAAAAACTTGCGCCGGAACTTTCTTCCGTTGCGGCAAACCCAAACGATACCCTTGGCGCGGAATACTGCAAATGGCTTTTGCGGCTTAACAGCAAAATAAAACCTGTTACCGTAAAAAGATACGGCGCAGGCCACGGCGAAATCGCCGTGCTCAAAAGCGGCATTGCTTCCGCAACCTATCTTCGAAGTTTTGACGAACCGGAGGATATTTTTCCCTTTGTGCCGTATAAAGTATATGAACTTCTGGCGAAGGCTTACCGGGAAGGTGGGCTTCCCTTCAGCGAGAAAAAAATCGAACCCGCCGTGCTTGCGGTGCTGCGCATGATGCGCGAGGAGGACTTTGCAAAAGTGCCGGACTGTGCCGCCGAAGGGCTTTATCATCGGGTTTTTGATGCAGTCAGGGAATCCCGTTCCCTTGCGGAACTTTATGAAAATATAAAAACAAAGCGCTATGCCTTAAGCCGGATAAAGCGCATTGTTTCCGGCGCATTTATCGGCCTTGATGATTCCGTGCTCAAAGCTGCCGATCTTCCGTATATCCGCGTGCTCGGCATGAACGAAGCCGGAGCAGCGGTGCTCAAAAAAGCAAAAGAAAACGGCTGTCCGCTCCCCGTTTCCGCTTCTCTTGCGGAACTTGCCAAAACTTCCGGAACCGCGGAGCACTTTGCCATGCTCGAATCCCGCGCAGAAGACCTTTGGCAGCTGGGTCTGCCGAATCCCGGAAAATGCGGACTTGCCTATACAACAAAAATCATAAAAAAATAATTTTTAAAAAATAATCCCTCTGTTTTGCTGCAAAAACAGGGGGATTATACACTATATAGGCAAAGAGTAATTTTTTGGAAGAAGTGATATGAATGAAAAAACTTTTGTTTTTTGTTATTTTTGCGTTTTTATTCTGTTCCTGCGGTGTTCCGGAACCTGCTACGGAAGAAGGCTTCCCGGAAGAAATTCTTTTGCCGAAGGAGGAAAGCTCTTCTGAACCCGCTCCGGAAAACAGCGAAAATCAAAGCGAAGCCGGATATAGACTTACGACCTATGCCGGCGGTACCCAGCGGCTTGAATCTCTGGGAATTTCGCACAGTGCATCAAACGTCATTTCCGAAGAGGACGGACGCATCACCTTTGACCTCACCCTTAAAAAGGGCGAAAAGGAAATAACCGAAAACTTTGGCGGATATGTTCTTTCGAGCGAAACTTACGGTTTGCACTATGAATGGGGCGGATATTCCCTTACCTCCAACGGACATTTGGCGCTGTGCGGAATCAATAAGATAATTATTATAAATCCTGTGGATTTTTCTGTGATTGACATTAAATTTGAACTTGAAGGACTTACGGCAGAAAACCGCGATCTTTGGATAAGCGGCGTTATTTTTGATGAAAACAACGAAAACTGGGTGGTTTCCGCGGCAGAAGGCGCCCCAAGCCTCGAATATCCAGAATATATGTCCTGGCGGATTTTTGTCTTTGATAAAGACGGAAAGCTTCTTTCCGAGTATAATCCAAAAGCTTCCGCGCTTTACGGCGGCTGGGGAGATTTTGCCACGCCATATATTGCATCAAAATGCACCGTTCTGAACAAGGGCGGCAAAACCTATTATTCCTTCGGAGCTCAGTGCTACTGCATTGATGACGGAAAAAGCTATCGGGGTTCCTCCGTAGCCGAACCTTATGAAGCAAAAACCGGACGGTATTCCCTTTATTTTTATCATTGTTACAATACGGATTACGAAGGCGAAGGCTACAATCCCGGAAAAGACCTTGGCTTTTACGCAGTGCTTTTTGAAAACGAAAACATCCATTCATTCTTTTCCACCGGCGATAATTATATGAGTGTTTCGTGGGACAGAGAAACCGGAAAACAGACCCTTGAACTCACCCACAACGGCCGTCTCGGGTTCACCCTTGAAAACAGCTATCTTGCAAAAACCATGGAGCTGGATTTTGAAAAAGAAACTTACAGCATAAGCTATAATTATACTGACGAAAACCTTGCGGAACTTATAGATACTTCCGCCGACGGAAATTATTCCCTTTGGCAGGCGGCCGTAGATGCCGGCGGCGAAGCATATTTTTACGAAGTTGCCCTTAAAAACAACCAAACCGGAGAGATAAAGCGCGTTGCGCCAAACGGCACCAATATAGGTTCGCACTCTTCCGAAGGATTTTTGAAAAACGGCGATTTTTACGTCTTTTCCACAAGCGGATTCAAAATTTATTCTCCGGAAAACTGCGAGGTTGTTTTTGATATTTCAGAAAACTTTATGAGTGAAGAAAACGGCGGCAAAAAAATTATCCACACCTTCCGCCGCGACCCCGATGATTTCAGTTTTATCGTCGTATATTCCGATGTCTCCGGGTACAGCAATGAAGATATACAAAACGCTTATGATGCAGGAACCATGCCTTATACAATAAAGCTTGCTTTTCTTGATAAAGACGGAAATCTGATCGAAGATTTTGACAGCGGCGTTTTTGTAAACGCAAGCTATTTTGGCATACAGACTGCGGAAATGAGGTATTCCAAAGACCAGATCGTGCTTTTTTCGGATATTAACGGAAAAGGCTATTCCCCTTTCAGAATCGTTTTTGATCTTGAAACCAAAACTTTTTTATAAATAGGGCAAAAAAACAAAGCCGCCATACGGCGGCTTTAATTTTTTATCTCTGTAATCAGATTTCTTTTTTCCAAAGACCGTGAAGGTTGCAGTATTCATAAGCCGCAACGGGTTCGTCATCGTTAAGAACAAATTTTGCTTCAGGAGCATCGCCCACTTCAAGATATTTGATCTGGAAGCCCTTTTTGGTTTCAAGAATCACCCACGCAATGTGGTGTTCCGGAAGCATCGGGTGGGTAACTTCGCCCACTTTTACGGTAACAACGTCATCTTTGATTTCCACAACGGGAACGTGTTTTTCCAGTGCGGCGTCCACGGAACCGGGAATAAGCTCGGTTTTTTCAAGGGTGCCGTTCTGTTCTCCAAGGTTAAGCAGGATTTTGTCGCATCCTTCGCAATGGTAAATTCTCATAAGTCTATCTCCTTTTCTGTTTGTATTTGTTTTTTTATTCCTCGCACTCGACAACGCCGATGGGGCCTACAATGGGCAGCGGATCAATGCCAAGGCGGGTATAATAATCGGAAAGAGCGGATTTTACCGCCTGTTCCGCAAGAACGGAACAGTGGATTTTTACTGCCGGAAGGCCGTCAAGAGCTTCCACAACAGCTTTGTTTGTAAGTTTAAGGGCATCGTCGATGGATTTTCCTTTGATCATTTCGGTTGCCATGGAACTGGTTGCAATGGCGGCGCCGCAGCCAAAGGTTTTAAATTTTACATCAACAATAATACCGTTTTCAATTTTAAGATACATTTTCATAATATCGCCGCATTTTGCGTTGCCAACTTCGCCGATGCCGTTGGCATCTTCGATTTCGCCCACGTTGCGGGGATTGGAAAAATGATCGAATACTTTTTCAGAATATAACATTTGTATTTCCTCCGATTTTATGCAAGGGATTTTTCGGTTTAAATTTCTTTTTTAAAGAAAGGCATCTGCAAAGCAGACGGAAGGGGTTTATCAGCGCATCATTTTAACTTTTTTGTTTTCGCCTTTCATCATGGCTTCCCAAAGGGGACTCATGGCGCGCAGTCTTTCAACAATTCCGGGAAGAACCTCGAGAATGTAATCAACGTCCTCTTCCGTGGTATCATCAGAAAGGCTGATGCGCAGAGAACCGTGAGCCACCTCGTGAACCAATCCAAGAGAAAGCAGAACGTGGCTTGGATCAAGAGAACCGGAGGTGCAGGCAGAACCGGAACTTGCGCAGATTCCGTACATATCAAGGCTTAAAAGCAGGCTTTCGCCTTCGATTCCCTCTATGGAAATATTCACATTGCCGGGAAGGCGTTTTTCTCTGTCGCCGTTAAGGCGGGTTTTTTCGATTTTAAGAATATTATCAATAAGTTTATCGCGCAGAATTCTGGTTTTCGCGGCGCGTTCTTCTATATTTTCGTTCGCGATCTGCATGGCTTTTGCAAAGCCTACAATAGCGGCTACGTTTTCTGTGCCGGCACGTTTGCCTTTTTCCTGGCCGCCGCCATCAATAAGGTTGGGAAGCACCACGCCTTTTCTTACGTAAAGCATTCCTATGCCTTTTTGCGCGTGAATTTTGTGACCGGAAAGAGAAAGCATATCCACATTAAGTTCGTTCACGTCGATTTTAACGTGTCCCATAGCCTGAACAGCATCTGTATGGAACCAGATTTTATGTTCACGGCAGATTCTGCCGATTTCCGCAATGGGCTGAACAGTTCCGATTTCGTTATTGGCAAACATGATGGTAACAAGGCCTGTATCCGGTCTTATTGCTGCTTCAACGTCTTCGGGTTTTACAATGCCGTTTTCATAAACGGGAAGATAGGTAACTTCGAATCCCTGTTTTTCAAGCGCCTTGCAGGTATGAAGAATTGCGTGGTGTTCAAAAACAGAAGTGATTATATGTTTTTTCCCTTTTTTTGCAAGGGTCTGCATTGCGCCTTTAAGCGCCCAGTTATCGGATTCTGAACCGCAGGAGGTAAAATAAACCTCGCCCGGTTCCGCGCCGATCACGGCTGCCACGTCTTCGTGAGCTTTTTTTAAAGCCCAGCCGGCCTCGCGGCCTTTGGAATATATGCTGGAAGCGTTGCCATAGCCTTCGGTAAGCCAGGGCATCATCGCATCAAGAACTTCTTTGGAGATGGGAGTCGTTGCGGCGTTATCCACATAGACAAAACGTTTTTCCAAACTGTTTTCCTCCTTAAATAAATTAACCTTTTCGGTTCCGGATTTTATATTATACCTTTTTTGTAGGAATTGCAATATATATTTGATAATATTTCCAAAATATTTAAAAATATACCGAAAAAAGGCGTGACCGGGGGATTCTTTTATAAATTACCGGGGCGTTTTATCGAAACATCGTAGGGGCGGCCCTGTGTGGCCGCCCGTAATGGCCCCTTACCTAAAGTGATACTTTCTGTAGGGACCGTCGTCCCCGACGGTCCGTTTTTTCGGAACGCTGAGGACAGCGTTCCCTACGGTTAGCGCAATAAAGCGGGCGGATAGTATCCGCGCCATAAAGCAGACTGTTGATAATTTCTACTTTTATTGACTTGACTGGTGAAAATTGCTATTATAGCCTTGTAAATTTTTGTATGGAAAGGAAAGATTTTATATGGAAAATTTTACTTTTGATACCATCGAATACGTCCGCCCCGATATTGATAAAGCGGAAGAACTTTCCAGGGAATACACCGCAAAACTCCGCGCGGCAAAATCCTATGAAGAAGTCCGCGGCATCATTCTTGATGCGGACAAATCCACCGAGGATATGGCCACCATGATCAACGTTGCCCATATTCGCAACACCCTTAATACCACCGATAAATTCTATGAGGACGAAATGGCTTTTCTCCATCAGCGCCTTCCCGTTGCAGAAGCCACCTTTATGGAATATTCCAAAGCGCTTCTTGAAAGTCCTTTTGCCAAGGATATCGACGCGGACTTCGGCCCGGAATTTCTTGAAAAACTCCGCCGCGACGTAAGCTCCTTTAAACCGGAACTTATCCCCTATCTTCAGGAAGAAGCCATGCTTACCACCGAATACCAGAAACTTATGGCCACCGCCAACATCGAGTTCGACGGAAAGGTGCTTAATCTTTACGGAATCCAGAGCTATTTCGGCAATCCGGACCGTGAAATCCGCAAAGCCGCCTTTGCAAAATATTCCGAATTCTATGCTTCCAACGAAGAAAAAATGGAAGAAATCTTCGATAAACTTGTAAAATGCCGCACCGCCATGGGCAAAGCCATGGGTTACGAAACCTTCACTCCCCTTGGCTACATCAACCAGGGCAGAAGCGATTACGGCCAGAAAGAAGTTGCCGCATTCCGCGAACAGGTCAAAAACGACCTTGTTCCCCTTTGCGAAAAACTTTATGAGGCACAGGCAAAACGCATCGGCGTAGATAAAATCATGGCTTATGATGAAAAATTTATCTTCCCGGACGGAAACGCGGAACCCATAGGCGATGCAAAATTCCTTGTTGAGCAGGCAAGAAAAATGTATCACGAACTCAGCCCCGAAACCGGCGAATTCATCGATTTTATGATCGACCATCACCTTATGGATCTTGAAAACAAACCCGGCAAAGCTTCCACCGGTTACATGACCAGCCTTAAAAAATACAAAGCTCCTTTTGTTTTCAGCTGCTTTAACCACACCATTTTTGATATGCAGGTACTTTCTCACGAACTTGGCCACGCGTTTGCGGGTTACTGCGCAATGCGCCACCAGCCGGTTTCCGATTATTATCACGAAAGCACCGATATCGCAGAGATCCATTCCATGTCCATGGAACAGTTCTGCTATCCCTATGCGGAGTATATGTTCGGCGATATGGCGGATAAATACCGCTTTGCACATCTTCAGGAAGCTCTTACCTTTGTTCCTTTCGGCGTAGCCGTTGATGAATTCCAGCACATCATCTACGAAAATCCGGATCTTACCCCGAAGGAAAGAACTTACGAGTGGCATAAACTCGAAGAAAAATATATGCCCTGGAGAACCTATTCCGACGATGAATTCATGGATCGCGGCGGCTATTGGTACCACAAGCTCCACATCTTCCTTTACCCGTTCTATTACATCAACTACACCCTTACCACCATGGGCGCAATGGAATTTAAAAAACGCTATGCGGAAGATAAAGAGCAGGCCTGGAAAGATTACCTTGCACTTTGCAACGCCGGCGGAAGCAAGAGCTATCTTGGACTTCTCAAAGTTGCAAATCTTCGCGTTCCTTTCGAAGAAGGCAGCGTTGCAAACGCCATTTCTTACGCAAAAGATATTCTTCTTAAAGCCATCGAAGAAGAACAAAAATAAATTTTTACAAAAAATCCAAAAATCCCGCAAAAATGCGGGATTTTTTTGTTGACATAAACATATACGGTGCTATAATATAAGCAAATGTTTATTTTAATAAACTTTATTTAGGGAGGCGCTTTTTCGTGACCCAGAGAGAAAGACAGATTCTTCAGCTTATCGAAGCAAACCCTATGATCCAGCAGCAGGAAATTGCCGATAAACTTGGCATAACCCGCTCTTCCGTTGCGGTGCATATTTCCAACCTTACCAAAAAAGGCTGCATAGCCGGCAAAGGTTACGTTCTTCGCACCGGAAGCTACGCTGTGGTGGTCGGCGGCGTTAACGTTGATATCGGCGGACGTTCCTTTAAAAAACTTGTGGCAGAAGATTCCAACCCCGGCGAAGTAAGCACCAGCCTTGGCGGCGTGGGCAGAAACATTGCCCATAATATGTCGCTTATGGGGCTTGATGTTCGTCTGCTTTCCGCATACGGCGATGATATCAACGGAGAAAGGGTTGCGGCTTCCTGTTCGGAACTTGGCATTGATTTAAGCCATGCGCTGCGTGTTTCCGGCGGCACCACTTCCACATATCTCTATATCACCGATCCGGAAGGCGAAATGGCCCTTGCGGTTTCGGATATGGAAGTGTGCAAAAAAATAACTCCGGAATATCTTGAAGCAAACCTTGCTCTTTTGCAAAACGCGCAGGTTGTTGTGGCCGATGCCAACATTCCGGAAGAATCCCTTGTTTTTCTTGCAGAAAATCTTTCCGTTCCGCTTTTTGTGGATCCGGTTTCCACAACCAAGGCGGAAAAAATCCGCAAAATCCTTTCAAAAATACATACCCTTAAACCTAACCGAATCGAAGCGGAACTGCTTACCGGTATTTCCATAAACAGCAAGGAAGATGCCGAAAAAGCCGCCGCCGCTTTTATCGAAAAAGGCGTGCGCAGGGTGTTTATTTCCATGGGTGCGGAAGGCGTTTTTGCCGCCACCGCAAAAGAAAATCTCTGGCACGGAATTATCCCCGGAAAAATGGTAAACACCACCGGCTGCGGCGATGCTTTTATGGCCGCGCTTGTGTGGGCGTATCTTGAAGGCATGGATCTTAAAGATACCGCCGCCGCAGGTCTTGCCGCCGGTGCCGTTGCCATGGAATCCGCAGAAACCATCAATCCGCTTATGAGCGCGCAGGCTCTTAAAAACCGTATGAAAACCCGATAAATCAGCAAAGTGAAACCGAAAAGGAGAATTTTAATGAACCTTAATAAATTTCTTGACGTAAACGCAGAAGTTGCACAGGCAATCGCAGAGGGCAAACCCGTTGTCGCTCTCGAATCCACCATCATCAGCCACGGTATGCCCTATCCCCAGAACGTGGAAACCGCTCTTAACGTAGAAAAAATCATTCGCGAAAACGGCGCTGTTCCCGCAACCATCGCAATCATCGGCGGCCGCCTTAAAGCAGGCCTTACACCCGAAGAGATTGAATATTTCGGCAAAAAAGGCCAGGCAATCCACAAAGCTTCCCGCCGTGACCTTGCGGTTCTTTGCGCACGCGGAGAAGACGGTGCAACCACCGTTACCACCACCATGATCATCGCTCATATGGCCGGCATCAAGATCTTTGCAACCGGCGGCATCGGCGGCGTACACCGCGGCGCCGAAACCACCATGGATATTTCCGCCGACCTTGAAGAACTTGGCCAGACCCCTATGATGGTTGTATGCGCAGGCGCAAAATCCATTCTTGACCTTGGCCTTACCCTTGAATACCTTGAAACCAAAGGCGTTCCGGTAATCGGCTTCGGCACCGAAGAACTTCCCGCATTCTACACCCGTTCTTCCGGTTTTAAAGTTGATTATCGCATAGATACTCCCAAAGACCTTGCCGCCGCTTTCAAAGCTTCCGGCGATATGGAACTTAAAGGCGGTATGCTTGTTGCAAACCCCATTCCCGAAGAATACGCAATGCCCCTTGATGTTATCAATACCGCTATTGATACCGCTATTAAAGAAGCGGAAGAAAAAGGAATCAAAGGCAAAGAGACCACTCCTTTCCTTCTTGCAAAAGTTTCCGAACTCACCGGCGGCAACTCCCTTGCTTCCAACATCCAGCTTGTTTATAACAACGCAAAAGTTGCGGCACAGACCGCCGTTGAATACAGCAAAATGTAATCCGCGCAAAAAATCAAAGCACCGCTTCGGCGGTGCTTTTTTAGTTGAAAATTGAAATTTTAAGACTTAAAATTTACCGTAATGGCGGGGTACCCCAAGGGTATTTCTTCGTGCTTCGCACTCAGGGCACCTGCTCCCGCCGTTCAGTCCATTTTAGGCAAGGGAGCCAAATCGTTCACCGTAGGGAACGCTGTCCTCAGCGTTCCGAAAAAACGGACCGTCGGGGACGACGGTCCCTACAGAAAGCCTACCTTGTGTAAAAAAGGCCAAATCACTCACTGTAAGGAACGGTCCTGACCGTTCCGCAAAACAAAGCAACCAATTTACAGTAGGGCGGGGCTCGCTTCCGCCGCAAACAGGTAACCCGGAGGGCAGCCTTCCCAGAGGGGAAGGGGGACCGCCGCTTGCGGCGGTGGAAGAGGGATAATCAAGAACCCGGAGGGATTGTAATCCTATCCCATTAAAATAGAGCCGGTATTTTATAAAAGAATCCCTCAGTCTTTTTTAACCGCAAGCGGTTAAAAAATCCAGCTCCCTTTAGGCAAGGGAGCCATTTCGGGCGGCCACGCAGGGCCGCCCCTACGATGTTTAGATAAAATGCGCTGGTAAATTACCAAAGAATCCCCCGGTCACGCCTTCTTCGGACGGCCGCATAAAGCTTCCGCCTCTGTTTTGCAAACAAAAAACGGCCGGAAAATCCGGCCGTTTTCTGTATTATTCTTCAACTCTCAAACGGAGCAAATCTCCCTTTTGCAGTT
>SVNB01000023.1 GCA_015067125.1 Oscillospiraceae bacterium
CGGAGGATATCAGCCGCTGCTCGTTGCGTTTTTCAGCACCGCACCGGGCATGACTGCGGCGATGTATTCGCTTTTTTCCGCGGCGGAATTTATCGGCAGAAGCATTGGCGGCGTGTTCCAGTACAAAGTGCCCATAAAACCTAAAAACCGTTTTTCCTTTGCGTTTTTCGTTTATATGGTCTATGAAAGTATGGATATGATCCTTTTATGGCTGCCCTATCCCCTTATGCTTTTAAACCGCGGCATCTGCGGTTTTCTTGGAATAAACAGCGCAACCATGCGCGAAGCGGCGGTGCAGACCTATATTCCCGATAACCTGCGTGCAAGAATAAACGCTTTCGAGGATATGATTTATTTTGCCGCTTCCGCAGTATTAAGTCTTTTGGTTGGTCTTATTGGCGAAGTGCTGGATTACCGCATCTGCGTTACCCTTTGCGGTGCCTTTACAATGCTTGTTTGCTTTGCGACTATTCTGAAAAACAAAAAATACGTCGATAAAGTATATAACCCGAAGTGCGAGTAACTCCAAACAAAAAAAGCGTTCCGTTTTTTCGGAACGCTTTTGCATTTTTTCAAAAAAATGTGCATAGGCTTGTACCAAAAGAAAGGACGGCGAAAGCTTATGCAAAAATTCCGCGCGGCAGTTATTGCCGTGACCCTTGCCGCAATGTTTTTTATACCCATGACCGTTATGGGCGTTTACTCGGAGGATATTACAGACGAACCCATTTATGAAGAACCGGCAGTTTTACCGGAAAAAGAAAAAACCGAACCCGAAGAACCCGCAGAACCTGCGGAAAACACGCAGGAAGAAACCTTTCGTATTTTTGATATGGAAACGGAGGAAATAACCGAAGTTGCCTTTTCCGATTATGTAAAAGGAGCAATAGCTTCGGAAATGGGCGCGGATTTTGAGTTCGAAGCTCTTGTGGCCCAGGGCATTGCCGCATTCAGCTGCGGAATTTATCAGAAAGAAGCGCGCACCGGCGCGGATTATGATATTTCTGCAGCGCCGGATAAAAAGCTTGGCTATATGACCGCAGAAAAGGCAAAAGAGGTTTACGGTTCTGCCTTTGAAGAAAAATGGGCAATAATTTCTGCCGCGGCGGAAAAGGCCATGGAATACGTGCTCACCTATAACGGCGAACCCGCTCTTGCGGTTTACCATGCTTTTTCCTGCGGCAAGACGGAAAATTCCGAAAACGTATGGAGCGGCGCTCTGCCATATCTTATTTCCGTAGAAAGTCCCGGCGATAAACTTTATAAGGATTTTGAAAGCACCGTAACTTTGCCGAAGGCCGAAGTTCTGGAACTTCTTAACAAAAACGGTGCCGCCCTTAACGGAAAATATCCGGAAGAATGGTTTAAAGGTGCGGAACTTACCGAAGCCGGGTACGTTCACCGCATAAAAATCGGTGCCGCAACCTTTTCCGGAGAAAAACTCCGCAGTCTTTTCGGTCTGCGTTCCTCTTCCTTTGATGTAAAATATAAAAACGGCGAATTTATTTTTACCGTCCGCGGTTACGGCCACGGGGTCGGACTTTCGCAAATCGGGGCAAACTATATGGCAAAAAACGGCGCGGATTTTAAAGAAATTCTTGCGCACTATTATCCCGGCACAGAATTAATCGAATATTCCGAACTTTACGGTGAATAATTTATAAAGCTGAATTTAATGGGATAGGATTGCAGTCCCTCCGGGTTCTTGGTTATCCCTCATCCACCGCCGCAAGCGGCGGTTTCCCTTACCCTTTGGGAAAGCTAAATTTGGCCCCTTACCCAAAAGGGGCTGGCACGCCCATCAGAAAAAAACTGAGGGATTGTTTTAATAATGTACCCCCATTTCTTTGACTGGCGCAAAGAAACGGCGGTACCCGCCAAAGAAACGCCTTTCTACCCCTGCGTTGCTCCCGCAACTGCTGTCCCCTTCAAAGGGGACAAAAGGCACCACCGGACGCATTGTGATTCCGAATCTCCACCGTCGCCGCTCGGGGTCGGCAACGGTTTTCAGTTTACCTCGTTTGCTCGGTTGTGTTTGCGGGCGGCCACATAGGGCCGCCCCTGCGGTGGGCAATTTGGCCCCCTTGCCTAAAGGGAGGCCGTCCTCCGGGTTGCTTTGTTTTGCGGAACGGTCAAGACCGTTCCCTACGGTTGGTTTGAATAAATTAATTGACAATTAAAAATGCCTTTCCCAAAAGGCTATAAAAAATGCGCGCTTTTTTGCAAAGCGCGCATTTTTATTCTTTTTCATTGCCTTTATAAATGGTAAAAAAACCCGCTCCGGCAAAAATATTGCATATACCCAAAACGGCAAAGGTTCCTTCTCCAAAATACGCCGTTATAAAGTTAAGCATCGCGGCCGACCACATAATGATTGCCGCAACAAGATACGGAACTTTTATTTTCTTTTCATCTTTTTTATCGCCCTTAAAATACTTTATGCTGAATATAATTCCTGCCAGAAGGTTTATCGTTCCCGGGAACATATAGTTCATGTCCAGATGATCAAGCGCCATAAAATAGTATATAACAGAAAGCAAAAGCATAACAAGCGCAATCAAAAGCCATACGCTTTTTCTTTTTACGGCAGTGTTCTGTTCTTTTTTTAATGAAGTATCTTCTGCTTTTTCATGTTCGTCGTGCAAAAGATAATCCGCAGAAACTTCAAAAATTTCGCTTATCTTTAAAAGATTCGGAGAATCCGGCATGGTTTCTCCGCTTTCCCATCGGGAAACCGCCTGGCGCGAAACCAAAAGTTTTTCCGCAAGTTCTTCCTGCGAAAAACCGGATTTTTTACGCAGTTCCAAAAGTTTTTCTCCAAAGGTCAAAAAAACACCTCCTCTGTTAAGCCAATGACATTTTAACAGAAAAAGGTGATTTTTTCAACAACGTTAACCTTACAAAAACGCAATTTTATGTAACATTACCGTTTATTTTTCTTTTGCGCACTTACTGTGTAAAAAAAGCTTTTATGAAATATACAAAAAATCCGGTTTTGCGGGTTTACTGTTTTTCACTGTTTTTAAAAAAGCTTACTATAAAAAGTATTCCGGCGGCAAAAAAACAAACGCTGCTCAGCCAAAGTCCGCCGTTTAAAAATCCGCCCGCCGCCCAGATAAACGCAAAGGCCGCCGCTATAAGATATATAAATCTGTTTTTGAACAAATCATCACCTCAACAAAAATATCAAGGCAATTATATCGTTTTTTTCGGTCTTTTTCAACAGAATACGCCGCTCCAAATGGTGGAACAAAAAAAGCCTTTTCCCGGAAGGCTTTTTTATATTCAGCTGTACATACTGGGGTATGCGGGTTCAAGGGCTGTGCCGCCTGTATAATCTTCGTAAACCGTCGCAAGCATATCTTTAAGAATATAGATGGAACGCCTGCTGCAAAGACCGATGGCATCTACGTCCACGTTATAGACTTTATCTCCCTTTACGGCGGTTTTCTTTTTATAGAGATCGCTGCTTTCAAGGTCGATAAGGTGAATATCGCTGTTTACAAAAAGTACCGCCGGATCAAATTCGCTCCAGTTTTCTTCGCTGTATGTATATCCGCTGTAAGCTTCCGCCGCATTGATGAAACCTGCCGCGGAAAGAAGCTCGTTTTCCATTGTGCCGCCGGTTATCATCATATAATCAAGCGCACGAATAACCGCCGCGGTTTTGGCTTCTCCGGTATATGCAAGCTGTGCAATGGCGGAATCATATTCCGCCACATAGTTTTCTCCAAAGGTCGGTCCTTCTATTGCGCCAAGAAAGAAAAGCGCCGTCTGGCGGTATATTTCCCGAAGTTCTTCCAGACTTTGCGGCGCGGTTATCACAATAACTTTGATGTTCATCTGCTGAAGCTCGATGAGCACGCTTTCTTCGTACTGCGCAAAAGTAAGGATATATTCCGGCGCGGCTTTTTTTATAGCTTCCATATCCGGAAGACGTACGGAACCTATGGTTTCTATCAAAGAAGCTCCGCCAAAGTTGCAGAAATCGGAAATGGCGCAGACTTTATCCAAAAGGCCCATATCGCTTATATATTCCGCAAGAGCCGGCGAAGCCACAGCAACTTTTTCCGGTGCTTTTTCAACTTCTGTTCCAAAGGCTGTTACGGGCCAGTTGGGGTCGTCCGGTTCTATAACTTCCGGCTGGATTACGGGTTCATCCGGTTCGTCCTCTGTAAAAAACGGAAGATTATCAATAAAATCGCAGCCTGCAAAGCAAAGTGCCATTGCAGATGCAAGAATAAACGAAAGAAGTTTGCGTTTTTTCAAAAAAGTATTCCTCCGGGCAAAAAACTTTATCTTTATATTATATTAAATATCACTCATTGTCAAATAAAGAAAAATAACCTTTCCAAAAAAGAATAAATCCTTATTGATTTGCGGAGCATTATGTTATAAACTGTATTTGTATATGTTTGCCTTTTAAAAAAGGAGGATGTTAAAATATGTTCCCCATAAGCATGATAACCGGCGAGCCTTTATGGAATTCTCTTCCGGCCGCAAAAATAATAAATTACCCGCTGGAAAAAGCAGATTATAAACCATATGCCCAGGCAAGAATCTGCATTTCCAACGACGATATGCATATTCAGCTTCTGGCGTTCGAAGTTGCTCCGGAAGAAAAAAGCACCGTAGGCGCCGCCGTTGCTCCCTTTGCCGCAGAAGATGGCGGCAGGCGCTGGTTCTGGCTTTCCACCAACAGAAGCGGCGCAATGGTCTGCAAATTTATTGATGAAATCACCGGAAACGAAACGGATATTTCCAAAAACGTTTCTGTAAGAATATATACCGGCGAAGACGAACAGGGCGTTTACTGGTGCAGCAGCTTTACCCTGCCTCTTTCTCTGCTGGAAAAATTCTTCGGCAAAAGCTATCTTGAACCGGGCCATAAAATGGCCGGAAATTTCTATAAACTCTGTGATGGGGCAAAGCCGCATTACGGAAGCTACTATCCCGCGGATTTTACCGATCCCAACCCTATATCCGGCAGGTTCTTCGGCGAATTTGAACTTGTTCTTTACTGATCGGAGGAAAAAATATGCCCAGATTTTTTGTTGAAAGCGTAGAGAGCGAATTTGTTGAAATAACCGGCGAAGACGCCCGCCACATCGCCCTTTCTTTGCGAATGAAAAACGGCGAACACCTTGTGCTTTGCGACGGAAAAGGCCGTGAAGCGGATGCGGTTATCCGCGAGGCTTTTCCGGAAAGCGTTGTTCTTGATATTATTGAGAGAAAAGATTCCGCCGCGGAACCCAAAACGGAAGTGATACTTTATCAGGCTCTTCCAAAATTCGATAAACTTGAATATATCGTGCAAAAATCCGTGGAACTTGGCGTTTCCAGAATCGTTCCGGTGCTCACTTCCCGCTGCATTTCCCGTCCGGATGAGAAAACCATGAAGAAAAAACTGGAACGTCTGCGCAAAATTGCCGATGAGGCCGCAAAGCAAAGCGGCCGCGGAAAGCTTCCGGAAGTGGAAGAAATGCTCACTTTTAAAAACGCCGTGCTCAAAATGGCAAGGGCCGAAACGCCTGTTTTCTTTTTTGAGCACGCAACTTTTCCGTTAAGCGAAGTTATGGCAAAACACAGCGGCGGAACCATCGCGATTATGGTTGGTTCCGAAGGCGGTTTTTCTGATGAGGAGGCCGCTTTTGCCACAGAGCACGGACTTTTGAGCACGTCCCTCGGTCCGCGTATTCTTCGGTGCGAAACCGCACCCGTTGCCGCACTTTCCGCCATTATGTATGCCGCAGGCGAAATGGAGATAAAATGAAAAAAAGCAAAATCCTAATTATTTTTTCTGTTTTAATATTTTTGTTTTCTTTCGCTTCCTGCGCAGCCGCGCCGGAAGAACCGGTGGAAAACCCCATAGGCGAAATAATCATCGAACCGGCAGAAAATTCTTCCGTTTCATCTTCTTCCGAACCTGCCGCGGAAAGTTCCGTTGCTTCATCTTCGGCTTCCGCTGCGGAAAGTTCTTCTGCAAGCTCCTCTTTTGCTGCAGAAGAGGAAGATTCCGGATATTCCGCTCTTATTCTTGTAAACCCGTGGAACCGAATCCCGGAAGATTACACCGTTAAACTTGTTACCGTTCAGGGAAAATACAAGCTTGATGAAAAAGCCGCCCAAAGCGCCATAGAGCTTGTTGCCGCCGCAAAAGAAGCCGGTTACGATATGCTTCTTTGTTCCGCTTACCGTACCATTGAAAAATCCGAAGAACTTTATAACCGCAAAGTAAACGAATTTATAAACGCCGGCTATGATGAATCCACCGCAAAAACCGAAGCCGCAAAATGGGTTGCCCCGCCCGGCACAAGCGAACACCATACCGGCCTTGCCATGGATCTGGTTTCTTCCGATTACTGGGGATTTTACTCCGATCTTGAGCACGACTATGAAAATTTTGAATCTTTTGAATGGATGTACGAACACTGCGCGGAATTTGGTTTTATCCTTCGTTATCCAAAGGATAAGCAGGATATAACCGGCATTACCTATGAACCCTGGCACTATCGCTATGTTGGCAAAGAAGCCGCCGCCTATATTATGGAAAACGGACTTTGCCTTGAAGAATATCTTGATATTGCAGAATAAAACACACAA
Source organism: Oscillospiraceae bacterium (assembly GCA_015067125.1). Taxonomy (GTDB): domain Bacteria; phylum Bacillota; class Clostridia; order Oscillospirales; family Ruminococcaceae; genus UMGS1668. The sequence continues at coordinate 6,604 of SVNB01000023.1, forward strand.
AAAAACGGTGATTTCAGAAGCACTTCGTGAAGAAGTACTCCTTTTTTCTTTTTCGGATAGTACAAATTTAACCGAGCCGAAAAGGTAAAATGAAAATCCGTTGCCGACCCCGAGCGGCGACGGTGGATATTCGGAACCTCTGTTTTTCGGTGGTGAGTTTATTCCCCCTTAATTTTAAGGGGGAGTCGCTCGCGGGAGCGAGCGGGTAGGGGTTTAAAACTTTTCTTTTCAGGCACTACCCGGTTTCTTTTGGTTTCAAAAGAAATGGGGTAGTATATCTATAAAACGGCAACACCTTTGGGTTCCTGGTTATCCCTCATCCACCGCCGCAAGCGGCGGTCCCCCTTCCCCTCTGGGAAGGCTAAATTCGGCCCCTTTCTTAAAGGGGGCTGTCCTCCGGGTTACTTGTTTGCGGCGGGAGCAAAGCCCCTGCCCTACGGTAATTCGGTTGCTTTGCGGAACGGTCACAACCGTTCCCTGCGGTTGGCATAAAAATGGGCGGATATTATCTGCCCCTACATTTTAATTTGTGGATTTTGGGGGCAAAATTTGGTATTCATAAAATTTATTTATAAAAAACAGAGGTGCTTCCTTACGAAGCACCTCTGTTTTTTTCGCCGTTTTTTATTTTGTTTATACGCTGAAAAGCAGATCGCGATAGGATGGGAACGGCCAGTATTCATCGGAAACAAAGGTTTCAAGCTCGTCGGCCACTTCACGCAGATTATGCAAAGTAGGATAAAGTTCGTCGCAGACGTATCTTGCCTGTGCGTGGGTTTCTTTTATGGTTTTTGCCTTTGCGCTGCGTTCTTCCACAAGTTCAACGCGTTTTTCAAGCTCTTTAATAAGAGAATCAATTTTTTTCACAAACACAAATTCCGTACTTTCGGAAACATCAAGGCCAAGGGATTTTTTTGCCGCGGCGGTTTCCGCAAGGGATTTTTCGAATGCGATGCAGGCCGGCATAATATCTTTTCTTACCATATCTATCATAGTAAGGGATTCTATAATTTCTATTTTGCTGTAATTTTCAAGCAAAATTTCCTGGCGGGAACGAACTTCGCTTTCGGTATAGATTTTATGTTTTGCAAAAAGTTCAAGGTTCTTTTTATCGGGATAATGTTCAAGGGCATCAACCGCATTTTTAAAATTGCAAAGTCCGCGTTTTTCCGCTTCCTCCGCCCATTCCGCACTGTAGTTGTTGCCATTAAAGATTATGCGTTTGTGGCATCGCATGGTTTCCGCGATAATGGCGTTTACCTCCGCTTCAAAATCTTCCGCTTTTTCAAGACGGTTTGCAAAATCGCAAAGAGCGTCCGCAACGCCTGTGTTTATCATCACGTTCGGGCAGGCGATGGAAACGCTGGAACCCGGCATACGGAATTCAAACTTGTTTCCGGTAAACGCAAAAGGAGAAGTTCTGTTGCGGTCGGATTTATCTTTAAGAAATTCCGGAACAGAAGCAACGCCGGTTTCCATTTTTTCTGCGTTCCATTCCTTAGTACCGTGGCCTTCTTCCACAGAAGTAAGGATATTGGTAATATAATCTCCCAAAAACATAGAAATTATCGCAGGCGGCGCTTCTGCTCCGCCAAGGCGGCGGTCGTTGCCGGCCGTTGCTACAGAAATTCGCAGAAGATCCTGATTTTCATCAACCGCACGGATAACAGCGCACATAAACAGCTGGAACTGTTTGTTGGTTTCCGGGTTTTTTCCGGGACTGAAAAGGTTTTTGCCCGTATCTGTTGCCAGCGCCCAGTTGTTGTGCTTGCCGCTGCCGTTGACCCCGCGGAAGGGTTTTTCGTGCAAAAGGCAGGCAAGGCCGTGGCGTTCCGCAACCTTTTTCATAATCTCCATAGTAAGCTGGTTGTGGTCCGTTGCAAGGTTTACCCTGCAATATCCCGGAGCAAGCTCGTGCTGACTTGGAGCAGCCTCGTTATGTTTTGTTTTGGCATAAACGCCAAGCTTCCAAAGTTCGTTATCAAGGTCCTTCATAAATTCCGCAACTCTGGGACGCAGGGTTCCGAAATAATGATCTTCCATTTCCTGCCCTTTTGGCGGCGGCGCGCCGAAAAGGGTGCGGCCGGTTATAACAAGGTCCTTGCGTTTGTTATACAGATTTCTGTCCACCAAAAAATATTCCTGCTCCGCGCCGGCAGTGGCAAAAACACGTTTTGCATCGGTATCTCCAAAAAGGCGCACAACGCGCAAAGCCTGCTTGCAGACTGCTTCGGTCGAACGCAGAAGCGGAGTTTTTTTATCAAGAACATCGCCGCTGTATGAACAGAAAACCGTGGGAATGCAAAGAGAACCGTCTTTTACAAACGCAAAAGAGGTTGGATCCCATGCGGTATAGCCCCGTGCTTCAAAAGTGGCGCGCAAACCGCCGGAAGGAAAGCTGGAAGCATCCGGTTCCCCTTTTATAAGGTGTTTGCCGCGAAAATCAAGGCCGACTCCGCCTTCGCCGTCCGGCTGGATAAAGCTGTCGTGTTTTTCTGCGGAAAGACCGGTCATAGGCTGGAACCAATGTGTATAGTGGGTCGCGCCTTTTTCTATGGCCCAGTTCATCATGGCTTCTGCAACGGCATTGGCAACTTCTGTATCCATCTCTCCACCGTTATCAATAATATCTTCAATTCTTGCAAAAATATCGGGAGAAAGTCGCTGTCGCATGACGTCCTTATTAAAAACCATGCTGCCGAAAGTATCGGTAAATTTTGTCACGCAATAACACCTGCTTTCTTTTTTTATTAATAATTATACATTATGATACTACCACCGCAATTTTGAACTGTCAATAAAAATTTAAAAATATGTTTTATGCCGGCCGCCGAAAAAAACATGACCGGGGGATTCTTTTATAAATTATCGGCGTGTTTTATTGAAACGTCGTAGGGGCGGCCCTGCGTGGCCGCCCGAAAAAACAACGAACAAACAAAAATACAACAGAGTTTGCCCTCATCCGTCAAAACCTTCGGTTTTGCCACCTTCCCCCAGGGGAAGGCTGAACGGAACGGTCAAGACCGTTCCCTACGGTGAGCAATTTGGCTTTATTTATACAAGATAGGCTTTCTGTAGGGACCGTCGTCCCCGACGGTCCGTTTTTTCGGAACGCTGAGGACAGCGTTCCCTACGGTGAAAGATTTGGGTCCCCTTGCATAAAGGGAAGGCTGCCCTCCGGGTTACTTATTTGCGGCGGGAGCAGGTGCCCTGAGTGCGAAGCACGAAGAAATGCCCTTGGGGTACCCCTGCCCTACTGTAAATTGGTTGCTTTGTTTAGCGGAACGGTCAAGACCGTTCCCTACGGCAGCACGGAGAAGCGGGCGGCCACACAGGGCCGCCCCTACAGTAAATTCAAAAAATTTAATTGTCAATTGCCAATTTTCAACTGTCAATTTAAAACGCCCTTTTCATCATTTTTTGCCACTCCGTTTCTTTTTTCAACCTTGCATTGACAAGGCCGCTTTGCAAAATTATAATTGTTAAAGATTGTTTTTTGCGGAGGTTTTTTATGGAATGTATAAAATGCAAAAACGAAATGACGAAGGCAAAACTTTTTATGTTTGGCGGAATTCAAATTCAAAGTGAAACAAAATCGCTTTTTGAAACTCCCGAAACAAGCAACGTTGAAGTTTACGTCTGCAGCAAATGCGGATACGTTGAATTAAAAGCAACCGATTACAAAAAGTTCTGATATCCATGGTAAAAGATTATTTTAAAAAACTCAATCCGGCTATGATTGCCGTTATTTGGTCCCTTGCCTGGCCCACAATGCTGGAACAGGCCATGCAGACCGCCGTTCAGTATATAGATACCGCCATGGTCGGTTCACTTGGCACCGCCGCCACCGCCGCGGTCGGTTCCACAAGCACCGTAAACTGGCTTATCAGCAGCAGCATTTCTGCCATGAGCATTGGTTTTCTTGCTTTTATTGCAAAAGCAAGGGGCGCCGGCGATGATGCAAAAGCAAGGCGTGCCGTGGGGCAATCTGTGCTTGCGGTGCTTGTTTTCGGCAGTTTTTTTACGGTTCTTGCCCTTTCTTTAAGCGGCATGGTGCCCGTATGGATGCAGGTTGACGCAAATATCCGCGATGTTGCTTCTCAGTATTTCTTCATTGTTTATGTTCCGATGCTTCCAAGAGCGGCAAGCATAATTTTTGGCACGGTGCTGCGCGCCAGCGGAGATACCAAAACGCCCATGAAAATCGGCGTTATTATGAATATAATAAATATCGTGCTCAACTTCATGCTCATTTACGAAACACGCGTGCTCAACATTTTTGGTATTGAATTTACCATGCCCGGCGCGGGGCTTGGGGTTATCGGTGCGGCAATCGCAAGCGCTGTTGCCTTTACCGCCGGCGGTATTCTTATCACCATAGTTCTGTGGAAGCACCCTTATCTTTCTCCAAAAGGACAAAAAATTGCTCCGGATGCGGAAATTCTGCGTCCCTGCCTTAAAGTCGCTTTTCCGAATATGCTCCAGCGTTTTGGAACCTCCCTTGGCTTTGTGGCTTTTGCCTCTATGATAAACTCTCTTGGAGAAGTTTCCACCGCCGCCCATACCATTGCAAACACGGTGGAATCCGCATTCTACATTCCCGGATTCGGTATGCAGACCGCCGCCGCCACCCTTAACGGCAACGCATACGGAGCAAAGGATAAACAGCGTATGCACGACCTTGCAAATATGTTTATTCCCATAGAAGTTGCGCTTATGGTAATTTCCGGAGCAAGCCTTTTTGCCCTGGCGCCTTCTTTAATGGATATATTTTCCGACAGTGCAGAGGTTATTGCGCTTGGTTCCACGGTTTTGCGCATGGTTGCGGTTTCGGAACCTTTTTACGGTTTTTCCATAATAATCGAAGGCATGATGCAGGGCGTAGGCCGCACAAAAGAACCTTTTGTTTACAACATAATCGGTATGTGGGGCATACGCATTGTGGGAACTTTTATCTTCACGCAGCTTTTTGATATGACCCTTGTGGCCGCATGGGGCTGTATGATTGCCCACAATATGTTTCTTTTCTTTATGTTCCTGCGGTGCTTTATCAAAGGAAAATGGAATCCGCTTATTGACGAAAAAGCATAAAATTTGTTCGGTTACACAAAAACGGCAGACAGAATTTATACTGTCTGCCGTTTTTTCATGCTTTTTCTGAAAAGTGTTGACAGGCATTATACAGCTGTGTATAATGAAAACATAGAGCTATACAGCTGTATAATAAACCGGAGGTGAATTTTATGGCAAAAAGCACAAGACTTGGCGATGGCGAACTGGAGGTTATGCAGGCAATATGGGATGCCAAAAAACCTGTTACCGCCGGAAGCATTCTGGAAAAAGTTCAGCAAAAACGCACCTGGGGACTTTCCACCCTTATGACGGTACTGGCAAGGCTGATAGAAAAAGGCTATCTTACCGTGGATAAATCCGGCGGAAGCAATATATATTCCGCTGTTGTGGCTGAAAAAGATTATAAAAATAAAGAGGGACGTTCCTTTTTGGAAAAAGTTTACGGAAATTCCCTTTCTGCTTTTGTTTCCGCTCTTTATGACGGCGGAAGCATAAAAAACGAAGAACTGGAGGAACTTAAGCGTTTTATAGAAAACGCCGGAAAGGAGGAATAAGCAATGAAGTATATCATTCTTGATCTTCTGGAAGTTTCTGCCGCCATGGGAATTATAATAGCGGCGGTTACCGTTCTTTCCGCATTTATAGACAAAAAATTCAGCGCAAAATGGAAGTATTGGATCTGGCTTTTTATTGCCGCAAGGCTTGCTGTTCCCTTCAGTCCGGATTTTGATTTTTACGAAAACCCTATAAAGCTTTCTGTTCCGGATAAAACCGTTTATTACCATGCTGAAGAAATTCTGCACGAGGAGCTTCCCGGAAAAGCAGAAAATATCACCACTCCGGATTTTGGCACACTCTCTGTGGTAACAACTCCGCAAAAAGCGGTTTATAAAGAAACCAGCCGTACTGTGCTTGATGTGCTTGGAACAATATGGGTTGGTGGCGGAACTGTTTTTATAATCTGGTATATAGGCGGATATTTTTTCTTCAGAAACAGGCATTTAAAAAATTCCCGCCCGGCCGAAGAAAAAATCCAAAAAGCTGTTGAAGAGGCCAAAAACAGATTGGGCATACGCAAAAATTTTGAAACGATTATTTCTCAAAACGTAACAAGCCCTATGATCATGGGATTTTTAAAACCGCGGCTGATTCTTCCGGAAGAAAATTTTGAACCGGAAACACTGGATTTTATTCTTAGGCACGAACTTACCCATTACAAAAGGCACGATACCCTTTATAAAGCGCTTTTGCTTTTTGTAAACGCCCTGCACTGGTTTAACCCGATGGTGTGGGTAATGCGGAATCTTGCCGGAACCGACCTTGAACTTTCATGCGATTCCGCCGTGATAAATAAAGAAGGAATGGATACCCGCAAAAAATACAGCGAAGCCATTCTTTCCTGCGTTCACAGAGAAAAAACCTCCTGCACGGTGTTTTCCACCCATTTTTACGGCGGAACAGGTACCCTTAAAAAACGCTTCGAAAATATTTTTAATACCAAAAAAAGAAAAAACGGCGCAGTTTGTTTTGCGGCGGTGCTTGCGCTTACGGCAGTGCTCGGCGGTGTTTTTGCCTGTTCTGCGGTATATGACGAACCGACGGAAGGCGAAATAGAAAAACTTTTGATTAAGGCGGACGCAATATATCAGCGCGGCAACTATGATCTATTTGAAGTTGGCACAAATCTTGCTTTCGTTCATAACGGCGGTTTTTACTATTCCGTAAACGGTTATGAAAAGGCCGTAAAAGAGGTCTTCAGCAGTTCTGCCATAGAAAATCTTGAAAAAACGCTTGTTCAAAGCGGTCTTCCGCTTTATATAAAAGACGGCGGAACGGTATATAAGCTTAGAGCAGAAACAAAATGGGATAAAGGCAGCCGCTACGAAGATTTTCATTGGATAAAGCTTGTTGATATGGAAGAAAACCGCTTTACCTATGACGTCTGCCATTCCGGAACGGCCCAGCCCGCCACCAGAAGCAAAATAACAATAATAAACGAACGCGGAACTTTTCTTATAGATAAGTTTGAAGACTGCCGCAACTATTATCTTGCGAATGAAAATGAATTTGTTCTTACAGAAACGGAAGAAACGCAAAAACAGGAATCGGAGCAATCAAAAGAAACCTTGCCGGAAGAGCCGAAAAATCCTTCCGGAAAAATCTTCGCTCCCGTTCCCTGGGACGGAAAATATCCGGAAACAGAAGCGGAGCTTGAAGCGGACCGTACCGCCGTTATGGAATTTTTGGAAGTTTACCCCGATCCGCTTGAAGCCATAGCCAATATTTCCACAGCGTATGCAAAAAAAGTTTCTCCCGGAAGAATAAATAATCCGGAAATACACGAAATAACAGAATTTCTCTATGCTTATTACAGTGTTTTTTCAACCCTTGATGAACCGGATTTTTCCGAATTTGAAGGTCTTGGCGGAGATTTTGAGATTACCGAACAGCTTTTGCGCTATCGTGCCGCAAGGCAAAGAATCGACCGGACGTTCTGGAAAAAATTCGAGCTTGATATAAATCCCCTTTCCCGCGGCGGCAGAGAAAGCTTCGGAATCGTATATTACGAAATAGAATGCACTTTTACCGCAGAAGATAATAACGGAAACGCCGTCACCGGAACGGATTATTGGGATATAAGCCTTGGTTCAAAGGCTTTTACAAAAGCGGTGCATATGGGAACTTTTGCCCCAAGCGAAAAATACGAAAGCAGCGGAATTTATCATTCTCTTCTGGAACGCTTTGAAGATACCGAAAAAAGATTTTTGGACTATGCTTTTGATTACAGAAAAATTGCGGACTGCGCCATAGCGGAATATTATCTTGGCCTGCAGCCATAAAAAATACGTTTATAAAGGAGGCGTTTGATTTGTTAAAAATTGCTTTAAAGGGACTTATAGGCAACAAGAAGGATACACTTCTTCTTTGGAGCGTTGTTGCGCTTGCCTTTGTGTTTCTTGTGCTTTCAACAACGCTGATAACTTCTCTTAATAATACGGACGAGCGTCAAAGAATTTCCACCTACGGAAGCTGGCAGATCATGCGCGCCGAACTTACCGAAAGCGAAGCAAAGGATTTTTCTTCCCTTGCGGAAAAATCCGCCGTTTTGCCGATGATAAAAGTTAAAGGTACGGATTATTTTGCCGGAGATAACGAATATTACTTCAGCGTTGCAAGCAAGGATTTGCAGGAACTTGGAAGTTTTAAACTTAAAGAAGGCCGCTGGCCGGAAAACGGTGACGAAGCTGTTCTTGAATACGCAAGGCTTACGGCCCTTGGCCTGGAATTAGGCGATACCTTTACCGTTGCATCCACTGTTTATCTTCCTTTTGACGAAGATATTATTGCGGAGCAGACAGCAAGAAGAGATGAATATGTTAAACTTGCAAAACAATCCGTAATAGATTTTAATCTTGAAATTTTTAAAAGCGGAGAATGGGTAAACTATACCGGCATTGAATATACCCAATGGGATGCTCCGTTGAAACTTCGGTTTTTTGCGGAATATGTTCTTGGCGAAGGCAAACAATATATCCAGGCCTTTGCGGATGAGGAAAACCCATACGGAAGATATATTCCCCTTGAAGAAATGACCGAAGAGGAATTCATCAAAGTTATTACCTATTATTTTGATTATTACGGCACCTATGGCCTTGATATTGCTCCGTTTATGAACGAAGAGGACAGAAACACCTGGCCTTTATATATAAACGACCTTTTGGGCTATAAAAATATGAACATAAGGGTCGCGCAGGAAAAAAGCATATATTCCGATTTCGACCCATACATCGAAATGTCAAACACCATCGATCTTACGGTAACAATTCCTAAAACATATACTGTCTGCGGCGTTATAGAAACTTATTCCGACCGGTGGGACAGCGGAAAACAAAATCTTCCCTGCGGATTTATCCTTCCGGAAAGCTATGATGATTTTATAAACGCCCAAAAAACCGTTCTGGAAAAATACCCGAATTTCGGCTTTGTGGAATACCGTAATACAGTTTTGCTTTCTTCCGAAGATAAAGAAGCTCTTTTTGATTCCGTAAACGGCTATATAAAAGAAAACACACCTTTTTTCTCTGTTGATAACAGCGTAGTTTTTTATTGGGATGAAGAAAAAGGCGAAAGTTACGATTCAAGCTTTTTGATCGATTTTAATCTTCTTGATGAAGCGGAAGAAAAGCTTATCCCCATAAATTCTGTTTTTGTCCCTGCCGGCACAGAAAACTTTGATGAGTATATCGAAAAAACGCTTTTTTCTCCGTATGCCCGGCATTTTAATATTCCGGCGAAAGATTTCAGTTTAGAAAACAGCGCAGAGCGAATTTCTGTTCCCTATGGAATAGATGATTATATTATGGTGACCCTTCCGGAACTTTCCGGTGGAACTGTCGCTTTTGAATATGAAGGTGAAAACTATAAAATACCTTTTGAGGATTTTATAAACGGCGATTTTTCCGTTGCGGGAATAGAAATCGCAAACCCGGACCATATTTTCTCCTACGGAAAAAGCCGCCAGGGCGATTATGACGCTTTGATGACCAACCGCTTTGCCTATCCTTCTTCATCCGAAGGAAACGGAAAAGTGCTTGTACTTGTAACGCTTATTCTTTTTGTAACAACAGTTTGTTCTGTTTTTCAGATTTTCTTTACCCAGGTTCGCAAAAGAATGTGCAGGGTCATTCTTATGAAGTCCATCGGTGCCGAAAACAAACAGATTGCCAAAATGTATTTTTGGGAATTTATTATATTCTGGATTTCGACTTTTCCCATAGGAATAATCTTTGGCCTTGGGGGAGCGTATCTTTCCACCATGATCCTTGAAAAAATTCAGGGCAGAGAAATTATTTTTTCTGTCGATACTTTGGTTTTCGTTCTTTCTCTTGCCGCCGGAACCCTTGCGCTTATTCTTGGAATGATTATTCCGGTAATTATGGCAACCGGCGTTCCCCTTACCGGCAGAACCGCAAGAAAAAAGCCCCTTGCTCCGCCAAAAAAAGAAGTGCAGCAAAACTTTTTAAACGTAACCGTAAGAGGGCTTTTTGCAAACAGAAGCAAAACGGCGGTCAGCAGTGCTCTTTGCCTTTTTATGGCGCTTATTATGACCCTTTGCGTTTTTATCGGTTTCAGATTTATGACACCCTATCGGGAAAAAGTTCAAAGGGACGGAAAACCGGAATATATGCTACGCACAGATTTTGCCATGTCCAACCGCCAGCTTGAAGAATATATGGCAGAACTCGAAGAGCTTGGAATCTGTGATTCCGTAACGGTTTACCGCCGCTGCGACGAAACTGTTATTCCGATAGAAAGCGGAATAAAAAGCGTTCTGCTCGAAACCGCATTTCCGGAAAGGCGGTTATCTGTTCTTTCCAATTCCAACGTTTCCGGATATCCTGTTTCTGTCTATTCGTTCAATTCCGATTCCGAACTTTTCAAAAAATTCAAAAACTCGGTCACTTTTGGCGAACTTGATGCAGAAAAATTCGATTCCGGCGAAGAGGTGCTTCTTCTTGTTCCTCTTTATAAAGAAACAGAAGCAAAAAAATCTTCTGAAGAACTTTACGGCTGGAACAGTCTTTCTCTGCTTGGCATAGAAACAAGCTTTTATTCCGAATTCCGGAATATATATAAAAGCGATTCCGCGGCCGAAGCGGGCGGCAAAATCACAATCGCGGCAGAAACCCGTTCTCCAAAAGAAACCTATTATGAATACGAATATTCCGAACGCGATTTTAAAATCGGAGCAGTGATTTATTATTTCCCCGAAGAGGGAATCTGGCCTTTAAGCGGCAGCGGAGAAGGCTGGCAGATAATCTGTTCCGAAAAAGCGATGAGCAGTATTCTTTTCGAATCTTACCGCACAAGAACCGAAAGCGAACTGCGCGCCCTTGAAATTATGAATATGGCAAGCGGTTACGGCACCACCAATTTTTATATCAATATAAAAGAAGACGTTTACCGTGACGATGCCGATACCGCTCTTTTGATTTACAGCCGCGCGAACTATATGGATATTGAGTTTTATCACGAAAGCAGCCAAAAGCTTTTGAATGACGGAATAAACAGCATCCTTCTTACCGGACTTCTTGGTTTTACGGCAGTGCTTATTGCTCTTCTTATTTTTGCCAACACCGTGGCATCGGATATAGAGCAGGAACGAAATAAGATAGGTATTCTGCAGTCTTTGGGCGTAAGCAACAAACAGTTTATAAAACGCCAGCTGTATATCGGTCTTGCGGTTTCCGCTTCTTCCCTTTTTATTGCCAATGCCGTTTTGTGGATAGCCGTTGCGGTTTATTCTGCTTTTTCCGATGCGGTGCTTGGCAACCTGCTTTGGGGGTATCCGTGGATTCTTCATATTATTCTTTGCGTTCTGCTTGCGGCAATAATCACTATGCTTTATGTCGTTCCCATGAAGAATATTCAAAAATATCTTCCCATAGAAAACATCAAAACCAGAAAGTGAGGTTTTTATAATGAATATTTTAAGAACCGAAGGACTTTATAAAACCTATAACGAAGGCAGCGAAAACGAAGTTCACGCGCTTAAACCCCTTGATATTTCCATAGAAGGCGGCCTTTTTTATGCTATAATCGGCAGAAGCGGTTCCGG
>SVNB01000024.1 GCA_015067125.1 Oscillospiraceae bacterium
CCCAACCGGAACAGTAAGCCTTGGACACTATGCCGCAAGCAGTCCGCTTAAAAAAGCCGGCGCCGTAAGCGGGAAAAATATGACCACCGAAGCCGCTGTTGCAAAACTTTATTATCTTTTAAGCTGTGGTTACTGCAAAGAAAAAATAGAAGAACTTATGGAAAAAGATATCTGCGGAGAGCTTGATGAATAAAAGGCGGTTAAACTATGTATGCGGATAAAATAAATTATGTTGAAAAAGGAACAGGAGAACCACTTATTCTTCTTCACGGCAACGGTGAAAATCTTTCTATCTTCAATAAATTTTCCGACGTTTTTTCCCAAAAGTTCCGCGTTATAGCGATAGATACGCGTGGGCACGGAAAAACCCCGATGGGAGAAGAGAATTTTTCGCTTTATCAGTTTGCCGAAGACCTTAAGGAATTTATGGATTTTCATAATATAGAAAAAGCAAATATACTCGGCTTCAGCGACGGAGGCAACATAGCTTTGATATTTGCTTCCAGATATCCTGAAAGAGTTATAAAGCTTATTGCAAACGGAGCAAATTCTAAACCTTCCGGTATGAAAAATTTTATTCACATCGGTATGTGGCTTGTTTACGTTCTGGCCTGCGCTTTATCCGGAATATCCAAAAAACAGGCAAAAATCAAAATGCTTTATAAAATTATGCTTTTTGAACCAAATCTTACCGATGAAGATCTTAAAAAGATTTCCGCGCCGACCTTGATTCTTACCGGAACGGACGATATGATAAAAGAGAAAGAATCAAAATATCTTGCAAATACCATTCCCAATGCAGAAATTTGTTTTGTACTTGGCGGACATTTTATCCTAAAAGAAAATTTTAAAGATTACTGCTTTGCAGTTAAAAAATTTCTTGATAAATAAAGGAGAATTATTATGAAAAAACTTCTTGTAGTAGTCGATTATCAGAACGATTTTGTTTCCGGCAGCCTTGGTTTTGAAGGCGCGGAGCTTCTTGATGAACGCATTGCCGCAAAAGTAGAAGCTTATCGCGCAGAAGGCCATGATATTATCTACACTATGGATACCCACGGCCCGGCTTATCTTGAAATGCAGGAGGGTAAAAAACTTCCCGTTGTTCATTGCCAGAACGGCACCGAAGGCTGGAAGCTTTATGGTAAAACCGGAGAAGTCTGCAAAGATGCCATGACCATCGGCAAACACACTTTCGGAAGCTTCGATCTTGCAATGCTTGTGCTCCATAAAGATTACAATTATGATGAAATCGAAATCTGCGGCGTAGTTACAAATATCTGCGTTATGGCAAACGCTGTTCTTCTTAAAACCGCACAGCCCGAAGCAGAAATTATCATTGATGCTCTTTGTGTTGGAAGCAACGATAAATCCCTTAACGACAAAGCTCTTGATGTTCTCGAAAGTATGCAGTTCACTGTTATCAACAGATAATTAAACAAAAATTCAAAATATAAAAGCGCGGATTTTTTCTGCGCTTTTTGTTTATTTAAAAGGTAAAAAGTGATATAATAATTCTATAATTTTATTTTCCGGAGGATATTTATGGATAAAACTACCGCCGAAAAAAGAATAAACGAGCTTCGCGATCTGGTGCGCTATCACAGCAGACTTTATTATGAACTGGATGCACCTGAACTTGATGACTATGAATATGATATGCTTTATCATGAACTGCTTGATCTGGAACTGGAATATCCTGAATTTCAGTCTGAGGATTCTCCTACACAAAAAGTGGGCGGTGCTGCTTCTCTTAAATTCGAGCCTGTTCAGCATATTGTTCAGATGGGAAGCTTGCAGGACGTTTTCAGCTATGAAGAACTGTTTGAATTTGACGGCAGAGTACGTTCTGTAATAGAAAAACCGGAATACGTCGTTGAACCGAAAATAGACGGTCTTTCGGTTTCTCTTGAATACCGAAACGGAATTTTTGTGCGCGGTTCCACCCGCGGAGACGGCTTTGTAGGCGAGGACGTTACACACAATCTGCTTACAATAGCTTCCATTCCCAAAAAGATAGATTGTCCGGAAGTTTCTTATCTTGAACTTCGTGGTGAAGTCTATATTTCCAAAGAAACTTTTAAAAAACTTGTTGATGCGCAGGAACTTGCCGGAGAAAAACCTTTTAAAAATCCTCGTAACGCGGCAGCAGGTTCTCTGCGGCAGAAAGACCCCAGAATAAGCGCAAAGCGCGGATTAGATATCTTTATTTTTAACATTCAGCAGTGCGAAGGAAAAACCTTTGCAAGCCACAGCGAAAGCCTTGATTTTGTAAAAAGTCTTGGTTTTCCCGTATCTGTTCTTTATAACAGATACAGCAATATTCACGAAGCTGTTGAAAATATAAAATATATAGGTGAAAACCGCGAAAACTTTACTTTTGATATTGACGGCGCGGTTATAAAAGTAAACAACCTTTTGGAAAGGGAACAGCTTGGTTCCACTGCAAAATATCCAAAATGGGCCGTTGCTTTTAAGTATCCTCCGGAAGAAAAAATCACAACGCTTCTTGATATAGAAGTTAAGGTTGGAAGAACAGGTGCGCTTACTCCCACTGCTGTTTTTGAACCTATTCAGCTTGCGGGAACAAGCGTTTCGCGTGCGGTTCTTCATAACCAGGATTTTATTGATTCCAAAAATATAAATATTGGTGACAGCATTATAGTAAGAAAAGCAGGCGAAATCATTCCCGAGGTGGTTGCGCTGGCCGCCAAAGGCCCGAAAGAGGGGACTTTTAAACTTCCGGAACACTGTCCTGCCTGCGGCACAAAAGCCGTCAGAGAGGCGGACGAGGCTGTTCTGCGGTGCCCCAACCCCAACTGCCCCGCGCAGCTATTGCGCAGTCTTATACATTTTGCAAGCCGTGATGCAATGGATATTGACGGAATGGGTCCGGCGATACTTTCCATGCTTGTGGAAAAAGGCATAATTAAATCACAGGCAGATATTTATACAATTAAAGCAGAGGATATTTCTTCAATAGAAAGAATGGGCGCAAAATCCGCTGCAAATTTAATTTCCGCTATAGAAAAATCCAAATCCGCCGGTCTTGCAAGACTTGTTTATGCTCTCGGAATCCGCAACATAGGCAGAAAAACAGCCGATATTCTGGCAGAAAGATTTGGAAGTATTGATGAACTTATGGCTGCGGATTTTGATGAACTTTGTTCCATAGACGGTTTTGGAGATGTTATGGCAAAATCACTTATTGATTATTTTACTCTTGAACAGTCGAAGGTTCTTATAGAAAAACTCCGCGGATTCGGTATTGATCTTACCGCGGAAAAGAAAGAAAAAACAGATATTTTTGCCGGACTTACTTTTGTTCTTACAGGAACTCTTCCTACTATGACAAGAAACGAAGCTTCAGATATAATCATTGCAAACGGAGGAAAAGTTTCTTCTTCCGTTTCCAAAAAAACAAGCTTTGTTCTTGCCGGTGAAGAAGCCGGAAGCAAACTTACAAAAGCCCAAAGCCTTGGCGTAAAGATAATTGATGAAAACGAATTTTTGGAAATGGTAAAACAATAAATGTAAAAGTTTTTTTACATTAAAAACTGCTGTTATAAATTTCTTTGATTGACCTTTAACAGTCACTTTATTTATTATAAAAAGGGAGGTGACCTTGATGGATATCGGAGAAAAACTTAAATGCGCACGCAGTTCGGCGCAACTTACTCAGGAACAGGCGGCAGAAGCGCTTGGCGTAAGCAGACAAACTATTTCAAACTGGGAAAACGAAAAAACGTATCCGGATATCATTGCCGTTATAAAAATGAGCGATATTTATAATATAAGCCTTGATGAACTTCTTAAAGGCAGCAATAAATCGGATTATTTCAGCTATCTTGAAGAAAGCACCAATATGGTAAAAATTAAAAAGCATTTTTCCGAAATTTTAATTATAATTGCTTTTTTAATAATTTTTGCCGTTTCTCTTTTGGTGTTCTGGTGCTTTATAAGCGGAAGCGATGCTTTGGGATACGCACTTGTATTTTTATATATTGTTTTTCCGGTTACAATACTGATTTTATCATTCTTAATCGGTCGAAGAGAATTATTCGGAAGAAAAAACTTTTATTCATCAATTATATTTGGAATTATGTATATGCTTGCAGAATATTTAACTTTTAATATGGCAAACATGATATCATTCAATAAATTAAATATTCCTCATTTTGAATTGATTTTAATCGGAACGGCAATATCCGCATCGGGTTACATCGCCGGAAAAATGATAAAACATATTATTAAAAAGCGATAATAAATTTGAACCGCAGAGAATTTTCTCTGCGGTTCTTTGCATATTTCAAAGCCTGTCCTCATAAGCTTTGGTAAAAAGGAGGACAAGATGATGGATTTTAAAAATTTGATCTTAAAACTTGGTCCGGCTGGAAAAGAAATAGAAAACACAAAAATTCCTTTTAATAAAATAAGAGAAATACTTATATCAACGGGCCGGAAAACAAGAATATTTACAGCCGAAGGCATATCTGTAACAGAAAAAGGAATTGCAGATAAAGAAACAATGCAAAGTATTTTTGCCGCTCTTTGTGAACATTCCGTACACACCTATAAAAATGAAATACAAAAAGGATACATAACAATTCCCGGCGGAATCCGCATAGGAATTTGCGGAACAGCCGTTTATGAAAACGATAAAATTGCGGGAATTAAAGATATTTCTGCCCTTAATATCCGTATTCCGCACGAAATTTTCGGAGCTTCCGAAAAAATCATTCCTTACTGTAATAAACACGGAATTCTTATAATAGGGCCGCCCTGTTCCGGAAAAACCACCATTCTTCGCGATATTGCAAGAAATATAAGCAAAAAACAAAAAACCGTAATTGTTGATGAGCGTTCCGAAATCGCAGGTACCTTTCATTCAAATCCCTGTTTTGACGTCGGGTGCTCGTGCGTGCTCAATGCTTTTGATAAAAAAGACGGCATGAGCATTGCTGTAAGAGTGCTTGCGCCGGAAGTTATTATATGTGACGAATTCGGAGGAAAAGACGATCTGGAAAACGCTATGTTTGCTATGAAAAGCGGAGTTAACGTAATAGCGAGCATGCATTCGCTTGACGTAAATGATTTTTTAAACAAGCCGTGCTCAAAAGAACTTATTCAAAGCGGAGTTTTTGAATACTTTGTTTTTTTAAAAAAGAACTGCGGGACAGATAAAATCCTCTGCAGAAAGGATTTTTTATGCTGAAGACATTTGGCATAATACTTGTATTTTCGGCTTTTGTTTTTGGCGGTTTTTATTTTTCCAAAAAAGAACTTGCAGCACTCAAAAGCATAAAGCGGGCAGAACAGTTTTTGTATAATATTATTCTTTGCGTACAAAACGAGCACATGACTGTTGTTGATATTTTTAAGGCAGCAGAAAAAAGCGGCGATGCCGCCACAAAAGCTTTTTTGAATAATATTGATATGAACCATCTGGAAGACGCACCGAAAGCGGCGGAAATATCGGGTTTTTCCGCAAATAAAACCGTTACGGAAGTACTTTGCGAAGTATTCTTTGTTCTTGGAAGATATTCTGCGGAAGAACAGATAAAAGAAATAAGTTTTTGCAGAAAAAAGCTTCTGCAGTTATATGAAAAAAACAAAGATACATCAGAAAACAAAGCCAAACTATGTATTTACATAGGATTTTTTTGTGGGATTTCTGTGGCGGTTATGTTAATTTAATTCTTTGGAGGAATATAAAATGGAAGTTGATATGATTTTTAGAATTGCCGCGATCGGAATAATTGTTGCCGTGCTCAACCAGGTGCTCATAAGATCCGGCAGGGAAGAACAGGCAATGATGACAACCCTTGCCGGGCTTATTGTTGTGCTTATGATGCTCATCGGAGAAATCAGCAATCTTTTTGATACGGTAAAATCGGTGTTTGGATTATGAATGAAATATTTACCGTTGCCGGGCTTGCCGTGGTATCTTCCGGAATAGCTGTTTTGCTTAAACAATATAAACCCGAATACGCGTTTGGAGCAGTATTTGCTTTTGGAATCATAATAATGCTCTATATCATCGGCTTTTTTCGGGAAATATTTGAGCTTTTGCAAAATCTTATTTCTTTTTCCGGAATTAAAGAAAGCAATTTTGATATCGTTCTGAAGTGTTCCGGAATTTGCCTTGTTACAAAAATCGCATCGGATTCCTGCAAGGACTGCGGAAACGAATCTGTTTCATCTAAAGTGGAACTTGCCGGAAAAGCATTGATGATTTTATGTGCCGTTCCTCTTATGGAAGAAATAATGGAACTTATTAAAATTTTTATGGAAATATGAAAAATAAAATATTTGTACTTTATATTCTGCTTTTCTCCTTTTTTCTTTGCGGAGCGGCTTTTGAAAATGATCTTGTTGATAAACAGCTTTCCGCTTTGGAAAAATACGAAAACACTTCCGTTTTATCCGAAGAAACCAAAGAAATCTTATCCGCTATTGGAATAGAAGAAGCGGACGCGGAAAAAATTCTTTCATTTTCATTAAAAGACTTAATAAAACTTGTCTGGAAAAGTCTTACACAGAAAATAAAAGAACCTATCAAAGCAATTGCTTCTGTTACAGCGGCGGTACTTATTTGCTCGCTTATAAAAAATTTTTGCGAAGACTTTTCTGCCGCAGGAAAGATTATAAATTTTTCCGCCGTTATTGCTGTATCCTGTGCAATAATGCTTCCTCTTAAAAATATTATGGAATATTCCGCAAAAGTAATAGAAGAAAGTTCTGACTTTATGCTAGGATTTATACCTGTATATTCTTCGGCCGCTGTTTCCTTCGGGAACGTTTCTTCCGCCGTAGGCTACCGGACGCTTATGCTTGGAACAGCCACCGCGATATCTCAGATTTCTTCGGAAATAGTAATGCCTTTGATAAGCATATATTTTGCCATGTGCATAGCCGGTTCTGTTTCGGATCTGAATATCGGAGAGATATCCAAATATTTTAAAAATTTTTCTGTATGGATACTTGGGGCTTCAATGACTGTTTTTTCCGGAATCCTTGGATTAGGAACGCTGATAAGTTCTTCTGCCGACAGTTCGTTTAATAAAACAGCAAAATTTCTTATAGGAAGTGCTGTTCCTGTTGTTGGAGGTACAATTTCTGATGCTTTGACAACCCTTAAGGGGTGCCTTTCTGTAACAAAAAACGTATTTGGAATTTACGGAATAATTGTAACAGCGGCAATTTTTATTCCGCCGATCATATCGGTCATTTCATGGAAAATATGCCTTTCGGCAGCTTCTGCCGTATGCGGAATTGCCGAAAACAAAGAACTTTGCGGGCTTTTAAAATCCGCTTCTTATGTTATGGGAATTATGCTTGCACTTCTGGTATCCATATCAATAATGTTTATTTTTTCCGTAGCTGTGCTGCTTATGGCAGGAGGTGCTTTGCCTTGATTGAACAAATACGCGAATGGGTTTTTGCTGTGTGTGCCGCAGCCGCAATAGGCGGATTGATTAATATTATTATGCCGGAAGGCGGACTTTCCAAAACGTTAAAATCCGTTATATCCGTGTTTTTTCTTTGTACGGTAATTTCTGCTTTTACAAAAATTGATTTTGATATTGCAGATTTTAAAATCAATGAAAATAAAATTTATGAATCGAAAGAGTTTGAAGAAATCAATTCCGTTTCGGAAGAATATCTTGAAGAGGAACTGTATAAATCCGTAACAGAAATTCTTGAAGCGGAAGAAATATCCGCAAAAGATATTTTGATAAAAATTAATATTTCTGAAAACGGCAGCATAGATATTAACAAATTCGCCATTGCCTTTGAACAACTTGAAGACCCTTTTAAACTGGAAGAAAAAATCTATAACAAAACCGGCATAAAGCCAAATATTATTCTTTCCGGAGAAAGCTGAAATGGAATTTTTAAAAAATCTGAATAAAAAACTGTTTGAAGATAATAAAAATAAAAAACTGATCTGGATAGTTCTTGCCGGATGTATAGGAATTTTAATGATATCCGTTTCTGAACTTACTGCGAACGATAATTCCGAATATACGGAAAGAAAAGACCAATATACTTTTTTAGCAGAAGAACAAACATTAATGCTGGAAGCAAAGCTTGAAGAAAAAATATCCGAAATTTCGGGCGCAGGCAAAACCTCTGTGATGATTACGGCAGATTCATCAAAAGAATATTTTTACGCGGAAAATCACAGTGAAAATTCCGAAGAAACAGAAAAGAGCATTGAACGCGAATTTGTTGTTATCGAAGGAGAAAACGGAGATGAACCGATTGTTTTGAAAATAAAAGAATCAAAAATCCGGGGAGTTCTTGTGATTTGCGAAGGCGGAGATAATCCTGTAATCAAGGAAAAAATAATCGAAGCTGTTTGCGCTCTTCTTGATGTTTCTTCCAACAGCGTCAGTGTTGCCAAAATGGCATAAAGTAAATACAGGGAGGAAAACCTAATGACAAGTATCAGTAATTACGAAAGCGTGGAGCTTTCTGACGTATCGCCGAAAGAAAAGAAAAAATTAATTGATTTTATTAAAAATTTTAAATTTAAAAAACCAAGTTTTGCAATAAGAAAAAAACATATCGCCGTTGCATCTATGGTACTTATGCTTTCCGCCGCCGTATA
Organism: Oscillospiraceae bacterium; assembly: GCA_015067125.1. Taxonomy (GTDB): domain Bacteria; phylum Bacillota; class Clostridia; order Oscillospirales; family Ruminococcaceae; genus UMGS1668. Next base: position 8,618 of record SVNB01000024.1, read on the forward strand.
TGTAAATTATCTTTATGCGGCAGGGGATATTGAGGATTTTGTTGCGGCAGATAAAAATTACGGAGATTCCATTCTTGTGGAAGGATCCGCCGATGAAGCTATAACGGATTCCTCTGCATATTTCAGTGAAGCCCGTGTTTCCAGACAGCAATCAAGAGACGAAGCAGTGGCAACAATAGAAAATCTTTATGGAGTTGTGGAAGACGACGCCGAACAGGTTTCCGCTCTTGCGGAAAAAGCCGGTGAAATAACCGCAAATATGGAACTTGAAACAAAAATAGAATCCATGATTAAAGCAAAAGGTTTTGAAGAATGCATTGTATATATTTCCGGTGAATATGCAGATGTTATGGTTCAGACCGAAGGTCTTATGCCAACGGAAGCCGCTGTTATTAAAGAAGCTATTATTCAGGAAACCTCTGTTCCGGTGGAAAATATCTCAATAGTGGAAGTAAACAAATAAATTTTAAAAAGCATCCGCAGAAAAACGATACTTTTTGCGGATGCTTTTTTTATTTAAATATAAAAATAATCAGAATAAGAATAAAAATTCCCGCTATTCCGAAAACGGCCAAAGAATTTATTATAATGTTTATTGTAAACCGATGCTGGAAATCCGTCAGCAAAAGTTTACATTTGTAAAAATGTATATTCATAAAAATTTTGTATATTTTTTATTTTTTCTATTGTAAATATTAATAATAGTGGTATAATTATTTTTGCAAAATTTTGTTGTTTGAAAATTTAAAGCGAGTTTTCCCTCCTCGGTAAAAATCGGGGAGGTTTTTTATTGGAGGATTATAAAATGACAAGAAAAGAAGCCAGAGAAATCGCATTTGCAATCGTATTTGAAAGCAGTTTTCACAGCGAAGGACTTGATTACATTCTTGAAAACGCTGCAGATGGAAGAGATCTTTCTCTTCCGGACGGTTCTTTTGCAAAAGAACTTGCAAGAATAACCATCGAAAAACGCGACGAGATTGACGAAACGATCGCTTCCTGTTCCAGCCACTGGAAACCCGGCCGAATGGCAAAAGCAACCCTTGCTATTCTGCGCATTTCTGTTTGCGAAATGATGAACTTCAGCGAAGAAGTTCCCGCAAGTGTTTCTATAAACGAAGCAGTTGAACTTGCAAAAGTTTACGGCGGAGACGATGACCCCGGTTTTGTAAACGGCGTTCTTGGTGCGGTTTATAAAAAACTTACCGAAGGCAGCGAAGCATAATGTTCCTTGGAATAGATACAAGCAATTACACAACTTCTGCCGCGCTTTATGATTTTGAAAAAGACGAAATTATTCAGGTAAAAAAACTTCTTCCGGTCAAAGAAGGGGAACTTGGGCTTCGTCAGTCCGATGCTGTTTTCTCTCATGTAAAACAGCTTGGTGGAATAGTGGAAGAACTGTTTGGAAAAAATAAATATAAAATAGATGCCATCGGCGTTTCTACCCGTCCCAGAGATATAGACGGTTCGTATATGCCTTGTTTTCTTGTGGGAGATATGGTGGCAGATACTCTTTCTTCTGTTATAAAAGTTCCGCGATATGAATTTTCTCATCAGCAGGGACATATTGCCGCGGCACTTTTTTCTGCCAAAAGGCTTGATTTGTTAAAAGAAAAATTTATTGCATTTCATCTTTCCGGCGGAACAACAGAAGCTCTGCTCGTTACACCTGATGAAAATCGTATTATAAAATGCGAAAAAATAGCAGGTTCCGCAGATTTAAAAGCCGGACAGGCCGTGGATAGGGTAGGAGTTATGCTTGGACTGCCTTTTCCTGCCGGAAAACACCTTGAAGAACTGGCGTTGAAAAGCACCGCAAAATACAAAATCAAACCCACCATGAAGGGCAGCGAATGTTGTCTTTCCGGAATAGAAAACAAGTGCAGAAAAATGCTCGATTCCAAAGAAAAGCCGGAAGATATTGCTCTTTTTTGTTTAAAATCCATCGAAGCCGCACTTTGCGGAATGACAGACGCTTTACTTGAAGAATACGGTAAGATTCCGCTTATATATGCCGGCGGAGTTATGTCCAATAAAATAATAAGAAAAACTATCGAAGAAAAATATTCCGGAATTTTTGCAAAGCCGGAATATTCTTCTGATAACGCCGCCGGAATAGCCGTGCTCGCTTCTGTGGCGGATAAAAAATAAGCCAAAAAAAGAGAGGTGTGCGCTGTGGCTGGATTTAATATTTTGACCGTTTCACAGATAACCGCATACCTCAAATCATATCTTGATGAAAACAAAAAACTTTCCGGAATATACATAAAAGGAGAAATTACGGATTTTAAAGCAAATTTCTATTCCGGGCATTTCTATTTTTCTTTAAAGGATCAGAATTCCGAAATAAACTGCGTTATGTTTAAAAGTTATGCGGAACGCATACGTTTTCTTCCAAAAGACGGAATGTCCGTAATAGTCAGATGTGATTTATCCGTTTATCAAAAATCGTGTTCGTGCCAGCTTTATGTTTATGATATACAGCCGGAAGGATTGGGCGCAAAGCACCTTGCTTTTGAGCAGCTTAAAGAAAAGCTTGAAAAAGAAGGACTTTTCGATGCTCAATATAAAAAAGATATTCCTCCTTATCCTGAGAAAATAGGCGTTATAACCTCTGCTTACGGTGCCGCTTTGCAGGATATTATAAACGTGCTTTCCAGAAGGTGGCCGGTTACAAAAATTGTACTCACTCCGGTTTCTGTTCAGGGAGAAGATGCTCCGGAACAGCTTTTAAAAGCAGTAAAAAAACAGGATGCACTTGTAAGACCTGAAGTTATAATCATCGGCCGCGGAGGCGGAAGTTCCGAGGATCTTTCTGCTTTTAACGATGAAAAACTTGCAAGAGCAATTTTTGAATGCAATACGCCGGTTATTTCTGCCGTAGGGCACGAAACCGATTTTTCAATTTGCGATTTTGTTGCAGACCTGCGCGCGCCGACTCCTTCTGCCGCGGCAGAACTGGCAAGCCCGGATATAAACGTTCTGCGCCAGACAATAGACGGAAATCTTGAATGGATGAAAGATCGCATTTTAAAAAAATGCGATAATTACGCTAAAATTCTAAACGATGTGCAGTCTGTTAAGTTTTATAACTTTACAGATAAAATTATTGAATCCAGGAATAAAAAACTTAAAGAAATTGAAAAAGAATTGCTTTTCAGCTATAAAGATACTTTGTTTTCCATACAAAATAAGTTTATTCCCGAGCTTTCACGACTTGATTCCAATAATCCTGCCAAAATTTTAAAAAATGCTTTATACAGAATAGAAAAAAATGAAAAAAAGGTCGTATCCGTAAAAGAAGTTTCTGTCGGCGATAAAATAGATGTATTCTTTTCTGACGGTAAAATAACAGCAACCATAACAGAAAAAGAAGAGGGAGGAATTCCGTTTTGAAAAAAGATATAAGTTTTGAAGAAGCCCTTGAAAAACTTGCACAGATTAACGAAAAACTTGAATTCGAAGATATTTCTCTTGATGAATCTGTAAAGCTTTTTAAAGAAGGTCTTGAATTAAGCAGATTTTGCCAGAAAAAACTTGATGAAGCAAAACTTGAAATCGAAAAAACGGATATTGATTAACGGAGGAAACAATGCTTTCTTTTCTTGAAAACGATAAAATGCTCATAGATTCTGCTATGAGCACGGCTCTTGATGAAAAATCTTCCGAATACAAAATAATTGTTGACGCTATGCGTTATTCCGCTCTTGGAGGAAAACGCCTTAGAGGTGTTCTTACACTTGAGTTTGCGGAAATGTTCGGGTGCAAAAAAGAAGAAATTCTTCCGTATGCGATTGCTGTTGAATGTATTCAGGCATATTCGCTTATACATGATGATCTTCCGTGTATGGATGACGACGATATAAGAAGAGGAAAACCCTCGTGCCACGTTGCGTTTGGCGAAGCAAATGCCCTTCTTGCCGGCGATGCTCTTTTAACTCACGCATTCTGCGTAATTTCTAAATCGGAACACGCAAAAAAACATCCCGAAAGAGCGATGAACGCAATTCACATTCTGTCTTCTCTGGCCGGATTCAGGGGAATGGTAGGCGGACAGGTTCTTGATCTTGAAGCCGCCGAAAAAGAGGTAAAGTCAGATACCCTTGCCGTAATTCACAGGCTTAAAACAGGTGCTTTGATAAAAGCTTCTGTGCTTATGGGCTGCGCCGCCGCGGGTGCAGAAGAAAAGCTTTGCAAACTTTCTGAAAAATATGCGGAACATTTTGGCGCCGCTTTTCAGATTATAGATGATATTCTTGATTTTGACGGAAACTATGAAACCTGCGAGCTTAATTCCTATGTAAAAATCCACGGATACGAAAAATCCGTAACAGACGCTCATGCTCATATTGACAGCGCAAAAGAATCTCTTTACGCTCTTTCTGAACTTGGTTTCTGTACAAATCACTTTGAAGAACTTCTTGAATATCTTATCATACGAATGAACAAATAATATTGGGTGATATTATGAAAAAAATCCTCGATGGCATAAAGCTGCCTTCTGACGTTAAAAAACTGAATATCGAACAGCTTAATTTGCTTTGCGGGGAACTGCGTGACGAGATTACCGAAAAGGTATCCGAAACCGGGGGTCATCTTGCATCTAATCTTGGTACGGTGGAACTTACTGTTGCGCTGCACTATGTTTTTGATTCACCCGATGAACCTATAATCTGGGACGTAGGGCACCAGTGTTACACCCATAAAATTCTTACCGGACGAGATATTACCGGCATCAGAACAGAAGGCGGACTTTCCGGTTTTCCCAAATCCGCAGAAAGCGAGCACGATATTTTTGTTGCGGGGCATGCAAGCACTTCCATTTCTGCTGCTCTTGGCATTGCGCAGGCAAAAAAGATATCCGGCGATGAAGGTTCCGTTGTTGCGGTTGTCGGTGACGGAGCATGTTCCGGCGGAATGATTTACGAAGCCATGAATAACGCCGGAAGAAGCGGAACCAACCTTGTGGTTGTACTCAACGATAACGAAATGAGCATCTCTCCGAATGTCGGCGCAATGGCAAAATACCTTGCCAATATACGTTCCAAAGAATCTTATTTCAGATTTAAAGATAATCTTGAACATACTTTGCTTAAAATTCCTGTAATCGGAAAAGGGATTTTTTCTGTTTTGCGTGCCGTTAAAACATTCTTTAAAGATATGTTCTATTCCAGCAATACTTTTGAGCATTTCGGATTCACATACATCGGTCCGGTTGACGGCCATAATATAGAAATGCTTATCAGAACGCTTCGTCGTGCTCAAAGCATTAAAAAGCCCGTGCTCGTTCATGTTAACACCGTTAAAGGCAGGGGATATAAACCTGCGGAAGAAAACCCTTCCAAATTCCACGGAGTTGCGCCTTTCTATAAAGAAAATGGTGAATTAAAAAAGGAATCCGCAGATTCTTTTTCTTCCGAATTTGGAAAGATTGTTTGCCAACTTGCAGAAAATGATGAAAAAATCTGCGCAATCACTGCCGCCATGACTGACGGAACCGGCCTGCGCAAATTTTCCGAAAAATATAAAAACCGCTTTTTTGACGTTGGCATTGCAGAAGAACACGCGATGACCTTTGCTGCCGGTCTTGCCGCCGGCGGTATGAAGCCCGTTTTTGCTGTATATTCCACTTTTTTGCAAAGGGCCTATGACCAGATACTGCACGATGCTTCCATAGAACCAAAACACGTTGTTCTTGGAATCGATCGGGCAGGCATAGTAGGCGGCGACGGTGAAACCCATCAGGGAACTTTTGACGTTCCTGTTCTTACAACCATTCCCGGAACCGTTATTTACAGCCCGGCGGATTATAAGGAATTGCGCACCGACCTTGAAAAAGCTTTTTCTGCAAAAGGTGTTCAGGCTGTAAGATATCCGCGTGATTCTGAGAAAGATATTCCGGAAGAATATTTGGCAGATTACCGTGACTTTAATTATTTTAAAGGCGAAAAGGACTGCCTTATAATCACTTATGGAAGGCTTTTTTCCGAAGCAGCATTTGCTGCAAAAGAAACAGGTGCTTCCGTGCTCAAACTTGGAAAAATTTTTCCGCTTGAGCAAAATCCTGTTGATATCGCAAAAAAATACAGCACCGTACTTTTCTTCGAAGAATCCGTTAAAAACGGAAGCATTGCGGAACATTTCGGCACAAAATTATCGGAAGCCGGATTTAAAGGGAATTACAACATTCATTGTGTTTCAGGGTTTGTTTCGCATATGAAAGCAGAAAACGCAATAAAACTTCACGGACTTGACCGTGAATCTATGAAAACCGCCGTGAAGGAGGCTTTGAAATGAGCGAAAAACAGCGTCTTGATGCAGAACTTGTTGCCAGAGGAATAATTCAGAGCCGTGAGCAGGCAAAAGCCGCTATTATGGCAGGCCAGGTTTATGTAAATAATCAAAAGGCAGATAAAGCAGGTGAATCCGTAACACCTGATGACAAGATTGAATTCCGCGGAGAAAACCTTAAATACGTAAGCCGCGGCGGATTAAAACTTGAAAAAGCTATGGAGCTTTACGGTTTTAAACTTGATAATAAAATTTGTATGGATGTTGGCGCTTCTACCGGAGGTTTTACCGATTGTATGCTTCAGAAAGGAGCAACCAAGGTTTATTCCATAGATGTCGGATACGGCCAGCTTGCATGGAAACTGCGCCAGGATGAACGTGTAGTTAACCTTGAAAGAACCAACGTGCGCTATATTACAGACGAGCAGGTTCCGGATACTGTTGATTTTGTAAGCATAGACGTTTCTTTTATTTCTCTTGGACTTGTAATTCCTGTTCTTGTTCAGTTTCTTTCCGAAGAAGCAATGATGGTATGCCTTGTAAAACCGCAGTTTGAAGCCGGAAAAGATAAAGTAGGAAAACACGGCGTGGTCCGTGATCCTGCAACCCATATGGAAGTTCTTGAAAGAGCCGTAGGCTTTGCAAAAAATGCCGGATTTGGCATAGTGGGACTTGAATTTTCACCCATCAAGGGACCGCAGGGAAATATAGAATATCTTATGGTGCTTACAAGAAAAGAACCGGAACTTACAGTTTCTTCCGAAGAAATAAAAGCACTTGTAGAATCTTCTCATAACGAACTTGACTGAACGAAAGGAGGGCAGCCGGATTGAAAACAGAAAAAATCAGGCTTAAAAAGGGAAAATCAAAAGCATTTGTATTTGCCAATCTTACAAGGCCGAATGTTTTTCCCTGCGCAGAAAAACTTGTTGAACTTCTTTTAAATAATAAAATCGAAGTTTTTATGGTTCCCGGCGCAAAAGAATTTGTTTCTTCCGAAAAAGTGGTTTTTTCCGAACCGGAAGAAGTCCTTCATGGCGTTGATATAGTGTTTACCGTCGGCGGCGACGGCACAATTCTTCGGGCCGCAAAATATGCCGTAAAATATGATAAGCCTATAATCGGCATTAATGCAGGAAGGCTTGGTTTTCTTTCTGATATAGAGGCAGAAAGCATTTTTATGGTGGAAAAGCTTATTAAAGAAGGCTGTCCGATAGAAAAAAGGAATATTCTTGATGTTGAAAACGGAGAAAAATGCGCCCTTGCAATAAATGACGTATTCATCAGCAAACCCGCTCCGGGAAAAACCGCAGAGCTTTTTGTTGAATGCAACGGACACGAAGTCTGCCGTTATCGTGCTGACGGAATCGTGCTTTCCACTCCCGATGGTTCCACAGCGTATTCAATGTCTGCAGGCGGTCCGGTGCTCGATACAAATCTTAATGCAATAATTATGACGCCGGTTTGTCCGCATTCGCTTATTTCACGCTCCGTTGTTTTTTCTCCGGAAAAACTGATAACCGTAGGTTCTTCTTTCAGCGGAGGAGAAAAAACTCTTGACGTTGTTGTTGATGGAGAAAAAGTTTTTACTTTAAATAAAGATGAAAAACTTTTTGTAAAGAGTTCCGATAAATTTATTAAGTTTGTAAACATTTCCGGAAGAGGATTTTATGAAGTTCTTAACCAGAAAATAATTGGAAGAAGATAAAGATAAGGGGATTTATTATGAAAACTAAAAGACATTCCAAAATACTTGAACTTATTTCCGAAAAAGATATCGCTACCCAGGAAGACCTCCTTATCCATCTTCGCGAAAGCGGATTTGATGTTACCCAGGCAACGGTTTCCCGCGATATAAAAGAGCTTAGACTTGTAAAAACAATGGTAAGCGATGGAAAATACCGCTATTCTCCTGCGGCAAGCGATGCAAATGCTGACGTAAGCACCAAATATGCCGTATTTAACCAGTCCGCAAAAAGCGTTGATTACGCAAACAATATGATTGTTATAAAATGCTATACCGGTATGGCCAATGCTGCCTGTGCCGTACTTGATGCAATGAATCATGAAGGCGTTGTAGGTACTCTTGCGGGTGACGATACAATTTTTGTACTTATGCGTGATGAAAAAATGGCAGTTTCTCTTGTAGAAAACATAAAAAAACTTATCGGATAATTATATGATTTTTTGAAAGGAGGGAACCTGCGGTTTGCTTTCTCAACTTTTTATTAAAAATATTGCCGTTATAGAAAGTGCTTCTATTGAATTTGAAAACGGATTTAACGTTTTTACCGGTGAAACCGGCGCAGGTAAATCCATCCTTATAGATTCAATCAATGCTGTGCTTGGCGGAAGAACCAGCCGCGACCTTGTAAGAACCGGCGAAGAAAAGGCCAAAGTTTCTGCGGTGTTTACAGATATCTCCAAAGAAGCGGAAAATCTTTTGGAAGAGCTTGGATATGACGTTGAAGAAGAACTTATGGTTTCCAGAGAAATTTCTGCCGAGGGAAAAAGTATTTGCAAGGTAAATATGCGTCCGGCAACCGCCGGCGTGCTTAAACAGCTTTCTTCCGTACTTATAGATGTTCACGGACAGCACGACAGCATTGTTTTGCAGAATCCCGATCTTCATATAGGATATATTGATTCTTTCGGCAATACCGAAAAAGAACTTTTGGAATATACCGAAGCGTACAAAAAACTTAAAAACCTGGATAGAGAAATTAAAAAAATTCTTGCGGATGATTCCGATAAATCCGCAAGGATCGATATGCTTAAATTCCAGATTGGCGAAATCGAATCCGCCGCCATAGAGGAAGGGGAGGAAGAAGAACTTCTTGCCCTGAGCAAGCGTATAAAAAGTTCCGAAAACATTATGGAGCTTATTTCAGAAACCATATCTGCTCTTGATGGCGGAAACGAAAGCGAAGGTGCATTGGAAGGACTTTCCACCGCCATAGAAAACTGCGCAAAACTTGCGGAATTCTTTCCGCAGTACGATGGACTTTACGAAAAATTCAAAGAAATGTTCTATGAATTCGAGGAATTTGCAAACGACGTAAAAGATAATGCAGATGAACTTGATTTTGATCCTGCACTGCAGAACCGTACAGAACACCGTCTTGACCAGATATTCCGTTTAAAACGCAAGTACGGCGGCAGCGTTGATGAAATGTTCAGGTATTATCAACAGGCTGTAAACGAACTTGAAAATATAGAGTTTTCCGAAGAACGGCTTGAAAAGCTTCAGAAGGAGCGTGAGGAAAGTTTTTCCGAAACCGCAGAACTTGCTTCTGTGCTTACAAAAAA
>SVNB01000025.1 GCA_015067125.1 Oscillospiraceae bacterium
TTTAACTTCTACGGAAAGAAGCTCGTTGATGTCGCCGGTTTCGTTTTCAATTTTTACTTCGGGCATATGAAGTTCTTTGCCGAAAGTTGCGGCGGCTTCTCTTGCAAGGCCAAGGACGGAAAGGCAGTCCGGGCGGTTGGAAGTGATTTCGAACTCAACGGTGGTATCGTTAAGGCCAAGGGCGGTTCTGATATCGTCGCCGGGTTTGCAGTCCTCTTTGATATCCATAATGCCGTCTTCGATGGCATAGGGGAAATCGTGAACGGTAACGCCGAGTTCGGCAACGGAGCACATCATTCCGTTGGAGGGAACGCCGCGGAGTTTGCCTTTTTTAATTTTAACGCCGCCCGCAAGGGTGGAGTTATCAAGTGCTGCGGGAACCATCATTCCTTCGTAAACATTCTGTGCGGCGGTTACGATCTGGATGGGTTCTTCGCGGCCGATATCGATCTGGCAGATCTGAAGTTTGTCTGCATCGGGGTGTTTTTCTATTTTAAGAATTTTACCAACAACAACGTTGGAAATATAATCGGCTTCCTCGTTAAAGCATTCAACTTTGGAACCGGACATGGTCATAGCATCGCAGAACTGTTTGGGGGTAACACCGGTATCAACATAATCGGCGAGCCATCTGAGAGATAAATCCATTGTTTAACCTTCTTTACATTTAGTAGGCCCCTTTGCCTAAAAGGGGCTTGTCAGCGAAGCTGACTGGGGGATTTTTTAAAATCCACCCGATATAAAAGGACTGTTTTCCGGTAAGAGAATCCCTCCACCGTGCCATACGGCAACGGTCCCCCTCCCTTTAGGCAAGGGAGGCAATTTATTTTTCACCGCCGGGGATGTATTTTCTTACTGCGACGGGAATTTCTTCAACAGGAATGATTTCCGGTTCCGGATCGGGACCGATTTCTCCGTTTATAGCTTCTTCGATGGTTGCGGAAAGGGTAAGTCCGTCAACGGCAAGTCCCTGGTAAACGGTGGGAAGAATAAGATTTGCCTGGAAGCAAAGTTTAAAAAGATAAGTGATGTTATCTGCCTGGCTTTTTGCTTCGGGGTAATCTTCATCTTTTATCGCTTTGGCAAGCTTTGCGGCTCTGTCGCGAAGTTCCACGGAATATTCGCGTTCCTGCAGATCAAAGAAAAGCTTGCGGTAAATGTTAAGGGTTCTTGCCTGGAAACGAAGAGTAAGGTCGGAAATTTCTTTTCTGCTGGTCATTTTGTTTCCTCCTCAATTAAAACTGATCGAGGAAGCGAAGATCGTTTTCATAAAGAAGACGAAGGTCGTTGATTGCGAATCTTCTCATAACAATACGTTCAAGGCCGATGCCGAATGCAAAGCCGCTGTATTCTTCGGGGTCTATGTTGCAGTTGGAAAGAACCTTGGGGTGTACCATGCCGCAGCCGAGGATTTCGATCCAGCCTTCGTTTTTGCACATGGGGCAGCCTTCGCCGTGGCAGTTAAAGCACTGGATATCCATTTCTGCGGAAGGTTCGGTAAAGGGGAAGTGGTGCGGACGGAAACGAACAACGGAATCTTCGCCATAAAGACGTTTGATAAAGATTTCAAGAGTGCCTTTAAGGTCGGCCATGGTGATGCCTTTATCAACAACAAGTCCCTCTATCTGGTGGAAAAGAGGAGAGTGTGTGGCGTCAACAGCATCGCTGCGGTAAACACGGCCGGGTGCGATAATGCGGATAGGCGGCTGCTGTTTTTCCATAACGCGAACCTGTACCGGAGAAGTCTGGGTACGAAGAAGCACGTTTTCGGTGATATAGAAAGTATCCTGAGTATCTCTTGCGGGGTGATCTTTGGGAAGGTTAAGAGCTTCGAAGTTGTAATAATCGGTTTCAACTTCGGGGCCTTCCGCAATGGAAAATCCCATGCCGAGGAAGATATCCTCAACCTCGTTAAGAACGATGTTAAGCGGGTGTTCCTTGCCGGTGGGAGCGGGAGTTCCCGGAAGGGTTACGTCGATGGTTTCGGAAGCAAGTTTTTTCTCCATAAGGTGTTTATGGATGTTTTCTGCCGCTTCGGTGATATCATTTTCGATTTCTGCGCGGACCTGGTTTGCAAGCTGACCGATTACGGGGCGTTCTTCTGCGGAAAGAGAACCCATCTGTTTAAGAATGGCGGTAAGCTCGCCTTTTTTGCCAAGATAGCGGATTCTGAGTTCTTCAAGAGCTTTGGGGTCTTCGCAAAGCTCCAGAGCTTTTTTCGCTTCAAGGCGGATTTGTTCAAGCTGCTCTTTCAAAATTTTTCAACTCCATTTATTTTGATTTTTGTTTATGAGGTTTTGCGTGATACTGCGGAAAAAAGGCATAAAAAAATCCTCGCCCCAGCCGCAAATTGGGACGAAGACTCATAAACGATAATAATTCTCCGCGGTACCACCCGCATTCCCGATGAAAAATCACCGGGCACTTAATAAAGCGTATAACGGCGCCGCCCGTTTTTGCCTAATCGAAAAAAACTTTCAGCAAAACCGCTCGCGGGTGAACTTCGAGAATTTTTTATCCGCGGAAAAACTTTCAGCCCAATGGTTTTTCCTCTCTTTTCGGAAAAATAAAACCTACTCTCCCGGTCAATGCGTTATATATATTTACAACAAAAGAGATAATAACATAATTAAAAGCAATTTTCAAGACCTTTTTCGATTGAAAAATACAAACGGGGTGGTATAATGGATAAAAAGCCATAAGCCTCTCTTGCAAAAGAGAGGTGGATTCGCCGCTTTCGGCGAAGGCAGAGGGATTTTTTTGAAAAAGAATCCCCTCGCCACTTCGTGGCCCTCTCCCCTTTAACAAGGGGCGCAAATAAGGAGGTATTCCATGAAAATTCTTACAGTTGAACAGATGAAAACAGAAGAACGCCTTTCAGACGAGATGGGCGTTACCTATCAGCGTCTTATGGAAAACGCCGGCTGCGCGGCGGCTTCGTTTATCCGCAAAGCGATTTCCGGCGTGGCCGGGCGCAATTTTATGATTTTTTGCGGAAGCGGCAACAACGGCGGCGATGGCCTTGTGGTGGCACGCAAACTTTTTGAAGAAGGTGCAAACGTAATAATCGTTCTTTGCGGAGGAATGCCCCGCAGCGACGAAGCAAAATATATGTACGAATGTGTTATCCGCGCTGGCATAACCATGCTGGATTTTGATATTGACCGCAAAAAGGTTGATGAGTTTCTTGGCGGAGCGGATATTATTATAGACGCGCTTTTCGGCACAGGATTTTCCGGGGAATTCCGCGCGCCGTATGATGAAATTGCGGAAATGATAAATTCCGATATCGCGGTAAAAATTTCTCTTGATATTCCCAGCGGTGTTGATGCCGCCACGGGCCTTGCGGCTAAAAACGCGGTAAAAGCAAATTTCACCGTTGCTTTCGAAGCGGCAAAGCCGGGACATCTGCTCCTTCCGGGAAAAGAATTTTGCGGCACAACGGAAGTTGTGGATATCGGCATTCCGCACGAAGTGCGCGCGCAGGTGGAACAGAATTGTTTTCTGACCGGTGAGGATATGGTTTTCTCTTCCATCCGCCGCAGACCAAGATTCAGCAACAAAGGCACCTTTGGCAAACTTTTGTGCATAACCGGTTCGGCAAATTTTCCCGGGGCGGCGGTGCTTTCTGCCCTTGGCGCAATGCGTTCCGGAGCGGGACTTACCACAGTTGCCGCCACGGAAAAAGTTGTTTCCATAATAGCACCCAGAATTCCGGAAGCGACTTTTCTGCCTCTTTTGGAAAACGAGGACGGAACCATTTCAATAAAATCAAAAGAAAAACTGCTTTTGCAGGTCGAAAAGGCAGATGCGGTGCTTATCGGCTGCGGACTTGGAAGAGGAAAAGATATTGCGGAACTTGTGGAGCTTGTGCTTGAAAACGCCAACGGAACGGTTGTTGTTGATGCGGACGGACTGAATTGCATATCCGAAAATCCGGAAATTCTTAAAAAAGCAAAGCAGATACCGATAATAACTCCGCATATGGGAGAAATGGCAAGGCTTTGCGGAATTTCTATTCCGGAAACCGTGGAAAAACGCATAGAAATCGCTTCCGAAACCGCGAAAAAATATGATGCCATAGTTGTGCTTAAAGATTCTTCCACAGTTATTGCGGAACCGAACGGAGATATATACTTCAATTCCACCGGCAACCCCGGGCTTTCCAAAGGCGGCAGCGGCGATTGCCTTGCGGGAATGATAGCTTCTTTTGCGGCACAGGGATATATCGAAACTGCCTGCGCCGTATGCGGAGTGTATCTGCACGGCCTTGCGGCGGATATGGCAGCAAAGGAACTTTCGGAATACGGTATGCTTCCAAGCGATATTCCGAATTATCTTTGCAGAATTTTTGCAGAAAAAGGTCTTTGATGAATAAATGCCCCCAAAAGCGGATATAAATTGTTATCCGCAAAGGGGGCTTTTTTGTTGAGGAAAATATTATTTGCTTTTGTTTTGATTATGGTTTTTACCGGGTGCTCAAAAGCGGTTCCACAGCCGCAAAGCATTGCGGAAGTGTACAAAAAGGATTTTTGCACACAGGTTTCTGCCGTTTGCGCGGAAGAAAGCTATAAAATGGAAATGTCAAAAAACGGCATAAGCATCAGCTTTGTTGTGACAAAACCGGAAGAACTTGCGGGTTTGAGCATTGAACTTTGCGGCGAGCACGCAAAAATCACTTTTAAAGAAATGCAGGCGGAAATAGATACGGGAAATCTTTTGGAGAAAGCTCCGTTTTTGCTTTTGCAAAAGCTTTTTAAAGAACTTTCTTCTGCCGACGGGTTTGTTTTGAGCACCGACGGAGATGAACTTCTGGCACAGGGAAAAGATTTTTTTGCGGTGCTGAGCAAAGAAAAATTAACGCCGGAAAACGCCGTTTTTTCGGAATACGAAATTGAATTTGAATTTTCTGATTTTAAATTTTCTTCTGCCGGATAAAATTTTTTGAAAAAATTTAAAAATACTCTTGCTTTTTTCTTTGGGATACGCTATAATAACCCTTGCTCAAACTATGGACGGTTAGCTCAGCTGGTAGAGCTTCCGCTTGACGTGCGGAAGGTCACAGGTTCGAGTCCTGTACCGTCCACCATAAAAAGCGCATCGGCAATGCCGGTGCGTTTTTGTTTTTTTATAAAAAATTATCCCGCCGGAAGAAACAGGCGGGATTTTTCTTTTTTTAATCACAAACGTAAAGGCCGAAAAGGGCAAGGGTTCCGTTTCCGTCATATTCCATTCCGGCGCTTTCGGCAAGTTTTCTTGCGTGGATGCAGAAAGCGGAAATGCAGGAATACCGCATATCCGGAAAGCTGCAGGGTTTGCCTTCGGTTATGGCGCAGGGGTTACAAAGGCTGCAGCCGCTGGAACCGATCATAAATCCGGGGTGCCCCTCTTCCCGGAGCTTTTTCATAAGGCGAAGTCCGGCGGCGTTATGCTGTCCCTTTGCTTTTTTGATTGCTTCGCCGTCTTTATAATCGGAAATGGGCCAGATGCTTTGAAGAACGACGGCATGCCTGTGTTCAAGAACACGTTTTTTCATTTCTTCCGGAGTACCGCAATCCGGCGGGCAGGAATAGTTAACGGCAAATTTTCCGCAAAGGTTTTCTGCGCAGTAGGGGCGGAAAGCCTCGTCAAAAACGATATCTGCGGTATCGACCACAGCCGCATGGGAAAAACCTTCTTTTATTGCAAGTTTTACAAGCATTTTATCGGTCATAAAAAATACTCCTTTTTTAAAACGTATAACATGATTTTATATTAAAAAAACGGATTTGTCTATATTGTGTTTTGCTCTTTTTAAATTCACAAAAAATTAATTGCATTATATATGTATATATGATAAAATAAAATGTCAAAATGGGTTTACTGCACGGCAAAGGAGGCGGCGTTTTGCGGATAATCGGAATTGACCCGGGCTATGCGATAGTGGGCGTGGGCGTTGTGGATTACGTTAAAAACAGATTTTATCCGGTAAAATACGGCGCTGTGGATACCCCTGCCGGTACGCCTTTTGAAGAACGGCTTAAAACTATTTACGATACCGTAAAAGAGGTTATTGAACAGACAAAGCCCGAATGCATGAGCATAGAGCGGCTTTATTTTAACAGCAACCAGAAAACCGCCATAGACGTTGCGGAAGCAAGGGGAGTTATTCTTTTGGCGGCAATACAGGCCGGAATACCGATTTATGAATATACGCCTTTACAAATAAAACAATCGCTGGTAGGTTACGGAAGAGCCGAAAAACACCAGGTGCAGATAATGGTGCGCGATACCTTAAAGCTGGAAGCAGTTCCAAAGCCGGACGATACCGCCGATGCTTTGGCGGCGGCCATATGCCACGGATACAGCCACGGTTCGCGGCTTTCCAAAGCGATTAAAGAGATATAAAATTGCCCTTGAAAGGAATTTTTTATGATATACAGTCTTAACGGAAAAGTTTCTCATATAGAAGAAGGTTTTTTTGTGGTGGAATGCGCCGGAGTAGGCTACCTTTGCAAGGCAAGCGCCACGACCCTTTCGTGCCTTCCGCCAAGCGGAAGCGAAGTTTTTGTATATACCACAATGACTTATAATCAGGAAACCGGAACGGATCTTTACGGTTTTTATGACAGAGCAGAGCAGGAGTGCTTTCGGATGCTGACCTCGATTTCCGGCATCGGCCCGAAGGCGGCGCTGGCTGTTCTTTCGGAATTTACGCCGGATTCTTTTGCCCTTGCGGTTGCTTCCGGCGATGCAAAAGCTATAACAAGAGCAAAGGGCATAGGACCCAAAGCGGCGCAAAGAATTATTCTTGAACTGCGCGATAAAATATCAAGCGATTCCGTTTCCAGAGGAATTTCTTCCGCGCCTTCCGTTTCTGTGGGAAGAATCGGCGGAAACGCCGGCGAAGCCATTGCCGCGATGGTAAGCCTTGGATACACCAATTCCGAAGCGGCGGCGGTTATCGGAAAACTGGACCAGAACCTGCCGGTTGACGAAATGATAAAGGCGGCCCTTAAAGCCATAGCAATGAAAAGATAAGGAGTGATTTTTTATGCTTTCCAACGAAAGAGATTTTGAAAACAGAATAGTCGCTCCCGAAATGGAGGAAATGGACAGGGAAAACGATCTTTCTCTTCGTCCCAAAACCCTTGATGAATACATAGGCCAGACAAAGGCGAAAGAAAATATGGCCGTTTATATAGAAGCCGCAAAACGCAGAGGAGAAGCCCTTGACCACGTTTTGCTTTACGGTCCGCCCGGACTTGGCAAAACCACCCTTTCGGAAATTATCGCGAACGAAATGGGCGTAAGTTTTAGAATAACAAGCGGACCCGCTATAGAAAGACCCGGCGACCTTGCGGCGCTTTTAACAAATCTTAATGAAAACGATATTCTTTTTATCGATGAAATTCATAGAATGAACAGAAGCGTTGAAGAGGTGCTTTATCCCGCAATGGAGGACTATGCCCTTGATATAATCGTCGGCAAAGGCCCTTCCGCAAGAAGCATCCGCGTTGACCTTCCGCATTTTACCCTTGTGGGCGCAACAACAAGGGCTGGCCAGCTTTCGGCTCCGCTGCGCGACCGTTTTGGCGTTGTGGAAAGACTGGAACTTTATTCCCCGGCGGAACTTTGCAGAATAGTGGAGCGAAGCGCCGGAATTCTTGGAATAGAAGTGGAGCACGAAGGCGCCATGGAACTTGCAAGAAGAAGCCGAGGTACGCCCAGAATCGCGAACAGATTTTTGAAAAGGATCCGCGATTTTGCCCAGGTTATCGGCGACGGAGTTGTAACAAAAGAAATTGCGGCAGAGGCGCTTTCCCGTCTTGAAGTTGACGAACTGGGACTTGATTCCATCGACCGCAGAATTCTTATGATGATGATAAAAAACTATAACGGCGGCCCTGTTGGACTTGAAACCCTTGCGGCGGCCACCGGAGAAGAATCTGTTACCATAGAGGACGTTTACGAACCCTATCTTATGCAGATAGGTTTTCTTACCAGAACGCCCAGAGGCCGCTGCGCCACCGCCCTTGCCTATGAACATCTTGGCATGACAATGCCGGCACAGCCCTGCGGCGAATGCGAACAAATGAGAATTGGAGAATGATTTAATGGGAAGAATTTTCGGTACCGACGGCGTGCGCGGAATTGCAAATGAAAAGCTTGACGTGGAGCTTGCGCTTGCCATTTCTCGCGCGGCAGGAATTATTATAAAATCACAAAGCACAGAAAAACCGAAAGTAATCGTGGGAAGAGATACACGTCTTTCCGGCACGATGCTTGAAGCTGCGGTTGCCGCGGGACTTTCTTCCGTTGGCTGCGACGTGGAACTTTTGGGAATTGTTCCAACCCCGGCGGTAGCATATCTTGTTAAAAAGCTTGGGGTTTCCGGCGGCGTTATGATAACCGCAAGCCACAACCCTTATCAGTACAACGGAATCAAATATTTTGGTTCCACCGGTTTTAAGCTTACCGATGAGCAGGAAGAACGCATAGAAGGCATTGTTCTGGATGGCAGCGAGCCGATAGAATTTGCCCCGACGGAAGAAATCGGAAGAATAACCCGCAATGAAAAAGCGGTTGATTTTTACATAGAGCATATTGCCGGTGCGGTGGGCGATCTTTCCGGAATAAAAATAGCAGTGGACTGCGCAAACGGAGCTTCTTATTACACCGCAAAGCGCGTTTTTGAAAAAGCAAACGCAGAAGCAACTTTTTTAAACTGCGAACCGGACGGAACCAACGTAAACCGTGAATGCGGTTCTCTTTATACCGCGGGACTTGGAAAATACGTAAAAGAAAACGGATTTGATATTGGCGTTGCCTTTGACGGCGACGCTGACCGCTGCCTTGCGGTGGACGAAAACGGCGAACTTATCGACGGCGATATGTTTATGGCAATTCTTGCAGAAAGATTTGCAAAAGAAGGCAGACTGGAAAAGAATATTTTTATTCCCACCATTATGAGCAATATGGGACTTTTTAAGTTTGCGGAAGAACACGGTATGAGCTGTTATCCCACAAAGGTCGGCGACAGATACGTTCTGGAATCTTTGCTTAAGCTTGGGGCTTCGCTTGGCGGCGAACAAAGCGGACATATAATTATTCCGGAATATATGACCACCGGCGACGGCGAACTTTCTGCCCTGATGCTTATAGAGAGCATGAAGCTTTCCGGCAAAAAGGCTTCGGAACTTAAAAAAATCATGACGGTTTATCCACAGGTTATGGTCAATATAGAAGCCACTCCGGAAATGAAGGAACGCCTTAACGATGCGGAAGTAAAATCCTATCTGGATATAGAAACCGGAAGACTTGAAGGCGACGGAAGAATTCTTGTGCGGCCTTCCGGCACGGAACCGCTTATCCGCATTATGATAGAAGGCAAGGATAAAGAAAAAATAAACGCGCTTGTTCTGGAATGCGCCGAAACGCTTAAAAATCTTATCAGCTGAGGGTTTGAAAAATGAGATACACAAAGGATTGGAAAGATTACGAACTTCTGGATTGTTCCGAAGGAGAAAGACTTGAACGCTGGGGCAAGGTTATTCTTATAAGACCGGACCCGCAGATAATCTGGAACACACCAAAGGAACACCCCATGTGGAAGCACGCCGACGCAAGATACGTCCGTTCTTCTGCCGGCGGCGGACATTGGGAATACCGCAGGGAACTTCCGGAATTCTGGAAGATAAATTATAACGACCTTACCTTTAAAATCAGTCCCACCGGTTTTAAACACACCGGACTTTTTCCGGAACAGGCAGTAAACTGGGATATGATGCGTGAAAAAATAAAAGCAGCAAAAGCCGAAGGCAGAGAGATCCGCGTTCTTAATCTTTTTGCATATACCGGCGGCGCAACCGTTGCGGCGGCTTCTGCGGGTGCTTCTGTTTGCCACGTGGATGCCGCAAAGGGCATGGTGCACTGGGCAAGAGAAAATGCCGAACTTTCCGGCCTTAACGAAAAACCCGTGCGTTGGATAGTTGATGACTGCAAAAAATTTGTGGAGCGCGAAATCCGCCGCGGAAGCAAATATGATGCGGTTATACTTGATCCTCCTTCCTACGGCAGAGGCCCCGGCGGCGAAGTATGGAAGCTGGAAGAACATGTTTATGAACTGGTAAGCCTTGTGGCAGAAGTTCTTACCGAAGACCCGATTTTTGTTTTGCTTAACAGCTATACAACCGGACTTTCCGCTTCTACCATGGCGTACGTTCTTGGCTGTGCCATGAAGAAAT
Source organism: Oscillospiraceae bacterium (assembly GCA_015067125.1). Classification (GTDB taxonomy): domain Bacteria; phylum Bacillota; class Clostridia; order Oscillospirales; family Ruminococcaceae; genus UMGS1668. The sequence goes on from SVNB01000025.1 coordinate 10,227, forward strand.
TCGGCGGAAAGGTTTCCGCAGAAGAAATCGGACTTCCGGTAACTCAAAGCGGAATGGTGCTGCCCTGCGGTTCTTCCGCAATCTGGAGCAAAGAATAAAAAAAGTAATTCTACGTCAGGGCGGGGCTTGATCCCGCCGCAAAAGGTGCAAAAGATGTTAGAACCTAAAAATTATCTTGAAAAAGACCCGGTTTTTAACGCGGATATGCTTGATGCCCTTTTAACGGAAGGCACAAAAATCTGCTATTCCGAAGAAGACGGCGTTATGCTTCGCATCGGAGAAAAAGGCCCTTATATGATTTCCGTAAAAACGGAAGAAGCCATGAAAAAAACGGCAAAGCTTATTGCGGAAGAAAGATATATGGCAATAATCCGGCCGTTAAAACTTATTCCGCAGTTTTTTGAAGAAAAAGGAAAACCGGCAGAAATGATGCCCTGTTATCAGGCGGCTTATCTTTCCGGAAAAAGAAAACCGGAAGCGGAAATTCCCGGAATAGAGATACGCCCGCTTGAAAAAGAGCATATTTCTTTTGTATGCGCAAATTATGATGATGACGAAAGATATATCGCAAGCCGTGTGGAATACGGAATGCTGGGCGCTTTTGACGAAGAAGGAAACTGCGCCGGGTTTATAGGTTTTCATGGCGAAGGGGCCATGGGACTTTTAAAGGTGCTTCCGGAATACCGCCGCAGGGGAATAGGCGAGGCGCTTGAATCCAGAATGATAAACCGCCGTCTTGCGGAAGGCAGAATACCCTATGACCATGTGGTGGTCGGCAACGAAAAATCCATGTGTCTGCAAAGAAAAATCGGAATGGAACTTTCCGAAAAGATAGTTACCTGGGTTTTTACGGATTAAAATATAATTTTTTATAAAAAGACAAATATGCCGCCTTTAAAAAAGGCTGTTAATTATAAAAGGATTTGAAATGGCAAAGAAAAAATTTATCGAAGCAAACAAAATAAGCTTTTGCTATCCAAGCTATGACGGAGTTATTCCGCCCCTTGTTCTTGACGGAGTGAACATTTCCATCGAAGAGGGCGAATTTATGGCTGTTCTTGGCCATAACGGAAGCGGAAAATCCACCCTTGCAAAGCATTTTAACGCAATTCTTGTTCCTACCGAAGGCGAAGTTTCTGTAAACGGCATAAAAACCGCCGAAGAAGCAAGGCTTTTCGAAATCCGGCAGGAAGTGGGCATGGTTTTCCAGAATCCGGATAACCAGATAGTAGCAACCATTATTGAAGAGGACGTGGCCTTTGCGCTGGAAAATCTTGGAGTTCATCCGCAGGAAATCCGCGAGCGCGTTGACGATGCTCTTAAAAAAGTTGATATGTACGAATACCGCCTTCATGCGCCGAACCAGCTTTCCGGCGGGCAAAAGCAGCGCATTGCCATTGCGGGCATTATTGCCATGCGCCCAAAATGCGTTGTGCTTGATGAACCCACCGCTATGCTGGACCCGAAAGGCCGCAGAGAGGTTATGAAAACCATAAAGCAGCTTAATAAGGAACTTGGCATAACCGTTGTTATCATCACCCACTATATGGACGAAGCCGCCATGTGCGACCGTGTGGCCATTGTGGACGACGGAAAAGTTATAATGGATTCCACCCCAAGAGAAGTTTTTGCCAGGGTTGATGAAATAAAAAAAATCGGCCTTGACGTTCCGCAGGTGACGGAACTTTGCCATGAACTTAAAAAAGAAGGCTTTGATCTTCCGGAGTGCGTGCTTGATGAGGAAGAATGCGTTGCCGCGCTTGAAAAACTTATGAAAGGCGGTGCTCAGAATGGCTGAAAGTATTATAAGAACCGAAAATCTTTCGTACGTTTATTCCGAAGGAACGCCCTATGAGCACCGTGCCATAGATAACGTAAATATAGAAATAGAAAAAGGTTCCTTTGTGGGCCTTATAGGCCACACAGGTTCCGGAAAATCCACTTTGATACAGCATCTTAACGGACTTTTAAAACCCACCTCCGGCAAAATTTATATCGGCGACGAAGACCTTTGGGCAAACCCCAAGGATATAAGAAGATTCCGTTTTAAAGTCGGCCTTGTTTTCCAGTATCCCGAGCACCAGCTTTTTGAAGAAACCGTGCGCAGAGATATTGCCTTTGGACCGAAAAACATGGGACTTTCCGAAGAAGAAATCGAAGCAAGGGTTATGGAAGCGGCAAAACACACGGGCCTTACCGAAGAATACCTTGAAAAATCACCGTTCGAGCTTTCCGGCGGCGAAAAAAGAAGAGTTGCCATTGCCGGCGTGCTCGCAATGCGCCCGGAGGTGCTTATTCTTGATGAACCCACCGCCGGACTTGACCCCAAAGGCAGGGAATTTATCCTTTCGGAAATAAAAGCCTATCACGAAAACACAGGTGCCACTGTAATTCTGGTTTCTCACAGCATGGAAGACGTTGCCCGCTTTGCAAGCCACGTGCTCATAATGAATCATTCCAAAGCAGTGATGTTCGGAGAAACAAGAGAAATATTTAAAAGAGTGGACGAACTTTGCGAAATCGGTCTGGAAGTTCCGCAGATAAGCCGCGTTTTTGCAAAACTGCGCGAAAACGGAGCAAATGTTCCGGAAAGCGTGCTCACCGTTGCGGAAGCAAAAGAAGTGGTGCTCAAACTCCTTAAAAAAGGAGGCGAAGAGAATGCTTAAAGATATCACCTTCGGCCAGTATTTTCCCGGAGATTCCATAATCCACCGCCTTGATCCGAGAATGAAGCTTATTCTTATCATAGCATATATTGTTTTGCTTTTTGTGGCGGACGGACTTTTCTCTCTTCTTATCGGTGCTTTGATGGTGGTGATGTTCTATGCCCTTTCAAAACTTCCGTGGAAGCTTGTTATAAAGTGCATAAAACCCATTATGCCCATTATTATTTTTACCGCCGTGCTCAATATTTTCTTTGTGGAAGGCGACCCGATTTTTGAATGGAAGTTTATTTCTGTTTCCGGAAAAGGCGTGCTCACGGCGGTGCTTATGTGCATACGCATTGTGTGTCTTATTGCCGGCAGCAGCCTTTTGACCTATACCACAACGCCCATTGCCCTTACGGATGGTCTTGAACGTCTGCTTAAACCTTTGCAGAAAATAAAAGTTCCGGTGCACGAACTTTCTATGATGATGACCATTGCTTTGCGTTTTATTCCCACCCTTATTGACGAAACACAAAAGATTATGGCGGCGCAAAAGGCAAGGGGTGCGGATATGGAAAGCGGAAATATTATTCAAAGGGCAAAGGCGCTTATCCCGATTCTTATTCCGCTTTTTGTTTCCGCATTCAGAAGAGCGGACGAGCTTGCCCTTGCCATGGAATGCCGTTGTTACCACGGCGGAGAGGGCAGAACCCGTATGAAGCAGCTTAAACTTACCGCAAAAGATTTTGGCGCGGCACTGTTTGTGGCCGGCGGCTTTGCGGCGATTATTCTTATGAATATGTTCGGACCGGAGGTGTTCCGCCTTTGAGGAATCTTTTGCTGACTATTTCTTATAAAGGAACGAATTACCATGGTTTTCAGGTGCAGAAAAACGCCGTGACCGTGTGCGAAACTTTGCAGGACGCCATGCAGGTGCTTTTTCAGGGAGAAAGGCCGGACGTAAAAGGCTGTTCCAGAACAGATGCAGGCGTTCATGCAAATATGTTTTGCGTAAACTTTAAAACAGAAAGCGATTTTACCTGCAACCATATCCGCAGAAGCCTTGATGCTCTTTTGCCGGATGATATTGCCGCGGTGGACTGTGAAGAAGTTTCGGAAGATTTTCACGCAAGGTATTCCTGCAAGGGAAAACGCTATGTGTATAAAATCTGGAACGCGCAGTATATGAGCCCTTTCTGGCAGGGACTTGCTTTGCATTACCCCAAACCCATAGACGAGGATTTTCTTGATGCGGTATGCACGGATTTTATCGGAACCTATGATTTTTCTGCTTTTTCAGGAGCGAAGAACGAGCAGGAGGACTGCACCAGAACGGTTTATGACTGTCAGGTGGAGCGCGACGGTGACCTTGTTACTTTTTCCGTCACCGGCGACGGTTTTCTCTATAATATGGTGCGTATTATGGTTGGCACTTTGCTGGAAGTGAACGAAGGAAAAATCGATCCCAACGAAATTATGGATATAATAGAATCCAAAGACCGCACCAAAGCCGGAAGAACCGCAAAACCCGAAGGACTTTACCTTGATTACGTTATTTATGAAGAGGAAGATGACTGAAAGTATGGAATTTATTACAACAGAATTTCCGCAAAAAGAAACAGCCGTTGCCCTTGGGGTTTTCGACGGAGTTCACAGGGGTCACCGCGAGGTTTTGCGCCGTGCGGTAAAATCCTGCGGACTTGAACCCTGGGTGTTCACTTTTTCGGAAAAAAGCCTTCCTACCGGAAAAGCCGGCGCAAAGCGCCTGGAACCGCCGGAAATAAAATTCAGCATTATGAAGGCCTGCGGAATTGCCCACGTTTATGCTCCGGATTTTGGTGACGTAAAGGACCTTTCCGGCGAAGAGTTCGTTCGGGATATTCTTAAAGAAAAGCTCCGCTGCAAAAAAGTTGTTTGCGGAACCGATTACCGCTTTGGCCATAAAGCTTCCTGCGGAATTGCCGAAATGAAGGAATTCTGCGCAAAATACGGAATGGAATGCTGCCCGGTGGAAAAAATCTTTGATAAGGGCGAAGCCATAAGCTCCACAAGAATCCGCGCGGCCGCGGAACGCGGCGATATGCCGGAGGTGGAAAACCTTACCGGATATCCGTTCTGCATAGAAACGGAAATTGTAAAAGGCAACAAGCTTGGCAGAGAATTCGGCCTGCCGACAATCAACCAGCCCATTGCGGAAGGTTACATAATCCCCAAATTCGGCGTTTACGTTTCCGCAGCGTATATTGACGGGAAATTTTACCCGGCGGTTACAAACGTGGGCGTTAAACCCACCGTTTCTGATGAAAACAAACCGGCGGCCGAAACCAACGTAATCGGACTGAACGCCGATCTTTACGGAAAGAAAGTTCCGGTTTTTCTTATTGATTTTGTGCGCGAGGAAAAGGTTTTTGAAAGCCGGGAAGAGCTTTTTGCAAGAATTGCCGTTGACCGCAGCAATGCCGAACGTCTTTCTCTGCGCTGGATAAGAACCCGCGGAGAAGAAACCGCAAAACTTTTGGGAATTTAAAATAAAATATGCTGCAAAATGCCTCCATAAGGTTACTATGTTTATAGAAACCGTAAGGAGGCGTTTTTTTGTATAAAAAATTATTATTCATTTTAATATTTATAGTATCTGTGTTTTGTTCCTGCGGAGCGGAAGCACCGGAAATACCGGAACAGCCTGCGAACAATGAAAAAATTACGGAGGAAATTGTGCCGGAAGAAATACCGAAAGAGCCGGAAATTGAATTTTTTACGGAAACAGTTGATTATATTCCGGAATATAAAAGAGCGCATAAACCCGGCCTTACGGAAGAAAACGAACCGCTTTTGGAAGAGTTGGAAGGCATTATGTTTATGGAATATACAAAATGTCTTTCTCAAAAACAAAAAGATATAATAGTTACCCTTTGGCAAAAGGAAAAATGGAACGAACTGCAAAATTATGAAAGCAAAAGCGGATGTGCCGCAATGGTTTCGTTCGCTGCGAAAAACGGAGGAATAATTTCAGCAATTTATAATGAGGAGAAAACCATAGTACAGATAAAATGGGGCGAACACGAAGAATTCCAAAAATATTACGAAGCACCAAAAGAAGTTTTTGATGATCTTTTTGCCTTTGGTGAAAAGCTTTTGGAATCAATGGAATATACAAACAAGTGGCCGGAAACAAAAGAGGAACTTTTGCCGGAATATGAAAAATATATAAAGAAAGACCGTTTTGCGCTTAACCTTACGGAAAATTACAGCGAAGATGATTATTTTACGGAAAATGTTACGGAGCTTATGTTTCGCTTTGCGTACCGGCTTGCGCAGGACGCCGGAACTGTGAGTGAAGATATTTATTATCCGGATTATCCCGTTGAGATGGTTGAAGAACTGATTTCGACATATTTTCTTTGGGATATTGAAGACATCGAAAACAACGTAAAAAAATACCAGCGGCAGGAAAATTTTTACCGCTTTGACGGAGAATACGGCAGTGCCGCTATTGCACCCGTGCTTACCAAAACAGAGAGAGAAGACAATATACTTAAACTTTATCTTGATTTGTATTGCTATAAAGACGAAAATATGAATACATACTGCATTGAACAAAGCAGCATTGTTACCATTCGCTTTGCCGAAGACGGAACGTGGAAATATATCGGAAATAAAATTTATTTTTACAGATATTTTTAAGGAGGTGCCCCGATGAAAAAAATACTTGCCCTTTTTGCGGTTTTGCTTTTGCTTTGCGGCTGCGGAACGGAAGCACCGATGATTTCGGAAGAATCCTTTTTTGAAGAGGAGCAGAAGATTTTTCCGGTTTTGTATTACGAGGATATCGATATCAGCATGGGCGATATGTTGAGCACTTCTGTGCATACATACACTTATCGTATAGAAGGCCAAAATGCCCGGGAACTGGAAAAACACAGCCGCACCTGGGCAGAAACCTATCCGCTTTCGGCCATCAATACGGAAATGCGCGAAAAATACGGTCAGCTGATGAAATATTACAATACAAAAGAATACGAAATTTTTGTGTTCTGCAAGGTTCTTCCGGAACAAAACGGATACACGGTAATAATAAACGGCTGTGAAACGGAACTTATTCTTGAACAGAACGAAAATTTTGTTGATTTTTTGTTTTCCGACGGCGGATTTTACTTTATCGCTTTGGATAATATGAATCCGCTTATATACGTTTATCGTTTTTCTGCAGAAGCGAGCGTGGAGGATACTTTTACGGTAAGTTACCGCGGAATGGGAATTTCCGAAGCGGATATTGATTATCATGCCTTTGCCGCCACCGAAAACGCTTTTGCTGTGCCGGTACGGAAAAACAGAAAACAGGGAATACTTATGCATAGAATAAAATCCGGCGAAACGGATTATTTGCCTTTGGAATGTGAACTTTTCGGGATTGCGGCAGAAGATGATGCCTTTAAAGTTGCAGGATATAATAAAGAGGGGAATATTGTTGTTTTTGATATTTTCGCTTCCGGGGAGATCAAAAACGGTATAGAAACGCCGCACCCTTCCGGACTGAAATTATCTTCCAAAAACATAAACACACCGGGAAAATTCTATATGTACGATTCGGAAATATATTTAAACTTCCGTACGGAAGGCGGCTGCCTTATCGCTTCGTTCAATACAAAAACGGGCGAATGGATAAATTATTGGGAAGTTGAACCTGTCGAAGAACTTCGCGGTCCGCTAAAAGTAAAGTACATGACAAAAAACGGCGATGAATATTACGATATTTTTCCAAACATCAGTAACGCAGAATAATATAAAACAAATGAAAAAATATTTATAAAAACCTTTAAAAAAGGCTTTACAAAAGCGGTTTTGTCTGATATAATTTTAAGGCTGACTATGTCAGCCGCTTAACTTTTTCCCGGAAAAGGGTCTGTCCGCTGAACGCGATTAAAACGTCCGATAGCGGTTGCCTCAAAAAGCATCGCCCTTTTCTGCGAAGAAGCCAAATAATAAAAATTTTTTTGAGGTGAATCACTATGATGAGACAGGAAGAAAAAACCGAAGTTATCGTTGCTAACAGACTTCACGAAACCGATACCGGTTCCCCCGAAGTTCAGATCGCTGTTCTTACCAAAAGAATTGCTGACCTTACCGAGCATCTTAAAGAGCACAAAAAAGATAACCATTCCCGCCGCGGCCTTTTCAAAATGGTTGGTAAAAGAA
>SVNB01000026.1 GCA_015067125.1 Oscillospiraceae bacterium
GCTACAACAAGTCCGTAAAGACCGGTGGTTTCGGAAACTGCCTGGCCCATAAGCATGGTGGTGGTAATTTTGCTCTGTGCTTCGGGCTGGCGGCCTACTGCTTCGGTACCTTTGCCTGCCGCAAAACCTTCGCCGATGCCGGGGCCGATTGCCGCAAGGCCTACTGCAAGGCCTGCGCCGATAGCGCTTGCTGCATAAATAAGATCCTGTCCAGTGATGTTAAGTCCTTCCATGTGTTTTCTCCTTTTTTGTATAGAATTTTTATTTAACACAAATTTGTTCCCTTTTTGGGATTGCCGCCGCTTTTGTTACGGCGAAATAAAGATCATAGAAAGCAGACAGAAAATATAAGTCTGCAAACAGCCGCTGAATATATCAAAATATCCGTGAACGAATATCATCGCAAAAAGCGGCAGACAGCAAAGAACCGCAAGCCCGATGGCAAGCTTTTTCTTTGTTTTATCCAAAGTTTTGATCTTTTTGTATTGCTTGGTAAGAAGTACCGCGCAAAGAAGAATGGAACCGAGCGCTATCCATATCGGCATTACGTTGGAACCGATAAGCATCGAATAGATAAGCGTACCGATGATAAGTCCGCCCAAAAGGTTACCAAACATACGCAAGGTAAGAGAAATGGGGTTCGCGATCTCGCTGATGATATTCATCGGAAGCATTATCGGGATCATAAATTTTACCGGACCGAGGAAGCCTTTTAAGTATTCTTTCACTCCGTTTACCTTGATATGATAATACTGCGAGATAACGCAGGTCATCAGGGCAAGGGCAAAAGGCGTAGCAATATCCGCCGTAGGCGGCCTTATAACGCCAAGTCCCCACACGCCGCTAAGGTTTGCGGTAAGAATAAAGGCAAACAGCGCGGTAAAATACGGGATAAAAGCTTTTGTATTTGGGCCGATGTTTGATTCCACAAGATTGCCGATAAGGCCGTAAATCGTTTCTGCAACAATTTGTTTTTTGCTTGTGGGTTTAACTTCAAGCCCGCTTCCAAGCCAGATGAACACAACGGAAAGAACCGCAAGAATAAGCCAGGTCCATACCATCGTATTCGTAATATCAAATCCTAAAATCGAAAATCCGCTCGTTATTTCCGGGATTGATACGTTCATCCTATACCTCCTTTCCGGTTTTTCTGTGGATTATCCAATCGGCAAATGCCAAAGCATATATTCCGTAAGGAACGCTTAACAGGCCGAGAATACATCCTATTATACCAACATCAGGGTTTTGTATCGCCACAAAAAGCGTTATACCCTTGATGATAAGGCGCACCATATAGTTGGAAACAGTCATGCCCTGTGGGTTTGCGCTTTTAACGCTTTTACCTATGGTAAGTTCGTGCTGCCGAAAAAGCAGCTGCGCCACCGCCCCGCCAAGAAAAACTCCTTTTGCGGTTGCGGCAAAAGCGCCGAAGGCAAGACCGCCCAGAATACAGAAAACACATATTGCCGCCGCCGCAAACCGGGCGTTTTTGGGCGTTACAATGCTTTCTGCTTCTTCATCATAATTGTTTATCGCTTTCTGAATAAACTTCATTTTCTTCCTCTTTTTTAAGCCACACATCTTTTATAAGCTGATAGCTTCCTTTATATGCGGAATATACGCCGCATATTATGCCAAATGCGGTAAACCAGTATCCGCCGTTTCCGTATTTTCCGTCAAGCCATATTCCTACGGAAAGCAGAAGAAGTATCGGGCATATTGCGCTTAAAGATACCTGCAAAACCATAGCCGCCGCTTTTGTCATATCCCGGCGTTCCTTTGCCTCCTGCTCCTTTGATTTCATAATATATCACCGTCCCTTTCAAAAAGACCGGCTTCTTCAAAAATTTGCTCTTTATCCTCATCAGAAAGATTTTTCAGCTCTTCTTCAAAGGTTTCAAAAAATTCCGTTTGTTCGTTTTCAAAAAAGTCCTCTTCCGGAAGAACATATTCCGCGTTTTCCGGTTCTCTTCTTTTTCCTTCTTCCTGCCAGAAAACTTTTGGGTCTTCTTTTTCATAAACCATGGCAGAAACAGCGCTTTGTCCTTCCGCGGAATTTATAAATCGTATCACAACGCGCTTTACAATGCCGCTGCCTATTAAAAAAACGCCCAAAAAAAGAAGAACTATCCAGATTTTATCCATTGCAGAGTTTCTTCCTTTCCAAAGCGTTTTATATTGTTGTATTATTTAAAGATATAATACCACATTTCTTTTTCTTTGTAAACAAAAATTTGTTATAAAATTAACGAAGTTTTTGCATCTTAAATTATTCATTAGTTCCATATTAACGGATATCGCAATTCTTGTAAAGACAAGTTTTATTTATCTTCTTGATTAGCCTTCCCCACTGTGGTATATTTTAGCATGGAACATAAAAAGAAAGGCGGCGAAAAAATGGAACTTTCCGAAAAATGCGAACTTTGTCCAAGAAAATGCGGCGCAAACCGCAGCGCAGGAAAAATCGGTTTTTGCGGCGGAGAAAAAGAAGCAAAAATAGCAAGAGCTGCTCTGCATTTTTGGGAAGAACCTTGTATTTCCGGAGAAAACGGTTCCGGAACGGTGTTTTTTTCCGGCTGCACCATGCGCTGCATCTTTTGCCAGAACAAAGAAATAAGCCGTGGCGAAGCAGGCAAAACCGTTTCTGTGGAACGCCTTGCGGAAATTTTCATCGAACTTATGCAAAAAGGCGCCAATAACATCAACCTTGTAACCCCGATGCACTATGCTCCTCAGATAACCGCCGCCCTTGATATAGCAAGAAAAAACGGTCTTTCTCTGCCCATAGTATGGAACACTGGCGGCTGGGAGCTTCCGGAAAAAATTGAAGAAGTAAAAAATTATGCCGATATCTGGCTTACGGATTTTAAATATTTTGATAATTCTTTGGCAGAAAAATTTTCTTTTGCAAAAAATTACCGCGAAATTGCCCTTGCTTCTCTTAAAAAAATGGTGGAACAAACCGAAAAAGCGGTTTTTGATGATGCCGGAATGATGAAAAAAGGCGTTATCGTTCGCCACCTTATGCTTCCCGGGCATCTTGAAGATACAAAAAACGTTCTTCGCCTGCTTTACGAAAATTTTGGCGATAAAATCTGGATAAGCATTATGAATCAATATACTCCCCTCTGCTCCGATGAACGATATCCGGAACTTGCCCGTGCCGTAAGCGACGAAGAATATGACGAAGCCATAGATTTTGCCTGCGAACTTGGCATAGAAAACGCTTTTGTTCAGGAAGGCGGAACGGTTGGCGAAAGTTTTATTCCGCCTTTTGACCTTGAAGGAGTTTAAAACAAACAAAAAACGCCCCGAAGATAAAAAAGTCCTTGCTTTTTTATCCTTGGGGTGTTATATTTGTACCTGTACGAAAAACAAATGTTTTTTAGGAGTGGACTTTATGAGTAATAATCCTGTAAGGATCATTGTTGATGCAGACCTTCTTCCGGAGGTGCTTTTAAAAGTTATCGAAGCAAAAAAACTTCTTGCCCACGGCAAAGCAAAAAATTCTTCCGAAGCGGCAAGAATGGCCGGCATAAGCCGCAGCGCTTTTTATAAATATAAGGACGGCATTTCCGTTTATAATGACGAAAGCCGCGATAAAATAGTCAACTATTACCTTACCCTTATGGATCAGCCGGGAATACTTTCCAACGTGCTTTCCATTCTTTCCAACTATGGCGCAAACGTGCTTACCCTTAACCAGAATATCCCGATAGACGGCGTTGCGCCCTGCACTATTTCTTTTACTACCGGAAATTTAAAATGCGACGGTCACACCCTGCGCGAAGCTATCCGCGCGGTGGAAGGAGTAATAACCTGCCGCAACCTTAAGGAGCATAAATAAATTATGAAAATCGCAGTTCTCGGCCACGGCACCGTGGGTTCCGGCGTTGCGGAAATTCTTACGGAACGCAAAACAGAAGTTTCTTCTGCCGCAGAAAAAGAAATCGAACTTGGCGCCGTTCTTGATATAAAAAATTTTTCCGGACTTTCCTATTCCGATAAATTTGTCACCGATTATTCAGAAATTCTTGATGACCCGGAAATAGGCATAGTTGCGGAAGCCATAGGCGGCACAGAACCCGCTTTTTCCTATATAAAATCCGCTTTAAAAAAAGGAAAAAGTGTCGTTACTTCCAATAAGGAACTGGTTGCCGAAAAAGGCGCGGAACTTTTGAGCATTGCCCGTGCTCATAACGTCAATTTTCTTTTCGAAGCTTCCGTCGGCGGCGCGATTCCCGTTATCCGTTCTCTTTATACAAGCCTTAACGCCACCGGAATTACCGAAATCGCCGGAATTTTAAACGGCACGACAAACTATATTCTTACAAAAATGTTCCGTGAAGGACAGGATTATTTTTCCGCTTTGGCAGATGCTCAAAAACTTGGTTATGCGGAAAGCGATCCTTCCGCAGACGTGCTTGGCTTTGACGCACAGCGCAAAATAGCCATACTTTCTTCCCTTGTGTGGGGCAGCACCCTGCATACGGAAGATATACCGGCGGAAGGCATAACAAATATATCCGCAAAAGACGTTTATCTTGCCGAAAAATGCGGTTTTTCCATAAAGCTTATCGCCCGGGCAAAACGCCTTGAAAACGGAAAAATCCTTGCAAGGGTTTCACCGGCTCTTGTAAAAAAAGATTCTGTTCTTGCAAACGTAAACGATGTTTTCAACGCCGTGCTCATAAAATCCGAAACAGCCGGAGAAACCGTTCTTTACGGCAAGGGCGCCGGCAAACTGCCCACCGCTTCCGCCGTTGTTGCGGATATTATCGAGTGTGCAAAAGCAGACGGAAATATAAAAAGCGTTTTCTGGCAAAACGGTGCTCAAAACACAGCCGCGGATAAAAACTCTCATCGGGAAAGATTTTTTATCAGAACCCTTTCCAAAGCCTGCTTTATGCCAAAAGGTACCGATGAAATCGAAGAAAACGCATATATCACTCCTCCGCTTACAGAAAAAGAGCTTTTTATGCTCGAGGAAAAAGCGGACGAGCACTGCAGATTTATATCAAAAATACCCCTTTTTGAATAATATATCACAAGGGAAGTTTTAATTATGTTAAGAATAAGAATACCTGCTTCCACCGCAAACCTTGGCAGCGGATTTGATTCCCTTGGCATTGCGCTGGATCTTTATAACTATATCGAAATCGGTCCCGCCCTCGGGTGCGAAATTTCTTCCGCGGACGGCAGCAACATTCCCGCCGGAGAAGATAACCTGATTTATCTTTCCGCAAAAAAGGTTTATGAAAAAGCCGGCCTGCCCTTTTACGGACTTAAAATTATCGAGGAAAACAATATTCCTTTTGCAAGGGGCCTTGGTTCCAGTTCGGCCTGTATTGCGGGCGGCGTTTTCGGCGCAAACGAACTTTTGGGCAGACCTTTTGATAAAGATGAACTGCTCGATATTGCCGCAGAAATCGAAGGGCACCCGGATAACGTTTCTCCTGCCCTTTTGGGCGGATTTACCGCCTGCGCCATGGAAAACGGCCGGGTAAAATACGTTAAAAGCAATATTGGCAGCGAACTTGTTTTTGTGGCTTTTGTTCCGCCGTTCGAACTTAAAACCGCCGATGCCAGAGCCGCTTTGCCTGCAAATGTTTCTGTTAAAGATTCCGTTTATAACCTTTCCAGAAGCGCGCTTATAACCGCTTCTCTGCTTTCCGGAAAATACGAAAATCTTAGTACCGGCTGTGATGACAAACTGCATCAGCCGTACCGCCTTCCGCTTATTCCCGACGGCGAAAAAATCATGGAAGAATCCTATAAATACGGCGTGCTGGCAGCATATATCAGCGGAGCAGGTTCCACCATGATGGCAATTTTCCGCACAGAAAAAGCAGAAGCGGAAAATATCGCCCAAAAAATCCTTTCCTCCGAAAATTTTTCCGGCTGGAAATATTTTATCCTTAATGCAGATAATTCCGGCGCTGCGGCGCTGTGATATATTGAGGTAGAAAGATGAGTATTATAGTACAGAAGTTCGGCGGAAGCTCCGTTGCCGATGCAGAAAGGCTCCGCCGGGTCGCAAAGATAATAACGGATGCCTATTCCGCCGGAAACAGCGTTGTTGCGGTGGTTTCTGCCCAGGGCGATACCACCGATGACCTTATCGCAAAGGCGGCGGAAATAAGCGAAAATCCTTCCAAAAGAGAAATGGACGTTCTGCTTTCCACCGGCGAACAGATATCCATGTCCCTGCTTGCCATGGCAATAGAAAAAATGGGCTTTCCGGTAATATCCCTTACCGGCTGGCAGGTTGGAATGCAGACAGATGCCACCCACTGTTTTTCCAGAATCCGCCGCATTGATAAAGAACGGCTGGAAAGTGAGCTTGGCAAAAAAAACATTGTGATCGTCGCGGGTTTTCAGGGTATAAACCGCTATGACGATATAACCACCCTTGGCAGAGGAGGTTCCGACACCAGCGCGGTTGCCCTTGCGGCGGCACTGCACGCGGACCTTTGCCAGATCTATACGGACGTTGACGGCATATATACCGCCGACCCGCGCATTGTGCCAAACGCCAAAAAGCTTGACGAAGTAACCTATGACGAAATGCTGGAGCTTGCCAACCTTGGAGCAAACGTGCTTCACAGCCGCAGCGTGGAAATGGCCAAAAAATACAGCGTAAAACTCGAAGTTCTTTCGAGCTTTGAAAATAAACCCGGAACTATTTTGAAAGAGGTCGTTAAAGTGGAAAGAATGCTTATTCGCGGAGTTACCCGCGACAACAACACCGCCAGAATTTCTCTTGTGGAAGTACCGGATGTTCCCGGTATTGCCTTTAAAATTTTCAGCATACTTGCAAAAAAGAACATCAACGTGGATATCATTCTGCAGTCCATCGGACGCAGCAACACAAAGGATATAAGCTTTACCGTTGCCCATGACCAGAAGGACGAGGCCGTTGCCGCATTGCAGGAAGTGGCGGATCTTTTCAAAGCAAAAGAGATAACCTGCGATGATTCCGTAGCCAAAGTTTCCATAGTCGGCACCGGAATAGAAACCCACCCGGGCATTGCCGCAAAAATGTTCGAAGCCCTTGCGGACGCCGATATCAACATCAAGATGATATCCTGCTCCGAAATAAAAATCTCTGTGCTCATCGACCGCGACAAAGCCGATAAAGCCGTCCGCGTAATCCACGAAGCCTTTGATTTTTAAAGCCTTCCCAGAGGGGAAGGTGGCACGGCGGAGCCGTGACGGATGAGGGATAACCAAGAACCCGGAGGGTAAAAATTTAAAATTCCGCAAAAGCAACGCCCCGTGCTCAAAACGAGCACGGGGTTAATTATTTGAGCATTTACCGTATGTGCGGATATTATTCGCCCGTTTGCCACACCACCGTAGGGAACGGTCTTGACCGTTCCGCAAAACAAAACAACCCCATTTACAGTAGGGCGGGAGCTCGCTCCCGCCGCAAACAAATAACCCGGAAGGCAATACGCCCCTTGTCAAAGGAGACGCCCCTGTTAGGGGAGATGTTGAGCGAAGCGAAACAGAGGGGTCTGCCGTCTGCGGCGAGCAAAGAGGGCCACGAAGTGGCAAGGGGATTCATTAAAAAAATACCGGTAGTTATAAAAAAATCCCCCAGTCTTTTTTAACCGCAAGCGATTAAAAAAATCCAGCCCCCTTTAGGCAATGGGGCCTTTTTCGGGCGGCCACACCGGGCCGCCCCTTCGACATTGCCAAAACTTGCTGTTTTGCCATAAAACAAGGACTTGTTCCCGCTTTAAAAACAACCCGCAGAACAAAAAATTGCTGATAAACTGCTTTTAAATTAATTATCTTGTATTGCCCCATAAAATCAACAGATAAAAATTCCATCAAAATCTGCAACATTTTTGCGCCTTTAAGTTACTTAATATTCAGAAGAGGAATATTTTTGCTGTTTTTTGCGGCAAAATCCGGCAGTTTATAAAAAATTTGCTTTGTGCACATAAATTTTGGCGCAATAAAATCTTGCAACGTGCATAAAAATAGTATATTATATATTATGTATAGGTATGGTTATTATTTTGCCAAAAGAAAAGCGCCCTTTTGGGCGATACATATATCTTAATTTATTTGTTAAAGGAGGCAGTCAGTATGATAACAAAAGAACATAATCTTTGCATGGGCTGCATGTCTATACTTGATGAAAACGGAAAATGCCGCTGCGGTTACGATGAAAATTCTCTTACGGATTCCGCGTGCCTTGAAGTAAGAACCGTTGTTGGAGAAAGATACACCGTTGGCCGCATGATGAAAATGGACGGCGAAGGCATAACATATATCGGTTTTGATAACGAAAACGAAGAACGAGTATATATTCAGGAATATATGCCCCAAAAAATTGCCAGAAGAAACGACCTTACCGGAGAAGTTGTTCCCCTTTCCGGCTGCGAAGCAAAATACAAAACCCTTATGGCGGATTATTTTGACCTTTTTGATGCTTTGCGCAACTTTCGCCATACGGAATATATTATGCCCGTTATAAACGTTATCCGCGATAACAACACCGTTTATGCAATTTATAAATTTGTAAAAACCATTTCCTACGGCGATTATTTAAGCCACAACGGCGGAGAATTCAGCTGGCCGCAGGTAAAAAAGCTGTTTATGCCGTTTTTTACAACCCTTACCTATCTTCACAGCAACGGATTTGTTCACAGGGGAATTTCTCCGGAAAGCATAAGGGTCAACGCAAAAGGCCAGCTTATGCTTGGCGGATTCGGCACCGCGGCACTCTATTCCAAAGATACCATTATAGATTCCAGCCTTTCCGCAGGGTATTCCGCTCCGGAACAGTATAATTCCGCAAGCTGGCAGGGCGAATGGACCGACGTTTATTCCGTTGCAGCAGTGCTTTATAAATCCCTTACCGGAACTCTTCCGGCAGATGCAGAATCCCGCAGAGAAAGCGATCGTCTTTGTCCTCCGGAAGAACTGAATATCAATATTCCTTCCGAAGTTTCTGATGCAATTATGAACGCCATGACCCTTAACAGCGAATACCGCACCCGTTCCATAGATGATTTTACCGCGGAACTTCTGGAATCTGCCAAATCCAACACAAAGCTTTTCGGCGCTTCGGTGGAAGAAGCCATTAAAAAACGCGAGGAAGAATACTTTCCTCCGGAAGAAAAATACGATGACTACGAAGAAGAACCCAGCACCAAAAGAAAAGTTCGTCTTCCATGGGGACTTGTTGCAACCATAATTGCAATGGCAATTCTTCTTGGCGTTGTGGCATTCCTTTTCCGGTTTACAGAAATCCTGGGCTTTGGCAACCGCCCCGGCCCGGAGGATATCTCTTCCGAAAGCAGCAGTTCCGAATTTGAGGAAAACCAGTATCTTATCGGTATGCCAAACTTTATCGGAAGAATGAAAGCCGACGTGGAAAACAACCCGCAGTATTCCAGCTTCGAAATTATTTTTGAAGAAGAAAACAACAACGAATACGTTGCCGGAATGATTTTTGATCAGTCCGTAAAATACCGCACAGAGGTGGAAGAAGGCAGCTCCGTTGTTCTTAAAGTAAGCAAAGGCCCGGAAAAAATCGCAATGCCGGATTGCGTTGGAATGAGCCTTGAAGACGCCACCAGACTTCTTACCGAACTTCAGATAAGCTTCCAGACTGTTCCGAACTTCAGCGCGGAATACGAATATAACAAGATTTATGACCAGTCCGTCGAAGCGGAAACCGAAGTTGCCGTAAACGACAGACTTACCAAAGTTTATATTTATTATGGCGCTTTGGAAGAAGGCGGCAGCAGTTATTGGGGCGGCGAGGAAGAAAAACCTTCCGGTATAACCATTCGTCCCGTAGGCTGATAATCAGTATTCACACAAAATCCCGATGTTTTTATAAGCATCGGGATTTTTTTGCGCCGTGGGCACACTTTTCTTTTTTTAAAAACATCGGTATTAAAAAACGACAAATCCCCACTGCCTGCGGTAGCAACGGGGATTTGTCATTTTGGAAAGGAAAAAGATATGAAAGGTAAAAAATGATGTAATCAGATTCGTTTGCGGAGCACTGTTACAATAACCACCGCCAAAAGCCAGAACATCTGGAACGCCATAAGGATGTACATTTCAAGGCTTCTGATGTTTCCGGTAAACAGGAACAGCGTTACAAGGATAAAGCCAAGAACAATTCCTATCATTTCAATAAGCGCCGCCGCAAAAGAGGACTGGCGGATAATTCCGCTGCAGTTAAGCAGATTGGAAAGCGCAAACAGGCTTCCGTTATAAACTGCCGCCGCCGGAGCGGTTTCTCTTTCTTCGGTAAGCTCCGCGCATTTTTGCTGGTATTTGGAAGAAAGCAGGTTAAGCTGATTTTCCGGATATCCGAAAATATCGCTGAGTTTTTTCACGGTGATGTTAGGGTCGCTGCAGTTTATAACCAAGCGAACACCGCGTTCTGCCATAATTCCAAGGGAATGATAAACTTCTTTATCCGCATGATAGCTTAAAACAAACATTGCGGTAAGTTCGCCGCTGTTTGCAAGGTAAAGAATATCTTTTCCGCTGCCAACGTATTTATTTTCATAATCGTGAGAAGGAATGTCTATTCCGTGGTTTATCATCAGTTCGCGGTTGCCGATAAGAACGCGCTTGCCGCCAACCCATGCGGAAAGTCCCATACCGTCCTCATATATAATGGTATCAACAGGTTTAAGAAGTTTTCTGTCGCCCTGAACAACGTTTATAAATATGCTGCCAAGGGTACTTCTGGTGCTGCAGATAACAGAAGCCGCGTCAAGAATGGCTTCGTCTATTCTGCCCTGTGCAAAAGTTTTTATTCCGTGAAGAATAATGCTGCCTTCCGGGAAAAGCTGTTCAATATCAAGAAGAACAGAATCTGTTTCCGCAAAGGTTTCCGCGGTGTATCCGCCCGCCATCATGCTGCCCTCATCATTAAGAGCTGCACAGGAACGGGATACCGGAAGCGCACCCGCAATGGTTGCGGAAAAAGGTGCCGCAACGCAAAGTATTGCCGCAAAACCGGTAACCGCATCAGAAATTCTTGCCGTAACAAGAAAACCGATTATTCCCACAATTATGGCACAAAGAAAAACTATCGGAGAAACTATTCTCGCAATGCTTTCCGTCGCATCGTCACGGTAAGAAAGTTCAAGGAATCTTGTAAAGAATTTTGCTTTTGCGCTGGTGCAGAAACGCGGCGTTTCATCACGCTGGCCGGTAAGCTCTCTGGCAAGTTCTTTATTTCTTACCGGCAAAAGAGCGGATTTTTTTCCGCCGGAGGTAAGCACTTCAAAGTTATCTTTTATTCTTATCGCAGAAAGAAGCTTGCCAACGGTATTAAACAAAAGTCCCGCAATGGCAATGGGGAAGAAAAGGTTTTCTCCGCCCGGGGACATGGTGGAAGGATCCGCAACAAACATAACGCCCAGGGCGGCCGCTCCGATTACGGAGCAGGTGGAAAAGCTGTCGTTTCCCGCACGGAAGCGAAGAAGAGAAATAAGTCCTCCGCCCACCGCAACGTGGCAGGTCAGCGCCGCGGCACATACTATTCCCAGATTTATTATGGGATATACAATTCCGGATTTTTCAAAGGAAATCGCATCCGGCAAAGAATATCCAAGCATGGGAGAAAGACTGAAAACAAGGCTTGCCACAAGCAGAATAAAGATTATAACCGCCCTTATAACAAGACCTGTTACCTGTGCCGAAAGATTTTTTTCAACCGCTTCACGCTGGTTTTCGTTTTCGTAATCGTCCGGATCTTCCTCCTCCGGCTCGTGCATATCCTGCATAAGCTTTTTGGCAATATCCGCGTTGCTCTGATCAGAAAATTTGTTTCTTACAGGGTCCGCAGCGGGAACTTCGGGGATATGTATCTCCTGGTTGGTGGGTTCCGCCACGTTCTTCATAAATTCTTCTACTTTATCACGGCGTTTTTCAACAAATTCTTTATAAAGGTCGTGATTTTCGGAACTGGTAAGGTCGCCGCCTTCTTTTGTTTCCTTTTCCGCTTTTGCGGCGCCAAAACCCACTATTCCTGCGCCGGAAGCAAATTTTTCTGCGGAAGTATCCTCTTTTTCGGTAACTCTTAAAACCGGTTCCTCCGGTTTCTCTTCTGCTGCAGGAACAACGGGTTCTTCTTTTACCAAAGGTTTTTCTTCCGGCTGCAAAGCCTTTGCAAAACCCATTACCGGGGTCTTTTCTTCCGGTTCTGCGGCTTTTGCAATTTCTTTGGAAATTTTATCATCGTGTATTGTAAAATCCTTGGGAACATAGGAATCAAACTTTTCCTTTTTGGCCGTATGCGCCGGAACGGTATTTACCTTTGCGGAAATGCTTTCTTCCTTCTGTTTTTTGGATTTTTTCTCGTTCTTCCAGGTAGCCGTACCAAAATACTGAGAAAGCGTATCGTCCACCTGAATGGTTCTTGTGGTTATGGGTTCTTCTTTAAATTTTTTTGTATATGTGGGAGCCTCCGGCTCCTTGGGTGCTTCCGGCTGAACATTTCTTTGCCGCATTTCAAAAAAATCGCCCTGCGGTAAAGAAGAATCGCTTTTGCCCTCAAGGCCGGCCGGTGCTGTTCCGCCGTTTTCTTTTTTGCGGCGGATCTCTTCCAGAATATCATCAACAGAATATCCGTTTCCTGCCATTTTGTTCCCCTTCCCTTTGTCTTATTTTACCTGAAAAATCATCTTGCCTTTATTCCAAGGCGCTGTCTTGTAACTTCATACATCATAACAGAAGCCGCAACAGAAGCATTAAGGGATTCTATCTTTCCGCGCATGGGAAGAGAAACCACAAAATCGCATTTTTCTTTTACAAGGCGGCTTACGCCTTCACCTTCGGCACCTACCACAAGACCGATGGCTCCGCTTAAATCTGCCGACCAAAGAGCTTCGCCGTCCATATCCGCGCCAAAAATCCATACTCCGCGCTCTTTAAGTTCATCAATGGTCCGGGAAATATTGGTAACCCTTGCAACGGGAACATATTCCACCGCGCCGACGCTGGTTTTTGCCACAACATAGTTAAGGCCAACGCTTCTGCGTTTTGGAATGATTACCCCGTGTGCGCCGCAGCATTCCGCGGTACGGATTACCGCGCCAAGGTTGTGACCGTCCTCAAGTCCGTCCGCAATGATGATAAAAGGCGGTTCGCCTCTTTCTTCCGCAAGAGCAAAAATTTCATCAATGGTGGCATATTTATGGGCGGCGGCCATTGCCACAACGCCCTGGGCGTTGGCTCCGGCGGCCATTTCGTCTATTTTAATCGGCGCAACTTCTTTTACCGGAACTCCGGCATCCTTTGCCATGGCATAAAGCTTGCCAAGGTTTGTTGCGCCCTTTGCAACAAGAATTTTATCTATCTCTCTGCCGGATTTAATCGCTTCTATAACCGCGTTTCTTCCGCAGATTTTATCTTTATCCGCTTCGTTTTCCCGAAGTTCTTCTTTCTCTCTCTCTTTATACTTATCCATATTATTCTTCCTTCATCAAAGTGGAAATATTCACAACCGTTTCGATCCAGTAATCACGCAGTTGCGCGTTGATTTTTGTTCCTTTGGCTGTGCGGACGTAATATTTTCTCGGCTTTCCTTCGGACATATCCCATTCGCTTTTTAAAAGTCCCTGACTTTCAAGTCTTCTCAAAAGCGGATACAGCGTATTTCCGTCCACCGGAACGCCTTTTTCGGTAAGTTCCTGTCCCAGGGAATAGCCGTATTTGGGCGAGGAAAGCTGATTTAATACGCCCAGAACGACCGTTCCGCGCCGAAGTTCCGAAACAAACCCGGTGATAATTTCGTCATCGCTCAACTATTCCCCACCTCCTGTAAAACAGCGTTTTTTGGCTTGAATAAGCCGTTTTTTCGGATACCAAACGGAGCGAAAAACAAAAAGTTTTTCGCTTTTTTCTTTGCAAAAAATATTTTTAATCTTTATTTTTCGCATATTTTTTCTTTTTTTCCAAACTTTGCTATCCAATTTGAATTATACAGTATATTAAACATTGTTGTCAATAGCAAACTATAAATTTATTAAAAATAATTTTATAATTTATTAATGTAATTTAAAAATAATTATATTTAGCTTTATCGTAATACTATTTTATTTTTAAAATAAAATACTGTGTGCTGCACGATTATGCGCAAAAACGGGCAGAATAGGGGTTTACCCTACCCTGCCCGTTTTTCAGGTATTTTTAATTGATTTTTCAGCGTTTTTTTGTCGCTGAAAAGTCCGTTTTTTTGGCTTATTTATGCGGTTTACCAGACTTTTAAAAGTCTGGGGAATTTCTTCATTACAATACCGCACATCTCTCTTATTTCGTCCGGAATCGTGCCCATCGGGCCGTTTATCGGGTCATATTTAAACACTTTTCCTTCGTATCTGAAGCGGCAGTTGTTTGCTTCTCCGGTAACGTAAAAACCGTCGTTTTCGCTCTTTTTAAAGTCCTCTTCATCAAGGAACAGCGTAAATTTTTCTTTGTGCGGCTTTCCGTCATAGGGGCAGCAATCGGCACAGGCGCCGCATTCGTCGCAAAAATCGTTAACGTGCAGTATCTGTCTGCTTCCGTCAGAAAGTTTTATCACCCAGTTTGCTCTGTTCGGGCAAACTTCCGCACAGAATTCGCACACGGTATCGCATTCAAGACAGCGGTCGCCCTCGGCGCATTTTTTGCAGTCCACGCAAAGTTTTCCGCGTTTTTCCATAAACGAAAGATTTTCGCTTTCGTTATCCGGAACGTATTTATCAAAATGGCTGTGGGCAATTTTTTTGCAAAGCTTCTGCGCATCCGCAATAACTTTTGCAATATCTTCTGTTCTGTTAAAGTTTGCGTTGCCCACAAGATAGGTCGCGCTGTCCATTTCTTCAAGAAGAGTATCGTCCAGTTCTTCTCCTGTGGCGTTGATTGCGATATCCGCCGGAACTTTATCCTTTGCTCCGGTATCCAGAACCGGCCTTATTCCGGTTTTTTCGTCCGGTTCGCCAAGAGAAGAAACATGACAAAGAAGCTGTCCTCCGCGAACGCCGCTGGGAATAAGATTTGGCGCAATAAAAATGCCTTCTTTTTTCAGTGCGGCAATTTCGTCCGCGGTGGCAGTCATTTCGCTTTCCGGTTTATCGAATACAAGCGTTACCCTATCCACAGAAGAAAGTTTTTTGGCGCATCTTGCGGCCGCCACAGCGGTGTGCCCGCCGCCGATAACCACTACGTTGCCCATGATGGTTTCTTCCGCTTCTTCCGGTTTGCGTTTAAAGTTTTCAAGAAATTCCAAAGCGGAAATATTTTTGCCGAACGCAAATTTAAGGTGCTTTTGTTTTCCCGCGCCGATGGCAAGAACGATTTTTTCAAATCCCTGCTCGCGAAGTTCTCTAAGGGAAGTTACTTCCACCCCAAGCTCCATTTCTATTCCCAAAGCCTGAATAAGGGTTGCGTCCCATTCGATATCCGAATCTTCTATGCGGAATTTCGGCACATATTTTGTAACGGCACCGCCGGGACGGTATTCTTTATCAAAAATGGTAACTTTTGCGCCCTGCCTTGCAAGAAAGCAGGCGGTGGAAAGTCCCGCAGGGCCGCAGCCGACCACTGCGATCTTTGCGCCCGCTCCGGATTTAAGCTGTGTTTCGTCCAAAAGGTCAAAACAGGCATTTTTTGCCGCCTGGTAATTTTCCTTGCAGATGGCAAGAGGACATTCATAAAATCTTCTGGAACAGCTTTCCGTGCAGGGGTGCGAACAAAGGCTTTCTACTGTAAAAGGCATCGGGTTGCGTTCAATAATAACACGCAGAGCATCAAGGCTTCTGCCGTTTTTAATAAGACGCATTATAAGAGGAATATCCGCACCAAGGGGACAGGCCGCACGGCACTGCGCCTTTGTGCAGTTTATATGAGGAATGGGGCCGTTTGCCTTTTTGGGCTGTGCGCCATCTTTATTTTTATATCTTCCGCCGGCATAAACCTCTTTTTCAATATCCGGAAGATCGGAAGTAAGAATTCCGGAAAACTGCGCGTAATCGCATTTGGAAACATCGTCCGCAAGCTGGCGGAATCTTGCAAGGCCGCCGGGTCTTATAATATCGGAAACCACCGTAACAGGCCAGATGCCCGCATTAAAAAGTCTGGAAGCGGTATAATAATCCGCACCGCCCGCAAAGCAAATGCGAAGTCCGCCGCCAAAATCGTTGGCGATTTTTTCCGCAAGAGAAAACGCTATTGGGAAAAGCGCCCTGCCGGTAAGTCTTCCGTTTTTAACGGGAGTTTTCTTCGCGCTTTCGATAATAAGTCCGTCGCAGACTTTTACGCCGAATTCAAGGCGCTTCATATCCGCCTTGTTCTGCAAACGCAGAAACGCGGGTTTAAGGTCATCATAAAGGGCGCCGCTTTCCATGCGTTCCTTGCTGATAACTATATCATCGTATCCGTTGATATCAAGAATTCCGCGAACGGTATAGTATCCCAAAAGATCCGGGCTTATTCTTACAAAAGTGTGCAGGCGTTTTTCTTCAATAAGATAGGCCGCCGCTTCTTCAATTTCCGCAGCGGAAAGTCCTTCCCTCGGAACAAAAACCGCAGAAGAACACACCCTTGGGCTGATATCGGAAATATATGTATTATCAATGCCGTCAAGCTCGTCCATATGCGCCCTTGCCCAGTTTTCGCATTCGCGCCATACGGGAGTATATTCCGCGGATTTAAGGCCTTCGATAAAGCTGTTCATCTTTTCGGATTTTAAATCCTCAAGGCTTCCGCCAACGGACATATTGAATACAAAGCCTTCCGGCACGCCAAGTTCAAAGGCCGTGCTGATAAGCTTTATTGCATACCATGCTTTTACATATTCTCCAAAAGCTTCCGCAACAGAAAGTTCGGAAGGTTCTTCGGAAGAATACGTTCTGTCACCAACATAGGTGTTTGGTTTTTCCGCCTTTTCACATTCCGGAAAAACGGTTTTAAGTTCAAAAAATCTTGCGCCGGAAAGATATGCCGCAATAATTCCCTGGGCAGTCTGTGTAACAGGTCCGGCCGCAGGGCCCACAGGGTTTTCTATGCGCATTCCAAAAATGGGCAGTCTTGCCCTGCCTGCTTTATAAAAATCCTTTATGCCAAAGATACTGCCAAAGGCGTTGTGTTCCTCAATAAGCAGTCCCATCAGCTTTTCAAAAGAAAGCGGTCTTAAATTATCGCTCATAAAGCATTTCCTCCCATTTTTGCGCGGTCATAAAAATACATATTGATTTTAACATTTTTTCTTTACAATTACAAGGTACAAATTTTTTCAAAAAATAATCCTTGACCCTTACGCTGCGTTATAGTATAAACTGTATTTACGGGGTGATAAGTTTGAAAATGCTGATTAAAGAATTTGCCGATCTTGCGGGAGTAAGCGTACGCACGCTTCATTATTACGATGATATAGGTTTGCTTAAACCATCTTGTGTTGATAAAAATACCGGATACCGTTATTACGATGAAAAATCTCTTATTCGTATGCAGGAAATTTTATTTTTCAGGGAACTGGATTTTTCTTTGAAAAGCATCGGAGAAATTTTATCCTCTCCGGATTACGATAAAAACAAAGCGCTTAAAGAGCAAAAGCAGCTTCTTACTATAAAAAAAGAGCGGCTGGAAAAACTAATTATTGCCATTGATAACGCCGCAAAAGGAGAAAACATTATGAAAACTTTTGATAACAGCGAATTTGAAAAATATAAAGCGGAAGCAAAGAAAAAATGGGGAGATACCGCCGCTTTTGATGAATATGAAAAACGGATAAATAATAATAATGCCGCCGCTGCGGATAAAATGATGGATATCTTTTGCCGCATGGGCAAAATAAAAGATTCTTCTCCTTGCGGCGGCGAAGCCAAAGCTCTTGTGGCAGAACTTAAAAAATTTATCTGCGAAAATTATTATACCTGCACCGATGAAATTCTATCCGGCCTTGGAAAAATGTATATCGGCGACAGCCGTTTTACCGAAAACATAGATAAAGCCGGCGG
>SVNB01000027.1 GCA_015067125.1 Oscillospiraceae bacterium
CGGCAGGACCTTGTGGGCCGGTTGCACCGGTAAGGCCAATGGGACCCTGCGGACCGGCAGGTCCGGTCAAACCGATAGGTCCCTGCGGGCCGACGGCACCGGTTTCTCCGGCGGGGCCTTGTGGGCCGGTTGCGCCGGTAAGGCCAATGGGTCCCTGCGGGCCGGCAGGTCCGGTCAAACCAATAGGTCCCTGCGGGCCGGCAGGGCCGGTTTCTCCGGCAGGACCCTGAATGCCCTGAATGCCCTGCGGTCCGGCAGGACCTGCTATGCCCTGCGGCCCTTCCGGACCTACCGCACCGGGAATGCCCTGGGGTCCTCTTGGACCGACGGGACCCTGCGGCCCAACCGTTCCGGACCCTCCGCTCTGGCAGCAGCATGGCATGGGATAGGGTCTGTAACGGTTAAATCCGCCCTGAAAATCATCGATCTGATTTTCAGAACATCTGTATCTGTTCATAAAAACAACCTCCTTATAAAGATTGTATTAGCATAATATGCTCAAAAAAATAAAAGGGTACAAAATGCAAAAAAACGCCAAACAAAAAAATCTGTTATTGACTTTAATAAAATAATGATATATTTTATTAATATAATATTTCACCGGAGGAATCCAATGAACAGAGAAAACAAAAGAAAATCCTTTGAAAAAGGATATTATAAAACCCACGCCTGTAACGAAACATTTATCTGCAAGAACTGCGGAAGAGAAGTTATTCCGGAAGGCGCCGGAAGCGACCACCGCAACCATTGCCCGAACTGTCTTTGCAGTGTACATCTTGATAACGAACCCGGCGACCGCGAAGCGGATTGCGGCGGTCTTATGGAACCCATTGCCGTATGGGTTCGAAAAAACGGGGAATGGGCAATAGTTCACCGCTGCCGCATTTGCGGAGCAATGAGTTCCAACCGCATTGCCGGTGATGATAATCCCATGAAGCTTATGTCCATAGCCATGAAGCCCCTTGCAAATCCTCCGTTCCCTATAGAACGTATAGAAGAACTTACCAGAATGATGGGCGGAGAAGGCAGCCTTGAATAAAAGCAGAAGCAGCCGGCAGTTTTGCCGGCTGTTTTTTTATAAAAAAGAAAATTTGTATTTAAGAATTTTGCGTTATGTGCTACAATAAAATTTATACATTGGAAGGAGGCGTTTTTTCTGAACGATCATGCGGTTGATCTTTTAAAGCTTGAAAAAGTTTTTGAAGAATATGAAAACATTCCGGAAAATTTAATATCCGTTCTGCAAAAAGCGCAGGAAATATACGGCTTTCTTCCAAAAGAAGTTTTGTATTATGTTGCAGAAAAGCTTGGCGTCACAACGGCAAAGGTTATTGGCGTTGCAACTTTTTATTCACAGTTCCGCCTTGAACCTATGGGAAAATACGTTGTTACGGTCTGCGGCGGAACAGCCTGCCACGTCAGCGGAAGCGAAAAGGTTTTGCAGGCAATATGCGGCTATCTGAAAACAGAAAGCGGAAAAACCACCCCGGACGGCATTTTTACTTTGCAAAAAGTCGCGTGCCTTGGGTGCTGCTCTCTTGCGCCGGTTATGATGATAAACGGCGAAGCGTACGGAAGGCTCACTCCGGAAAAAGCGGTTGCAATACTTGAAGAAATCCGCAAAAAGGAGGCTTCGGAATGAAAATTGTTATAGGCGAAGGTTCCTGCGGAATTGCCGCCGGAGCAGCGGCAGTGCACTCTGCCATAGAAAAAATCATTCCGAAAAACAGCGGCATAAAACTTGACATAACCGGCTGTATAGGAATGTGTTTTCTTGAACCCATTGTGGATATTTATGAAGAAGACAAACTGATAAAAAGGCTTATAAAAGTAAAACCGGAAGATGCCGGAAAAATAGTTTCTGCCGCAAAAAACAATGATTTTTCATTGCTTGAAGATATAACCATCGCAAAAGAAGATGAAGAATTTCTTGCTTTGCAAACAAGAATAGCCCTTTGCGGCTGCGGAAAAACCGATCCCACTTCCATTGATGATTACTGCTTAAAAGGCGGATATTCCGCTTTGAAAAAAGCTTTTGCAATGGATCCGGAGGATATAATAGATGAAATAAAAACTTCCGGTCTTGCCGGAAGGGGCGGAGCGGGTTTTCCCACATGGTTTAAGTGGAACGCCGCAAGAAAAAGCGAAGGAAAGCATAAACATCTTATCTGTAATGCGGATGAGGGCGATCCGGGCGCTTTTATGGACAGAGCGGTGATAGAATCCGATCCTCACAGGCTTATTGAAGGCATGCTTATTGCGGCATACGCCATAAAAGCGGAAGATATTACGGTTTACGTCCGTGCGGAATATCCTCTTGCGATAAAGCGGCTTAAAAATGCCATAAAGCAGGCAGAATCCGCAGGATTTATCGGAGAAAACATACTGCAAAGCGGTTTTTCCTGCAAGATAAGAATAAAAGCAGGCGCAGGCGCTTTTGTATGCGGAGAAGAAACCGCTTTGATAGAATCAATGGAAGGAAAGCGCGGAATGCCAAGGCTTAAACCTCCTTTTCCGGCTCAGAAAGGTTTTAAAGATGAACCTTCTAACATAAATAACGTAGAAACCTTTGCAAACGTGCCGTGGATCATCGAAAAAGGCGGTGCGGAATTTGCAAAAATCGGAACAGAAAAAAGCAAAGGCACAAAGGTTTTTGCTCTTACGGGAAAAATAAATAAAAGCGGACTTGTGGAAGTGCCCATGGGCATAACCCTGCGGGACGTTATTTATAAAATAGGCGGAGGAATAAAAAACGGCAAAGAATTCAAAGCAGTACAGCTTGGCGGTCCTTCCGGCGGATGCATTCCGAAAGAACTGCTGGATACCGCAATTGATTATGAAGCTCTTTCTGCCACCGGAGCCATAATGGGTTCCGGCGGAATGGTTGTTATGGATGAAGATACCTGCATGGTTGGCGTTGCAAAGTTCTTTTTGGATTTTACAGCCGATGAATCCTGCGGAAAATGCGTGCATTGCCGTATAGGAACAAAGCGTATGCAGGAAATTTTAACAGCAATTACAGAGGGAAAAGGCAGGCCGGAGGATATTGAACTGCTTGAAGAACTTTGTGAAGCAATAAAAGACGGCGCCCTTTGCGGTCTTGGCCAGACAGCACCCAACCCGGTGCTTACTACCCTGCGCTATTTTAAAGAAGAATACCTTGAACATATTTTTGAGCACCGGTGCAGGGCAAAGGAATGTTCCGCAATGCTCACATATTCGATAAATCCGGAAAAATGCGTCGGATGCACTCTTTGCGCAAAAAAATGCCCGGTACAGGCCATAAGCGGAACTGTGAAAAAAACACATTCAATTAACAAAAACATCTGCATAAAATGCGGAGCGTGCTCAAAAGCCTGCCGGTTCGGCGCGGTGAGCATCGAATAAACAAAAAAGGAGGCGGCGGATTGGATAAAATAAAAATTATAATCGACGGAAAAGAAATAACCGGAAAAAGCGGCGAAAGTATTCTCAATATCGCCGCGGAAAACGGGATAGAAATACCAAATCTTTGCCACAGCAAAGAACTTGAAAATTTTGGAGCCTGCGGTTTGTGCCTTGTGGAGGCAGAAGGTTTTTCCAGACTTTTGCGGGCCTGTTCGGCCAGGGCAGAGGACGGAATGAAAATACACACCGATTCCCCAAGGGTAAAAAAAGCGCGCAATGCCGCATTGGAACTTATTATGAGTGACCACGAAGGGGATTGTATCGGTCCGTGCTCGAAAAACTGCCCGGCACATACAGACGTTCAGGGATACTTAAAAAGAATCGCAGAGGGCAAATATTCCGAAGCGGTAAGAATAATCAAAGAAAAAATTCCAATTCCGGCTTCCGTCGGAAGAATCTGTCCGCACCCGTGCGAAACGGAATGCAGAAGAAGATTTGCGGAAGAACCGCTTTCCATAGCGTATTTAAAAGCCTTTGCGGCAGATATGGATCTTAAAAGCGAAAATCCGTTTAAAGAAGAACTTTTAGAAGAAACAGGAAAAAGCATAGCGATAATCGGCGGCGGTCCGGCGGGGCTTTCGGCGGCTTACAGATTAAGGCTTATAGGCCATTCCGTAACAATTTTTGATGCCATGCCGGAAATGGGCGGTATGCTTCGATACGGAATACCGGAATATCGCCTTCCAAAAGCGGTGCTGAAAAAAGAAACCGATGCCATAAAAAATCTTGGCGTTTCTTTTAAAAATAACGTAAAAATAGGAAAAGACATTGCATTAAAAGAACTGCAAAAGAAATTTGATGCGGTGCTTGTTGCGCTTGGCGCATGGCAGGACGGCAAAATATACTGTAAAGGAGAAAACCTTTGCGACGTATTTGGAGGAACGGAATTTCTCCGCGGCGTAAACTGCGGAAAAAATCCGGATATCGGCAAAAAAGTTGCGGTAATAGGCGGCGGAAACACCGCTATGGATGCCTGCCGCACGGCGCTGCGCTGCGGGGCAGAAAAAGTATATGTCATCTATCGGCGCACCAGAGAGGAAGCGCCGGCCGCGGATGCAGAAATTACCGAAGCCATAGAGGAAGGCATCGAATTTAAATTCCTTGCAGCTCCGGAAGAAATAATAGGCACAAACGGAAAAGTAAAATCAATAAAACTGCAGATTATGGAGCTTGCCGAAGCAGATTCTTCCGGAAGAAGAAAACCTGTTCCAGTAGAAGGAAAGTTTGAAAGCATAGAAGTGGATTCTGTGATAAAAGCCGTTGGACAAAAATGCGATCTTGCCGGATTTGAAGAACTTGAACTTACAGAAAAAGGAACTGTTGCCGCAAAAGCAAAAACAGGCGAAACCAACTTAAAAGGTGTTTTTGCAGCAGGGGATATAACCAATAAAGGCCCATCCATAGCCATAGAAGCTATTGCGGAAGGCAACACTGTCGCAAAGACAATAAATGCATATCTTTGCGGTGTGCCTTTTGATTTTGGCGAAGATGCTTATTCAGAAAGAAAAGTTTCTGCAAAGGATTATGAGCATATAAGCAAAATTCCAAGAATAAAAATGCCTTTAAAAACTGCGGAAGAAAGAAAAAATACCTTTGATGAAGTTATATGCGGTTTTACGGAAGAACGGGCAAAAGCGGAAGCAAAGCGCTGTTTGGAATGCGGCTGCCACGATTATACGGATTGCAAACTTATCAGATATGCAAGAGAAAACCGCATAGATATGCGAAAATTTGAAGGTGTTAAGCATAATAGCTTTACAGAAAGAAAGCTGCTTTTAATAGAGCGCGACCAGGGAAAATGTATGCTTTGCGGACTTTGCGTAAGGGTTTGCGAAGAAAAAATCGGCAAAGGATTACTTGGTTTTCGCGGGCGCGGTTTTAAAACAGCGATTCTTCCGGAATTTGAGCACGGCGAAGAAATTGCAGATTGCGCAAATTGTCTTGAATGCGCAAAGATATGCCCGACCGGCGCGCTTAAAATTATAAAATAAAAAAGAGCCGCTTTGCGAAGCGGCTCTTTTTTTGTGTTTTTGCTTATTCTGCGTAAACGGGTTTATCAAGCTGGAATCCGTTGTATTTCTTATAGAATCTCCACATATGAAGCATAAGCATTGCTTCGCAGTAAAGGTCGATAAGAAGGAAGATATAGGACGGAATTCCGTGGATTCCCATGGCGTGGGAAGTAAGTTCGATGGAAGTAGCGATGATATCGATCCACATATGAGTAATAAAATGGTGGGACATATGGTGGTCGCTGGCTTCGTTCGCATATTTTGCATAGTTGGTGCACATAAGGTAAAGCAGAATGCAGAACGCCGCTTTGGGAAGAAGCGCAATAAGGTGGTCAAGTTCCGACCAAAGCATAATAAAGCTTGCAGTGGTGCAAACCATGGCGGTCATAATAGAAAGAGTAAAACCGCCGGTTTCTCTGTGCAGAAGATAAAGTCCCGCAGTAATAAGAGTATAGCCGAAGAAATCAAGAAGATTTCCTACTTCTGCGCCAAAAATAAGCTCCACAGGAGCAAGCATAAGGCACATACCAACAATAATGCCGATGGTGCCTTTAAGTTTAAGCTGATCTTTTTTCATCAATAATCCCCCTGAAAAAATCCGAAAAAACGGAAATTTTTAAAAAATATACATAAAACTGCTTATATATTTATAACATTTAACAATAAAAAAAGCAACCTTTTTTGTAAAATAAAAGAAAAACATATAATAATATGTAAAATAATAAATAAAAACGCCGCTATTGAAAAAAATCGCTTTATAATGTATAATATATTGGATTGTTTTTAAGGAAGGGAGGATATGCCGCAATGATAATTGATATGAACGGAATTTCTAAAAGCTTTGGAGCAAAAACCGTTCTTACAAATCTTGATTTAAAGATAGAGGATCACGACCGCATCGGCCTTATCGGAGAAAACGGCGCAGGAAAATCCACTCTTCTAAATATCATCATCGGCGATCTGGAATACGATACGGGTACTTTTGCAAAAGGCACCGATAAAAAAATCGGATTTCTTCGCCAGGACAGCGGCCTTGCCCTTGGCGGAACAATAATTTCGGAAATGCGTTCGGTTTTTGAACCTGTTTTTAAAGCAGAAGAACGTATGAGGGATCTTGAGCACTGCATGGCTATGCTCGAGCACGGTTCTGCGGAATATCACTGCCTTATGTCAGAATACGAGCAGGAAAAAAACTTCTTCGAAGCCGGCGACGGATACAGTGTAGAGGTTAAAATAAATACAGTTCTTACCGGCATGGGATTCAGTACTTTTGATCCGGAAACTCCGGTAGAAAGACTTTCCGGCGGAGAGCGCACAAGGCTTGCCCTTGCAAAACTTTTGCTCGAAGGGCCGGATCTTTTGATGCTGGACGAGCCGACCAACCATCTGGATTTTAAAACCCTTACCTGGCTGGAAGATTATCTTACAGCATATAAAGGCGCTATTCTTACGGTTTCTCATGACAGGTATTTTCTTGATAAAATTGTAAATATAGTGTGCGAGGTGGAAAACAAGACCCTTGTTCGCTATAATGCGGGTTATACAAAATATCTGGATTTAAAAGCCGCGCGGCTTGCCCGTATGCAAAAGGAATATGACCGCCAGATGCGCGAAATTGCGGAGCTGGAGGATTTTATCGCGCGCAATAAGGTGCGTGCTTCCACAACAAAGCGTGCCCAGGCAAGAGAAAAAGAAATCGAGCATATGGAAATAAAAGAAAGACCCGTTCCGCCGCCGAAACCGCCTAAATTCCGCTTTGGTTACGAACGCGAGCCTGTTAAAGACGTGCTTTTTGTAAAAAATCTTCGGCTTGAAGCAGGCGAGGGCCTTGAACGCAAACTGCTTAATCCTTCCGTTGATCTGGAAGTTCGCAGAGGAGAAAAAATTGCTCTTGTGGGTATGAACGGCGTTGGCAAAAGTACGTTTATAAAAACGCTGCTTGGAATTTTACCGCACGAAGGCGGAATTATTGAATGGGGCAGAAACGTCCGCACCGGTTACTATGACCAGCACAACAGCTATCTTACAGGTTCCAAAACCATGCTGGACGAAATGTGGGATATGTTTCCGCGTTCCGATGAGCTTACTTTGCGCACCGCTTTGGGCAGAGCAAGACTTACCGGAGAAAACGTATTCAAAAAAATCGAAGTTCTTTCCGGAGGAGAAAAAGCAAGGCTAAGCTTTGCGGCTCTTACTCTTAAAGATGCAAACGTGCTTTTGCTGGACGAACCTACCAACCACATGGATATTGCCTGCAAAGAAGCACTTGATGAAGCGCTTAGGGAATATACCGGAACTATAATAATGGTAAGCCACGACCGCTATCTTTTAAACCGTGTTCCGACCAAAATAATAGAAATGTTCCCGGATCATCTTGCAAGTTATGAAGGCGGATACGACGACTATATGCGCCTTAAAGAAGAAATTGCCGCACCTGTAAAAGAGGAGAAAAAACCTTCCGCAAACGAAACGGTTTATTACCGTTCCAAACAGCAGAAAAGCGAGGATGCCAAACGCCGCAATCGCCTTAAAGCAGTGGAACAGGAAATTTCTGACACGGACGACCGCCTTGCGCAGATAGAGCAGGAAATGGCCGATCCGGAAATCTGCGCGGATTATGAAAAAATGGCCGCCCTTTGTGCAGAAATGGAAGAATTAAAAAACCGTCAGAACGACCTTATGGACGAGTGGGCGGAACTTTCGGAGGAACTGGCATGAAAGAAACAGAAATAATCATACTTGTGGCTTCTTTTATCTGCGGTGCGGTTGGTTCTTTGCTTGCAAAACGGGCAAAGAAAAAATCAAGCTATACGCTGCTTTATATTTCCACTGCCCTTGCGGTGCTTACTTTTATAGGAATAGTTGCCGCCGCAATAATGGTATTTTTTGATAAATAAAATTTATTAAAATCTTATAAAAAACACAGCAGAAACAAAGTATTGCTTCTGCTGTGTTTTTTACTTTTTATTTTTTCTTTTGGAATACCAATTACACAAAAAGAGTATTGCGAAGGCAAGTGCTCCGGTTTTAAAACCGTCCCAGATAATTCCGCTTTTGCTTGTTGCCAAAAACAGGCTGAATATCCACAGCACAAAAATCGAACAAAGCCAAAGAGCGATAAACGCAAGGGCATAAAGCACAAATTTTTTAAAAAAATCTTTCATGGCAATACCTCCTTTAATAAAATTATAGCATGGCAATGCGTAGTTTTCAATGCGGATTTATTCCGAAAAGGAATAAAACAATGTGGATTTTGTGTGGGTAATATGCTATATTAAAAACAAAGGAGGCGGTACCCGTGAAAGAAGAAGATAAAAAAACCATAAAAGCATATATTCTGTGGATTTTACTTGGTGTGGTGCTGGCTTTTTTGCTTATTCCGTTCGGCCATAAAGTCGATATAAACGTACCGGCGGTAATGGTTAACACAGATACCGGAGAAATCACACAAACAAAAGTGATTTTTGAAGGCGAATGGGTTTACAGATATATCTGGCCGTTTAGTAAGGAATACGAGGGTGACATTATAATAGATGCCCTTGATTATACAAAAAACGAAGAAAGATTTTTATCATCAATAGAACTTATAAAATTTGATGCCACAACAGACGGCAGAGAGATACGGCTTGCAAGCTACTTTTATCTGGTTCCGGGAGCTTCTTCCAAAGATTTTACCGGAGGACACGCAACGCTTTTTACGGATAAGGATTTTGAAAAATTTATGTTCCGCACCGGACCAAGCACATGGGACGAAGAAAACGAGGAATTTTACGTTTTTGCCCCGGCAGAAACCGAAGATGAAGCAAAAGCAATCTGCGATGAAATCGGAATGGTATATCCGGTAAAATAAAAAATAAGCCCTCCGCAGTGCGGAGGGCAATTTTTATATCTTATTCAACAACCGCATAGCAGCAGCGAACAGGGGAATAGATTTTTTCTTCTGCTTTAAGCTCTTTGATTGCTTTGGAAACGGCGTCTTTATCTTCGCCAAGGGCAGCTGCGATTTCGCCGGGGCGAAGGGGTTTTTCTGCGTTTTTAAGAACTTCAAGGATTTTTTCTTTCATAATATTTATAGCTCCTTTCAATTTAGAAGAATCAATTCCTAAATAAGAATTGATATTATTTATTTGATGAACTTATTATATACTATATTTTTTGTTTTGTCCATAGCAAAATTATAATTTTTCAAAAAAATTTTTTAAAATTTATGCTATAATATTTTTGGTGATGTTTATGGACTATAAAAAATACTTTAAAGAGTTCTGCGAAAAAGAAAATCTTGATATAAAACTTTCTTCAAAAATGCCATCGGGATACGAAGAAGCCTTCGGGACTTTTGACGTTTTGGAAAACACGCTTTTTTTCAACGAAGAAAAGGCAAAAGATATGCCGGAATACGAAACGCTGTTCTGCCTTTTTCACGAACTGCGCCACGCCTGCCAGTATATTCATCCGGAAAAATTCAGCGAAGAAATACAAAAAAGTCGTTTTTACGTTATTCTTTATAACGGCATCTGTTACAGACTTTGCGAAAAAGAATGGAAGGAATGCATTCTTAAAGAAAGCGAAGAATATCTGCAAAGTCTTTATATAAATCTTCCTTATGAAAAAGACGCCAACACCTTTGCCTATATAGAAACAAGAAAAATCTGCGGAGATTCTGAACAGCTTAAAAAGCTTTATTCATACTGGGTGCCTTGCTGTTCTTTAGGAATGGGCGATTATAAAAAGATATTTGATTATATAGATAAAAACTGCATTTAAAAACTGCCCGCGATTTGTGGCGGGCAGTTTTTTGTTATCTTTTTTTATAAACTATAAGTTCCGGGTTTTCGCCGTTTTCATCATAGGTGCAGACCAAAAGAAAATCCATGTTTGCGGCAAGGCCAAAACATTTTCCGGGGCCGAATTCGCTTTCAAGCTGGGTTCCAAGATATGTTGCCCGGTCATCGAGAAATTTAATGGTTCTTCCGTTGGGAAGGCGGTATTCAAGATTTATAAAATTGCCCACCAGCGCGTTAAGGCTTTCTACGATGGGCATACCTTCTATATGCAGTTCGTTAAATTCATCAATGATCTGTTTTTTGAATTCCTCGAATTTTTCTTTTCCGCCCACATTAAGATATTGCTTCCAGTAATTAAGGCCGGGAAGCATATTTTTCATATATTCGCGCACCTGTTCGGCAGAAAAACTTCCGTTTGCCATGGTTTTTACGCATACTTCGATAAGCTCGTCCATATCGTGATACATATATTCGCCGTCCGCATAGCACCATTTGCAGTAATCTTCGTTAAGGGCACCGTCCTTTTCCTTGCTTATGCTGCTGTCGTCCAGGGGCATTCCGCAGCATTGGCAGATAAGCTGCCTTGGCGAACCAAGAAGAGTGTTTATGGAAACGTCAAAAAGCTTGGAAAGCAGTTTAAGGGTTTCTGTATTTGGCGTGGTTTCGCCGTTTTCCCAGCGGGAAACCGCCTGGCGGGTAACAAAAACTTTTTCGGCAAGCTCGTCCTGAGAAAATCCGTTTTTGGTCCGAAGTTCAAAAATAACGTCCTTTGTATCCACTGATTATCACCTCGGTGATATTGTATCACAAAAAGGGATATTGCAAAAGCAACTCTCTGTTGCTTTTGTTTTATGCGTTATCTTTGCGATGTTTGTTTATTCCGTCTGTTTGTTTTCTTGAGCAAAGATAAATTATAAGCCAGATAATTGCAAAACCGGCGGCAAAAATGGCGGTAAAAATTCCTATCTCGCTTCTCGGAATCCAATCGTTAAAAAGATACATAATAAGATAATCAAGATAAAGAACCGCCGCATGAATAAGCGCCGAAAAAGCGATGGGAAGTTTTTCGCTTTGATAGATTGCCGTAATTCCGCCTGCGAAAAACGCCATCAAAGTTATTGATAAAATTCCAAGCGAAACTTCATTTACAGAAATATTTTCGATGCTTTCGATTTTTCCGACTATATAATATATAATCGCAAGAACAAAAGGCCCGCCCCAGGCAGATATTAAACCGCGCTTAAAAAATTCAATGGAAAAAGCCTTCATTTTCCCAAATACCTCCTTTTAATTTCCGCAAAACAGCGCCGGGAAACATATTCCTTGCAGCCGCTTTTAAAAATTGCATCAACCGCTCCGCTGAAATTTGCGGAAAAACGCTCGAGCCGTTTTTCGTTTGCAACAGCGGATTTGTTTATTCGGATGAAATATGAAGGAAGGATTTCTTCGATTTCATAAAGCCGCATTTTTGTTCTGTATTTTTTTCCGGAAGAATCCACCGCAAATGTTTTTCCGCCTTCTGTAATAAAACATTCGGTTTCGGAAAAAGAAAGGATTTTCATTTCGTCTTCCGAAAAAACAGGAATACGGTCTGTTTTGCTGCTTTGCATAACAAGAGCTTCTATCCGGTCGGTAAGAGAAGAACGACTGTGCACCGTCGCCGTAATTTCCTCGTCCCTGGATTTATCGATGATAAGATTGAATTTCATCGTTTCACCTCCTGTGAGAAAAATATAGCATATTAAAAAACAAAAATCATAAAATTTTAATATTCGGCAAAAATTTAAGCCTGAACGGAAAAACGCCGCGGTTTCGCGGCGTTTTTTATATTTTACAATGCTTTTTCAAGAATTTTTACAAATTCTTCAAGTCCGGTTTTATCCTTTTCGGAAAATCTTCCTGTAATCGGGCTGTCAATATCCAGAACACCCCAGATTTTTCCGTTTTTGTGAATGGGAACAACAATTTCCGAATTGGAAGCGCAGTCGCAGGCTATGTGCCCGGGAAACTGATGCACGTCATAAACAAGCTGGGTTTTGTCTTCAAAAACCGCTGTTCCGCAAACTCCGCGGCCGATTTCTATTACAATGCAGGCTGTTTTGCCCTGAAAAGGCCCAAGAACCAGCTTTCCGTCGGTCATTTTATAAAACCCTGCCCAGTTAAGATTAGGCATATATTCCCACAAAAGGGCACAAGCGTTTGCAAGATTGGCGGTTTCATATGGAATATCCTCTGTTATAGCCGCAAGGCTTTGGCAAAGAGAAGAATAATCTGTATCGGTAATCATTATTCTGCCCCCTTATGCTTTTTAACGGTTTCCGCAAGGTGACCAAAGGCAAAAATAAGGGCAAACACCACAAGAAACCAGTGACGCAAAAGCACGCCGCAAAGCAGAAAAACAGCAATGTTTATTATTGCAAGGGCAATGGCTTTTGCAAAGCTTTCTTTTTTAAAATAAAGCACCCAAAGGGCAATATATACCGCAAGAAGAATTCCGTTGCCGGCAAAATAGATTATCATTTCTTCCGCAGAAGCAAAGCCGAATTCCCAAACGCCAAGGGGAAGAATCATAAGCATCATAGAAGCATATCTGCCGAACTGTTCCGTTATGGAAGCGGCGGAGTTTTTCTTGCCTTCCGGCTTTTGGCGGTGTATGGAATACAGCAGTTCCGGGGTGATAAGTATCCAGATTATTGCCGCCTGGATAAAATTAATAAGATTAAGTACCATTTTAAACCTCGCTGGGGATTTTTTTATATTATACATCAATCCTCTAAAAAAGAAAAGCGCCCATGGGGCGCTTTGGTTATAATAATGAATCAAAAAGTTCTTTTTTGGAAAAAACTTCCCGGTGTCCGCTGGCACAAAGGTCAAAATCATATTTTTCAAGAAAAGCAATATAGTCTTTTACAAGTTTTTCATCATAGGGAATGGCCGCAACGTTTTCCAAAAAATCTTCTTCGTGCTCAATATCAAAATGCCAGGGTTTTCCGTAAAGGTCCTTGCAGTTGCTGTCGCCAAGGAACATAAACTTATCTTCCGGAACAAAGCAGACTATGGAATCTTCTGAATGCGGACCCTTGGAATGGGCGAATTTGCAGGTAACACCGCCAAGGTCTATGGCCAGCGTGTCATCAAAAACAATATCTGCGCCGATAACTTTTATTTTCGAACGGTCGGGATATTCGCGCTTTATCATTTCCGTACAAAAAACGATATCTTCTTTGGTTTCTGTTCTTTTTTGCATAGAAGCATCGTCCCACTGCCAAGCGGAAACTTCAAGAAGCTTTTCGTTGGTTTTTCTTCCGGCAATTTTTAAACAATCCCAGACGCAAAGACCAAAGCTGTGGTCCCAGTGCCAGTGAGAAACCGCAACAAAATCCGGAAGGGGAAGATTCTGTTTTGCAAGCTCGTTTTTAATAAGCTTTGCATTGGCAGAGGAATTTCCCGCTTCGAAAAGCAGGGAATATTTGCTTCCGGCGATAAAGCCGATATTGGGTCTGTCCGTATAGGGTTCCGCAGGGCGGATATATATGTGTTCTGTTATTTTGCTGAACATAGTTTCTCCCTTATCTTTTTTCGTTGATATATCTTATGGCAGAATCATAATCGCTGCGCTTTACGTAAAATTTGTATTCATAGTTGCAGCTCTGGTCGATTCCGAAAGAACCGGTGCGGCCTCTGCTCCAAAAATCGCGTCCCGCTACCTTTACGTAATATTCGATATTTTTATCTTTAAGGATATTTTTTATCCGCACCATTTCGTTCATGTTGAAGGTGATGAAAACTTCTTTTCGGTTAAAAATCGTTATCATTTTATTACCTCGGTATGTTTTGGGGTTCGGCAGACTTTTTTGTAAAAAGAAGAACAAGAAGTCCGGCGGCAAGAGAAAGCGTTATAAGAGCTCCGACAAGGGTCAGAGTTTTGATTCCGAACAAAACAAATGGAATTACGGAAAACAGAACCCCGACGCAAAGAAATCCTTTGGAACGGTTTAAAAGAGTATAATTTTCGTTTTTGCAGTAAACAGCAAGCATTACGAAAACCGCAAGGGTTACTAAAGCTGTGAGAAACGGAGCGAAATTTCCGTAGCCGAAAGGAAAAAGACTGAAATAAGGGTGATATTCGATTATAGGAGGTTCCCCCGGAGGAACTGCAAACTGCATCATAACGCCCTTGGGCAAAAGCTCAAGAACAAGGGCAACCGCAGGGAAAATGAGAATCAAAAGACGTTTTTTCATAAAAAAGCCTCCTTTTTTATAATTTTAAATCTCTTCACCTTATAAGTCAACTTAATGCCGTAAAATGCAGCAAAAGCCCGCAAATTTGCGGGCTTTTGTTAAAAATATCAGTCGATGGGCTTCATCGTGGGGAAGAGCAGAACATCGCGAATGGATGCGCTGTCGGTAAGAAGCATTACAAGTCTGTCAACGCCGAAGCCAAGGCCGCCGGTAGGTGCCATACCGTATTCAAGAGCGGTGACATAGTCATAGTCAACCTGTGCCTTGCTGG
Organism: Oscillospiraceae bacterium; assembly: GCA_015067125.1. Taxonomy (GTDB): domain Bacteria; phylum Bacillota; class Clostridia; order Oscillospirales; family Ruminococcaceae; genus UMGS1668. The sequence continues at coordinate 14,757 of SVNB01000027.1, forward strand.
TGGGGTCAAGAGCAAGTCTTTCAGCAACCTGGCGCTCGAAACGGCCTTTCTGGTCGATAGGATCGTTAAGTTCGCTGAATGCGTTGCCGAATTCGGTTGCGTTGATGAAGTATTCAAAACGTTCGGTAAATGCGGGATCTTCCGGTTTGCGTTTTGCAAGAGGGCTGATCTCTACCGGGTAATCGTAGATAAAGGTGGGCTGAATAAGGTTTTCTTCAACGAATGCATCGAAGAATTCAGCAAGAATAGCGCCTTTGGTGGGAACTTCGGGAAGTTCAACGTTGTGCTTTTTAGCAAGTTCAATGGCTTCTTCGTCGGAAGCAACTTCTGCGAAGTCAACGCCGGAATATTTTTTGACTGCTTCGATCATGGTAAGGCGTTCCCAGTGGCCAAGGTCGATCTCTTTGCCCTGATAGCTGATCTGAAGAGTTCCGCAAACGTTTATGGCAACGGTTTTCATCATATCCTCAACAAGGTCCATCATACCGCGGAAATCGGTGAATGCCTGATAAAGTTCGATGGAAGTGAATTCCGGATTGTGTTTGGTATCCATACCTTCGTTACGGAAGATGCGTCCTACTTCATAAACTCTGTCAAGGCCGCCTACGATAAGGCGTTTGAGGTAAAGCTCGGTTTCGATGCGAAGAACCATATCCATATCAAGGGTGTTGTGATGAGTGAGGAAAGGTCTTGCGGAAGCACCGATTTCGAATGGAGTAAGGATAGGGGTTTCAACTTCAAGGAAGCCGCGGCCGTCAAGGAAGGAGCGAAGTTCGCGCATGATCTGGCTGCGTTTGATGAAGGTATCTTTTACTTCGGGGTTGATGATAAGATCAACGTATCTCTGTCTGTAACGGAGTTCCTGGTCTTTAAGGCCGTGGAATTTTTCCGGAAGGGGAAGAAGAGATTTGGAAAGAAGAACGATTTTTGTTGCTTTTACGGAAATTTCGCCCATGTGGGTGCGGAAAACAATGCCTTCAACACCGATGATATCGCCGATATCCCATTTTTTAAAATCTGCGTAATCTTCTTCGCCAACCATATCTTTGCGGATATAAAGCTGAATGCGGCCTTCTTTATCCTGAAGGTCCGCAAAAGAAGCTTTGCCCATTCCGCGTTTGCTCATAATGCGTCCCGCAAGAGAAACGGTCATGGTGCTTTCTTCGCCCTCGGCCGGGTCAACAAAATTTTCTTTTACGGTTTTGGAATAACCGGTTACGTTAAATTTGGTTATGGTAAAAGGGTCTTTGCCTGCTTCACGCAAAGCGGTAAGCTTATCGCGGCGAATCTGAAGAAGCTCCGAAAGCTGTTCCGCAGAAAGTTCCTGCTGTTCCTGTTCCTGAATCTGTTCAGCCATTTATTTTATCTTCCTTTCAATAAGGTTATATTTACATAAAAGTACATTATATTTTAACATATTAAAAAGAAAATGACAACATAAAAACGAATAAAAAAGCCCGTTTACAGGGCTTTTTTTAATTAAGACCGTTGATTGCTTCGATAAGGTCGTTTTCGGTAAGATTGTCGAATGCATTAAAGGGATAGGTGCTGCTGCCTACGGTTTTCCAAACGCCGCCGTCACAGATAAGATAAAGGCTGTTTTCTATTGGAACGTTATCGTAATCATAATAAAAACCGCCGAAAACGGAATCTTTATAAATAGAAGGATTTTCGGCAAGGTCCATTTTCCATTTCATACTTACGCAAAGAGCAAGATTTTCAAGGGCAACGGTGGTGAAGTTTTTGAACTGATTTGTGTTTATGCCAAAATTGGTGTGATTTATGTTTGCTTTGACATCGATGATTTCGTAATCCAGCACGTTGCAGTCGAGTTTAAGGGCGGATTCAAGGTTTTCTTTTGTTTGTTTGACCGCAGAAACGGCAAGTTCATCATCTGGTCTAAGGCTTGTGTGAAGAGGGAGAGCAACGGTGCCGAAAGAATACAAGGTATCAAAAATATCTTTTTCGGTGTGGACCACATCGTTGTTCCAGGGCCAGGGGTCGCGATTGAATATCTTCCAGTCGTATCCTTTGATACTTTCAAATTCATATTTATTTTCTGGGTCATAAATTACGAAAAAATGTCCTTCAAGGGGCTCGCTAAAATCCGTATCGGCAAAACTATCAACAGTGGCCCCATCTTTAATTTTGACATTCGTTCTGTGACGAGCTACAAGAAAATTGTTTTCTATATCTTCGCTTGTTATCGTATCGTCATAATAATAAAGATTCAGCCACCAGCTTGTGGTGTTCATGTCAATTTCGACATTTGTAACCTCAAAACTTTCGATATAATCGTATTGAGAATACATTTTATCGAGGTATGCTTTTACAAAATCAACAGCGCCTTTTGCAAAATCGCTTTCAGGGTCTATGGAACTGAATTTTACGACCCCTTCGCGAAATTCACAAAGACTTTTTGGCGGTAAGGCAATTAGCGGTTCATTTTCAAAAACCGGTTCTTCCAAAGTCGGAAGTTCCGCGGGTTCTTGGGGTAAGGTTTCTCCACAGGAACAAAAGAACAAAAAAGCAAGAAAAATGGATAAAAGTTTTTTCATAAAAAAGCCTCCTTTCAAAAATATAGTGTATTGAAAGGAAAGAAATGCAACAAAAAAAGCCGTTAAAAACGGCTTTTTTGGAATATTTTTATCAGATATTTACAATTTCGCCTTCCTGGCCGCAGATGCCGGCGGCGTTTGCTTCGTCGGTATCTATGTGCATGGCAAGGGCAGAGGTGGGAGTTACGCGAACAAGAACGTCGGAAAAGATGGTTG
>SVNB01000028.1 GCA_015067125.1 Oscillospiraceae bacterium
TATGATGGGTTCCACAAGTCACGATATGATGGCGCCGATTCTTTATTCCATGGCGAAAAAATGGGGAATAAAAAACAATCTTAAAAATTACGTCTGGTTTTTCGAAAGAATGCTTCCTGGAGATAAAAACGGCGCATGGCACAGCAGCGACCTTTGGTATTGGTTCGGAACGCTTCCGAATTGCTGGCGCCCGATGGAGAAAGAAGACTATGTTCTTTCGGAAAAGATGTCGGAATATCTCTGCAATTTTGTAAAAAGCGGGAATCCCAACGGTGGAAATCTTCCGGAATGGAAACCCTGTACAAAAAATAATAAAAAGGTGCTTAAATTGGGAAAAGAAAAAACCGGAATGGGAAAAGCAAATATGGCGAAACTTTTTTATACAATGCTCACAACAAAATCAGTCGGAGAATAAACAAAAAACTTTCAATCAAGGTGCCAAGGGGAGAATCCCCGATGGCTCACCACGAAGAACGCTTCGCAACGAATGTTGCGGAGCGTTTTTTTATACCCGGATTACAATATAGAAGTTAAAAGTTTTAAACCAGGTTAGGACAGTATATTGGTCCAAAAAAGAATATTTTTTTAAATATGAATAATTATTTGTAACTTTTTATAAAAATGTAATAAAAGAATGTACACACAAGAAATACAAAAGATATACAATGGTGTGGAAAAATTTTGTTGAAAATTGTCCGTAAAAAGGTAAATAATGCTTTACTTTTCTTTAATAAAGTGTTAAGGTATAGTTACAAGCAGAACGCGTTCTGCTAGAAAATTTTAGGAGGATTTATCATGAAAAAAATTCTTGCATTGGCTCTCGCCCTTGTTATGCTCTTGAGCCTTGCTGCCTGCGGCGGCAACACTTCCGAAGGCGGAGCCAAAGTTTCCGTATTCTGGTACGACGAAGCTGACGTTTATCTCAGCACCGTTCGTTCTGCACTCAACGAAGAACTTGATGCACTTGGTGTTGAATATGACAACCAGTATGCAGCAAACGACCAGGCAAAACAGCTTGACCAGGTTAAAACCGCTATTGCCGGTGGTTCCACCATTCTTGTTGTAAACCTTGTAACCTCCGGTTCTTCTGATGCAGCGGAAGAAATCCTTGCCGCAGCAGGCGATATCCCCGTAATCTTCTTCAACCGTCCTATCGGCACCGACGGTTCCGATGTAACCGTTCTTGAAAACCATGCAAACGCTTGCTTCATCGGTACCGATGCTCCCGAAGCAGGTCACATGCAGGGCAAAATGATTGGTGACTATCTTGTTGCTAACTATGATGCAGTTGACTTCAACGGCGACGGCGTTATCTCTTATGCAATGATGAAAGGCGACGAAGCAAACATCGAAGCAATCTTCCGTACCCAGTACGGTGTAGAAGACGCTAACATCGTTCTTGAAGCAGCAGGCAAACCCGCTATTCAGTATTTCGATGCTTCCGTAGCAGAAGATGCACGTTACCAGGTTGACCTTGGCGGCGCATGGTCCGCATCAGCAGCAAAAGACTACATGGACACCAACTTCGTAACTTATAACGAAGGCGCCGGCAACATGATCGAACTCGTAATCTGCAACAACGATACTATGGCAGAAGGTGTTGTAGCTTCCCTCCAGGAAAGAGGCTATAACGTAGACGGCGGTCACCTTGTTCCCGTATTTGGCGTTGACGCAACCGACAGTGCAAAAGCACTTATCGCTGACGGCGCTATGACCGGTACCGTAAAACAGGATAACGTAGGTATGGCAGTTGCAATTCGTCAGACCGTTGAAGCAATCGCAGCAGGAACTTCCCCTGTTGATGCTCTTGCAGGTCTTAACGACGAACGTTTCTCCATCGCTCCCGACAGCGCTGCAAAACTCTTCGTTGCATACGCACCTTATACCGGCGAATAATACATAATTCGGCTGAAATTTTATGGCAGCTGCCGCAAAAAGCGGCAGCTGCTTATATTAGATTTTCCGGCAGGGAACGGCAAGCGCCACTACAAATTGAACAGGCAGTGTCGTTTGCCGTTCTCTGTCAAACTTTGAACATGCTTTTTCTATTTTTTGAGTAAAGGAGGAAGGGCGATTATGGATCAGAATGTTCTTCTGAAAATGACCGGCATTACAAAAACTTTTCCCGGCGTAAAAGCGTTGGACGGCGTAAACTTTGAACTTAAAGCAGGAACCGTTCATGCTCTTATGGGAGAAAACGGCGCCGGAAAATCCACCCTTATGAAGTGCCTTTTCGGTATATATGCCAAAGATGGCGGCCAGATTCTTCTCGACGGCAAGGAGATTAATTTCAAAAGCAGTAAAGAAGCTTTGGAAAACGGCGTCGCCATGGTACACCAGGAACTTAACCAGGCGCTCAAACGCAGCGTTATGGATAACATCTGGCTTGGACGTTATCCGACGTTCGGCGGAGTTATGGTCAACGAAAAGAAAATGTATAACGATACAAAAGCGGTATTTGATGAATTGGGAATTGACGTTGATCCTCATCGTATCATGAGCACCATGTCTGTTTCTCAAAGACAGATGGTCGAAATTGCTAAAGCGGTTTCCTATAATTCCAAGATAATCGTTTTTGATGAACCGACCTCTTCTCTTACCGAGCAGGAAGTTGAGCATCTTTTCGAGATCATCAATATGCTCCGCAATAAAGGTGTTGGCATTATTTACATATCCCACAAAATGGCGGAGATCAAACGTATTTCCGACTATATTACCGTAATGCGTGATGGTAAATGGATTGCTACCGACCATGCGGACAACCTTGAAATGGCAGATATCATCAGACTGATGGTAGGACGCGAACTTACAAACCAGTTTCCGCCCAAAACCAACGTTCCCGGTGACGTTGTTCTTGAAGTTCAGAACATCACCGGATTGTATAACCAGCTTCAGGACGTTTCCTTCAACGCAAGAAAAGGCGAAATCCTTGGACTTGCCGGTCTTGAAAGTTCCGGCCGAAGCGAAACTCTTGAAAGCATTTTCGGTATCCGCACCAGAAAGAATGGCACCATTGCTCTTGACGGAAAACCCTGCTTCAACCGCAACGCACATGAATCCATTAAAAACGGTTTCTCTCTTCTTACAGAAGAACGCCGCGCCACCGGTATTTTCGGTGTTCTCGATATTAAGGACAACACCGTTATTTCAAGCCTTAAACGTCACCTCCGTTTTGGACTTTGGCTCAGTGAAAAATCTCAGCGGGAAGATACTCAGTATTATATCGATGCAATGCGTACCAAAACTCCTTCTCAGGAAACAAAGATACGTTCTCTTTCCGGCGGTAACCAGCAGAAAGTTATCATCGGACGCTGGCTTCTTACCGATCCGGAAGTCCTTCTTCTGGATGAACCTACCCGCGGAATCGACGTAGGTGCAAAATATGAAATTTATCAGCTTATCATTGATCTTGCAAACAAAGGTAAAACCGTTATCGTTGTTTCTTCCGAAATGCCGGAACTTCTCGGTATCTGCGACAGAATCGTAGTAATGTCCGGCGGAAGAGTTGCCGGCGAAGTTGACGGCCAGAACACCACCCAGGAAGAGATCATGACCCTGGCTGCTAAATATGTTTAAGGAGGAGAAATAGCATGACTAATCCTATTGCAAATATTCAGCGCTCTGTTGCTGATTTCCGCCAGATGGACAAAGCGGACAAAAAACGTTATATTACCGACCTTGTGCTCAATAATGCACTGTATATTCTTCTGTTCGTATTCGTAATTTATACCGCGATTCAGAAACCTAACTTCCTTTCCCTCGGTTCTTTTGCAAACCTTATCATTCAGGTTGCGGCATATCTTCCGATGGCTCTTGGTATTGCGGGATGTATCGTTCTTACCGGTACCGACCTTTCCGCAGGCCGTATCTCCGGTTTGACCGCAGCAGTTGCCGGTGTTCTTCTTCAGAAAACCGATTTCGTCAACAAAATGTTCCAGAACCTTCCGGAAGTTAACGGTTGGTGGATCATGGCAACCCTTCTCACCGTTGTTGCAATCGGTGCGATAATCGGCCTTGTTAACGGTTTCTTTGTTGCAAAATTCAGCCTTCATCCTTTCATCGTAACCCTTTCCACACAGCTTATTACCTATGGTATTATCCTTTGGTTCTTTGCTCTTAACGGAAACAACGGCCAGCCTATTTCCGGCCTCAGCGATGAATATAAAACTTTCGTAAACGGTGAAATGTTCCGTCTTGGAAACGTAGCTGTTCCGAGATATGTTCTTTATGCAATAGTTCTTATCGGAGTTATGTGGTTCATTTGGAACAAAACCACCTTTGGTAAGAATATGTTCGCAGTTGGTTCCAACGCAGAAGCAGCAAAAGTTTCCGGTGTTAACGTTTTCTGGACCACTGTTCTTGTACATACCCTTGCAGGTGCAGCATATGGCTATACCGGTTTTATCGAAGGCGCACGAAGCGGATCCGTTGCTCCTAACTCCGGTCTTAACACCGAATGCGATGCTATCGCGGCCTGCGTAATCGGCGGTGTTTCTTTCGTCGGTGGTACCGGTAAGATCAGCGGCATCATCCTCGGCGTTGTAATCCTCCGTCTTATCTTCGTTGCTCTTACCATGCTCGGTGTTGATTCTTCCAGCCTTTACATCATCAAAGGTGCAATTATCCTTTGCGCCTGCGCACTTGATATGCGTAAATATCTCGTTAAGAAATAATGGAAGATTACGATAACAATCAGATTCCGGAAGAGGAAGAAGTTCAGAAAGAGGAGGAACAGATTCCGAAATTCCGCGGACTTTACAGATATGTAAACATCTCCGTAAAGCAGCTGGACATGATAATCGGACTTTGTATTCTTGTTATAATAATCGTTGTTGCGATTGAACTTATGGATCCGGGATTTACAATAAGTTTTAATTCCATGGGCGGAACAGATGTTGCTCCTCAGGAGCAGATGTACGGCGATCTTATTGACGAGCCGATTCCTCCCACCAGAGAAGGCTATACTTTTACCGGTTGGTATAGGGACAACGCATGTTATGTTCTCTGGGATCCTGCAACCGACACTGTTGAAACAGATACAACACTTTATGCCGGTTGGGAAAAGATAGAATAAAATAAAAAATCCTCCGGTACTTTTGCACCGGAGGATTTCGTTACTTATGCATTATTAAGAAGTTTGAGCTCTTCGTCTGTCAAAATAATTTCCGCACCTTTTAGGTTGCTGACGAAATGTTCAACATTCGAGGAACCGAAGAGCGGTATGACCCTTGGAAATCCTTTGCAGCGGTGGAGATTTACCATCCATGCAACCGCAAGAGCGCTTGCGCTTACGCTTTTTTCTTTTGCCATATTTTTTAGAAAATCAAGTCTTTCTCCGGCAACAAGTTCTGATGGAAGACGGTCCGGGTTTTCATAACCGCCTTTTGCAAGGCAGGAATATGCAACAAGGGGAATGTTTTTTACTTCAAGATAGCGAAGGCGTTCGCGGGTGGTGTATTCATTGAAAATATACTGGGGAGCAACATCGCCTCTTGCCTTGAGATAGGTGAACCATTGCTGCATCATAGTGAAAGGCGTTTTTGCAACGGAGTTTGCTTCTGCAAAACGCCATGTGTCATAGTTGCTTCCGCCGAGATGACGAACTTTACCTTTAACGATGAGGGAATGGAAGGCTTCCATGGTTTCTTCCAGAGGAGTGTTGATATCATCGGTGTGGGCGTAATAAAGATCAATATAATCGGTTTTAAGCTTGCGAAGGCTTTCGTCAATCCAGTATTCGATCTGTTCTTTGCGGAGTCCCTGACCTTCGCCGTGACGGTCAAAACCGACTTTTGTTGCAAGAACGACTTTATCGCGGCATTTGCGGCTTTCAAAATATTCACCCAAAAGGGTTTCGCTCTCGTCGCCGGTTCCTTGCCAGTGGGCATAGTTGTTTGATGTATCAATGAAATTACCGCCCATGTCAATATATGCATCGAGCACGGCAAAAGCTTCTTCTTTTGAGGTGGTTGTGCCAAAGTTCATGGCACCGAGAGCGATGTTTGATACTTCGAGTCCATTGGGTAAAATCAGTTTTTCCATAAAGACTTCTTCCTTTCTTTTTGATCTGATTTTATTATAGCCTATGAAATTGGACAAAGCAACGAAAAAAGCTGATGATAACGGGATTTTTTGTTTTTACTATTCCTTTTTGATCATATTTGATATATAATAAAAAAGAAAATGGGGGTATGCGCAATGATAACATCCGTATTTAAAATTGATCCGGAGCAGAGAGAAATTTTGGATTCCGGGTTTGAATCTGTTTTTGGGAAAAAACCGGAACGCTATTTTTCTGCACCCGGACGCACGGAAATAGGCGGTAACCATACAGATCACCAGCGCGGACGTGTTCTTGCGGCTGCTGTAAATCTTGATACTGTGGCGGCAGTGCGTGTTAATGGAACAGATATGATCCGCATTTACTCAAAAGGTTATCCTATGTGCGAAATAAATGTTAATGATCTTGTTCCGAATAATGATGAAATAAACACTACCCCCGCACTTATAAGAGGAGTTGCAGCACGCTTTGTACAGCTTGGATGCAAAGTTGAAGGCTTTGACGCATACTGTGAATCCACTGTTCTTCCAGGAAGTGGGCTTTCTTCTTCTGCCGCTTATGAAGTCCTCATCGGAACCATTATAAATCATATGTTTTTTGATGCGAAAGTTTCTCAGGCAGAAGTTGCACAAATCGGTCAGTATGCAGAAAATGTTTTCTTTGGAAAACCCTGCGGACTTATGGATCAGACTGCTTCCGCCATCGGAAACCTTGTTACGATCGACTTTTTTGATAAAGAAAAACCAATCATCAAACCTGTGAATTTTGATTTTTCTTCCTGCGGACACGCACTTTGCATTATTGATACAAGGGCAAGCCATGCGGATCTTACGGATGAATACGCTGCAATTCCCGGCGAAATAAAGATGGTTGCGGAATATTTTGGAAAAGAAGTTCTTTCTGAAATCGATGAAAAAGATTTCTTTGCGGAAATTCCGAAACTTAGAGAAAAATGCGGCGACAGAGCCGTTATGCGTGCTGTTCATTTTTATCAGGAAAATGCCCGCGTTCCAAAACAGGTAGAAGCTCTTGAAAAAGGCGATTTTGAAGAATTCCTTAAACTTGTTAAAGAAAGCGGATATTCCTCTTATATGTATCTCCAAAACGTAATTCCTGCGGGATATAAGGAACACCAGGACGTTGCTATTGCTCTTGTAATATGCGAACATTTGCTTGGTGGAAAAGGAGCTTACAGAGTTCATGGCGGCGGTTTTGCCGGAACAGTCCAGGCTTTTGTTCCTTTTGAAATTCTGGAAGAATTCCGTAAAGGAATTGACAGTGTTCTTGGCGAAGGCGCATGCCATGTGCTTGCTATCCGTCCGCAGGGCGGTGTTGAAATGGAGGCAGATTGATGAGAATTGAAACATATATCGATGCCCTTGTTTCATATGCAATGAATACCGGTCTTGCCCAGCCGGAGGACCACAGGGTATTGATCAATCGTATTCTTGATTTGCTTGGAAAGCCTGATTACGAACCTTCTGATGAACCTCAGCCGGATGATATTGAAGAGATCCTTAAAGGCATTCTCGAATATGCCGTTGAAAACGGCCTTTGTGACGACAACATAACCGCAAAGGATATTTTTGACACAAGAATAATGGGTGCAATTACCCCGATGCCAAGAGAAATTATCAGAACATTCTGGGAGAAATATGAAAATGATCCGGTGGAAGCAACGGATTGGTATTATAAGTTTTCCTGTGATACGGATTATATCCGCCGCTATCGCATAAAAAAAGATATGCGCTGGAAATATGAGTGTGAATACGGCGAGCTTGATGTTACCATAAACCTTTCAAAACCGGAAAAAGATCCTAAAGCTATTGCTGCCGCAAGAAATGCTCCCCAGACAGCATATCCCAAATGCCAGCTCTGCTGTGAAAATGAAGGCTATGCCGGAAGAATGAATCACCCGGCAAGAGCAAACCACAGAATCATTCCTATAAAAATATGCGGAGCAGACTGGTACTGGCAGTATTCTCCCTATGTTTATTACAATGAGCACTGTATCGTGCTAAATGAAGAACATATTCCTATGAAGATAGATAAATCTGCGTTTGAAAAACTGCTTGATTTTGTAAGGATTTTTCCTCATTATTTTGTAGGTTCAAATGCAGATCTTCCGATAGTGGGCGGTTCTATCCTCAGCCACGAGCATTTCCAGGGCGGTCATTATACTTTTGCTATGGAAAAAGCTGCGGTTAGAGAAAAAGTTATTTTCAAAGGGTTTGAAGATATTGAGGCAGGAATTGTCAACTGGCCTATGAGCGTTATACGTCTTTGCGGAGCAGACTCTGCAAGAGTTGCGGAACTTGCGGATAAAATTCTCGGTTTTTGGAGAGAGTACAGTGACGAAAGAGTTGGTGTGATTGCTTTTTCCGATGGCCAGCCGCACAACACCATTACTCCCATTGCACGCAGAAGAGGAGAGAATTATGAACTTGACCTTGTTCTTCGCTGCAATATTACAACAAAGGAACATCCTCTCGGTGTGTTCCACCCTCATGCGGACAAACATCACATAAAAAAAGAAAATATAGGTCTTATTGAGGTAATGGGCCTTGCTGTCCTTCCAAGCAGACTTAAACAGGAACTCAGCGACCTTGCGGAAGCTGCGTTTTCCGGCAAAGATATTTCTTCTGACGAAACTCTTTCAAAACATGCCGAATGGCTTGAAGAACTTAAAAGGGAATATGCTTTTACAAAAGAAAACGCAATGGATATAATCCTTAAAGAAACCGGAAAGGTTTTTGCAGAAGTTCTTGAAGATGCGGGAGTATATAAAAACACTCCGGAAGGACAGAAAGCATTTATTGATTTTATAAACGAAGTGAATAAGGAGGCATAATTTATGAACGTACTCGTAACCGGCGGCGCCGGATATATAGGAAGCCATACCGTGGTTGAACTTATCAATGCGGGATATGAACCCATTGTTGTGGATGATCTTTCCAATGCAAAGGAAGACGTTATTGACAGAATCAAAATAATTACCGGAAAACGTCCTGTTTTTTATAAAGTTGACTGTAAAGACAAAGAAGCAATGCGCAAAGTGTTTTCTGAACACAAAATTGATTCCGTTATCCACTTTGCTGCATATAAGGCAGTTGGCGAAAGCGTTAAAATTCCGCTTGAATATTATCGCAACAATATTGACAGTACCCTTACCCTTATGGAGGTTATGGAAGAATTCGGATGCAAAAAATTTGTATTTTCTTCTTCTGCAACGGTATATGGTCCCAACAACCCGTATCCTTACAAAGAGGATATGAAAGCTATCGAATCTTCCAGCCCCTATGGCTGGACTAAAGTTATGATCGAAAGAATTCTTATCGACTATGTAACTGCACATCCGGATTACTGCGCAATTCTTCTTCGTTATTTTAACCCGATCGGCTCCCACGAATCCGGCTTGCTCGGAGATGACCCGAACGGAATTCCGAATAACCTTATGCCTTATATCAGCCGTGTTGCCGCAGGTCAGCTTGAAAAACTCACTATTTACGGCGATGATTATCCTACTCCGGACGGAACATGCCAGCGCGACTACCTCCATGTTGTGGATCTTGCTATCGGTCATCTTAAAGCACTTGAATATGCTGAAAATAAAGAAGGCGTTGAAGCAATCAACCTTGGTACAGGAAACGGCGTTTCTGTTATGGAACTTGTTCATGCTTTTGATAAAGCAAACGATATGGAACTTCCTTATGTGATAGGCCCAAGACGCGAGGGTGACCTTCCCGCATTCTGGGCAGATGCCGAAAAAGCAAAAATACTTCTTGGCTGGGAAGCAACCCATTCTGTCGAGGATATGTGCCGCAGCGCATGGGAATTTGCAAAAAGAGCGAAGGAAAATTAACTGCAGGCAAAAAGCCTGAAAGGAATGTTTTTATGGAAATTTCAAAAGATCTTTTCGGAACAATGCCGGACGGAGAGAAAGTTTTTTGCTGGACTCTTATCAATGAAAACGGCCTTGCCGCAAAAATTATTGATTATGGCGCCACGGTTCAGTCAATTATCGTTCCTGATAAAAACGGAAAACCGGTTGACGTTGTTCTCGGATACGACACTCTTGAAGGTTATATTTCCGGTGACTGTTATATCGGAGCAACAGTGGGACGCTTTGCAAACCGCATAAAGAATGGCTGCTTTGAACTGAACGGTGAAAAATATGAACTTTGCATAAATAACGGCCCGAACCATCTTCACGGCGGAAAAATAGGTTTTGACAGATGCTTATGGTATGCAGAACAGATAGGTGAAAAAGTTGCTTTTTCAAGAACTTCTCCGGATGGGGAAGAAGGTTATCCCGGAAATCTTGAAGTAAAAGTAACTTTCTGTTGGGAAGGTGACAGCTTTAAAATTGAATATGAGGCAGAAGCAGACAGGGATACTATCCTTAATCTTACCAATCACAGCTATTTTAACCTTAACGGAGAGGGAAAAGTTGACGAACACTTTTTGAAAATCGAAGCAGACAGATATACTGTTTGCGACGAAAACTGTACCCCAACCGGCGAACTTGCTTCTGTTGAAGGAACAGCAATGGATTTTCGTGATCCTAAAGCCATTGGAAAGGACGCATACAACGATGAACCCTGCGTAAAACCTTTTGGAGGATATGACGCAAACTTTGTTATAAGCGGGCATCCTTTTGCAAAGGCGACCGGCGACAAAACCGGAATTATCCTTGTTGCGGATACCGATCAGCCGGGTGTTCAGCTTTATACAGCAAATGCCCTGACAGAACAGAAAGGAAAAGGCAAAGCAGATTACGGCTTCAGAAGTGCATTCTGTCTTGAAACCCAGCATTTTCCGGATTGCATAAATCATCCGGAATGGCCGAGCCCGATTCTTAAAAAAGGAGAAACATTCCACAGCGTTACAACATATACTTTTCTTTGCGGCAAAAAGGAAAAGCAGGTATAAATTTTAGTTCTTTTAATCAAGGTGCCAAGGGGAGAATCCCCGATGGCTCACCAATAAATCGCTTCGCATTTGCGGAGCGATTTTTTTATATCCGATTTTGCTTTTCTTTTCTAACACCCTTTAAAGACCTATAAATATTCGCGGCCATGGCAATGGTTGAATGTGTTATCGGTTTTATATGAATTTGATTATGTAAATAAAGGAATACGCGGAATAAAATCTGCGTGTTCTTTTATTGCACCAAAAATGCACCAACGGACGGCGGATGCGTGTACCAAAAATGCACCATCACACGTTTGTCCCATTGAATCACAATATTCAAAAATTATATAATTTATTTACAGGAAAATTTGACAAACCTCTGCGAAAGCAGCTGGATTATGAAGGGAGAAAAAATTATGTTTTTTGGTTATTCAGACAGAGCAGACAGAAACGGCGACGGAAGAGTTGATCTTTGGGAAGCCGCTGAAGAACTTTACGCTTACGATTCAATCATGGGAACAAACATCAGCGGATTCTGCCCGGAAAATGATGAAGAAGATTTTGATTGTGAATCTGATGATTGCGATGAATGGTGAAGAGGCGAAAGAAAATGAAAAAATTTATTGAAATTCTTCTTTTTGCAATTATCTATGCAGTAACCCGCGAAATTTTCAGAGAAATTTTTGAAAACAAAAAAAGGACTGATTTTGATGAATAAAACCATAGCGCTTTTTGCAGCGGTAACAGCAATTATGTTAATATCCGGAATATTTGCTTATGCAGCTGTTCCAAAAACTGAACATGTAAAAGCAGAAAATATTGTTATTGAGGAAGTGAAAAAGGAAGAACCAAAAAAAGAAAAGGCCAAAACAGATAACGTTTCTTCCGTTAAAAATACAAGCAAGGCACAGGTACAAACCTATGTTTATGATTATCCCTGCTATGGAATGGATGAGGAATATATAAATAAAACCCGCCTTGGAAAAGCGGATAAAATTGATTCAGACTATGAAGTGTATGGAGATCATATCATAATTACAAAGACGTATGTCTGGCTTAACAGCAACGGCACATATAGAGCTTATGCAATAACCGGCGAAGATCTTTATGAGGATGGAAAAAGAATGGTTTACAGTTTTACAGACTGCAGTAAAAAGAACTATTATTCTTCCAGCAAAGGTTCAGGTAAATCCGACCCTTACAATGCAAAGGATTACGGATATGCGGATGATTTTTATGATGAATATTACGATGACTTCTACGATTATGAGGACGCAGAAGATTACTGGATGTGGAATCAGTAAAACTTAATACGAAATGAACGAAATTTTATGGGAATGAAATTATGTTTGTATTTTTCACACCATTCACCTCACCTAATTAAGCTTGTATATCCTGAATATGTATTGTGCACCGTTTCATCGCCTTTTCAAGAGCAAATCCTGTTCTGTTGCCTGCAATGGTCGGTGTAAGCATCAGCCCCTGGGTCGGAATGGTTTTTTGTTCTCTTGGGGGATTTCTTTTTATATTTTAAATTAAGTTCCCCACACTTTTTCCCACACCTTTTTTAAAAAAACTTTGTTTTCCCATACTTTTAAGAAAAGAAGTGTGGCAACATAAGAAAAATAAAGTATTAGAATAAAAGCGAAAAGATATATGGTATCCACAGCGGTGTCTGGCTGTATTAAATATTAAAAACTGTGAAAGGAGAATAAAAAAATGAAAAAAATAATTGCTTTGATGCTTACCTTATCGCTTTTGCTCTGTCTTTTTGCAGGGTGCGGCGGAGATGAAAATCCCAAAGACCCTTCGGAAAAACCGAAAGAAGAAAAAAACGGCGTTATCGGCGGATATTGGGTGGCCGAAAAAATTGTAATGGAAGGCACCGAATTTTCCGGTGAGGATATGACGGGAATTTTCGGACCGGCAGATACAATAATGGCGGTTGCTTTTGGATCGGACGGCACATTCGATGCTGTTTTGTTTGAAGATTACATAAAAAGCACATATACCGGAACTTTGGAAGCGCCGGAAATGGATTTCGGCGGAGAAATTGTAAAAGGCGCTCTTGATGGGGAAGACATCCTCGTGCTCACCATGAAAGACGGTTCGTTTACTTTGAAACGGCATGAAGAGATGCCGGACAGCCTTGCGAACAATCCGTGGGTGACATATGCTCCGGATTTTGATGCAAAACAAACCGCCGCCATAAGCAACTTTATGTCCTATGGATATTATCTTATTGAAGATGAGGTGCTTTACGGACTGACCCACAGCGAAACTCTTGCCGGAAGTCTTGGGGCAATGTCTTTTCATATGAAAGGCGATTTCCCTGAATTTGATGAAACAGCGATTCTTGACAAAAACGGCTATGCAACTTATCTTTGCAAAGACGGCGATACGCTTTACTATATCAGGAACTTCGAGGCCGTCTGCAAGGTGAATATTGATG
Source organism: Oscillospiraceae bacterium (assembly GCA_015067125.1). Taxonomy (GTDB): domain Bacteria; phylum Bacillota; class Clostridia; order Oscillospirales; family Ruminococcaceae; genus UMGS1668. The sequence continues at coordinate 13,428 of SVNB01000028.1, forward strand.
GTTCCGGTGCAAAGGTGCTTTATGAAGGAGTCTGCGACTATCTTCAGATTCACGAAGGAAGACTTTATTTTGCGGATGAGAATTATCACTTTGTATCCACAGATATGGATGGCGGAAATCTGACCACCGTTGTGGATAAAGAAATTTATTATCCCTATTTTATATGTTCGGATTGGATGATTTTCCAGGACGATGCGGATGATGAATCGCTCCACCTTTATAATGTTACCCATGGCACGGAACTTAATATAACCTACGTTCCTTCCTATAATCCGATTCTGGACGGGCATTATCTTTATTATACTGAACCTGTGGAGGACCGGTATTATCTTTGCAGAATTGATATGAGCGACCCGGAAACCTTCCTTTTTGAAGGAAGCGATCTGCCTTTGCGTGAATCCACTTTTATGATCGATGATAAATTTATCTATACGACCAATGGAATCAGCATTGAAAAAGAAAACTGGCAAAAGCTTACGGATAATAAGAATATTACCGAAGAAATATATATGTGCGTTTCCGAAGGATATACAGTATATCACGAGTTTGACAGCGATGGACTTATCGGAAGAAAAGGCCTTATGAGTAAAGAAAGATTCGGCGGAAATTCGTTTGTTTAAAAAACTTTCTTTTAACAAGGGCACCAAATGAAAAACACCCGATGACTGATTATAAAAAGCGCTTCGCAATTTGCGAAGCGTTTTTTATGTTATATAGTTTTATATAATGTGCCATGGTTGAAATAAAGAATAAAAAGTGCTATATTTACCTTGAAAAGACGTTATGCGGAAGGTGAAAAAATGCTTGTAAAAGCGGTTTGCGAATATAACGACGAAGGATGCATTGTTTATGCGGAAAATTTTCCCGGTGCGTTTGTGCGCGGAAGAAATTATAAAAACGCGGTGGCCAAATTTTCCAAAGAAATAGAAAGCTGGCTTGACTGGGCAAACGGCGAGGCAAAACCCGATGAACCGGTTGAAGTTGTGCTTGTGCAGGAAAAGGAAAATCCCGGCCTTAAAATCTGCGATGCGGATTCTGACGTTATTTTTGATTCCGAAAAAGAACCGCTTACCCGTGAAGAATACAACAAGCTTAAAGTGCTTGCGCTGCGTTCTGCTATGGATTTTGAAAGAATGTATGATTCCGTTCCGGATAAAAATGTAAACATTGTTCCGCCAAGAGAAACCTTTTACGGAAAAATTCCTTCCACCGCAAAAGAAATGTATGACCACTGCATGAACATAACGGAGTATTATTTCGGAGAAATCGGCGTGGAGGCCGAAAACGGCCCGGATATACTTTCGTGCAGGGCGGCGGGATTTGAAAAACTGGAACAGCAGCCGGATTTTCTTGAAAACATGGTTTTTGAAGGCAGCTATGACGAGGAATGGTCCCTGCGAAAAGTTTTAAGAAGATTTATCTGGCACGACCGTATTCACGCAAAAGCCATGTACCGCCGTGCTTACGAGGCGTTTTGGGACGCGGAGATAGACAACGTTTTTTGTTTTAAAAGAAAATAATATTAGAAGTTTTCTAAAAACATATATTATTCATCATCTTGGTTGGAGGCCAAAAATGGATTTGAACGAATTTAAAAAAGTATGTTGGAAAACTTTCAAAAAATATTCTTTTATAAAAAAAGGAAATAATTTTCATTATGTTTATAATGAAGAATTCGGCCTTGTTTACGGTATTCAAAAATCGTATTATGGTTCTTATTGTTATATTGAACCTGCCATCTATATAAAAAGTATTAATGAGTTTATGCCGTTCCCTCCTTTTTCTGGATGTGAAATACGATGTGCAAGGCTTACTCATACAGTAGGCAATAATCTTACTACAACTTTTTATTATGAAATATTAGATGAGCAGGAAATCAATGATGCATTAGAGAAATCTATACCAATATACATCGATTTGATAAAGGGCGGAAAAAGTGAGATTCGCAAATGCTATCTTGAAAATGAGATGTATCTTTCTCTTTGGCGTGGGGCCGCTGACTATTTGGAAATATAGGCATTTTTCGTTTAAAGCAGATGAGGTGAATTAATGATTGACTATAATTACAGTGGAATATTATATAAATTAATTGCACCCTGTGGTATATTTTTTTGGGGTGGTATAGTAATTTTACTTTTGAATAAATTTTGGGAAAAAAAGCATGATGATTCTGAAAAAAAGAGTATTCGTAATGCTTGTATTATTTTAGGAGTTGGTGTAATCGCATCTTTACTTTTTTTAGTTGATATAGTTAATCCTAAAGTAGAATCTTATACGGGTTATTTTGTGGAAGAATATCGAGATTCACAAGTTTCGCCACCGCTTCCATATACATTCGCATACGTTTTTTGTGATGGGTCTTCAAATCCAAAGCCGATTTTCAATTTAGATATTTTTTCAAAGAAAGAAATTTATCCGGAAGATTTTGTTGAGAATCAGTGGTACACAATTTACTATGTTGACCTGATTGATAGTTCTACTATTGTTGCTGTTGAGGAATACATACAAAATTCTTAAACAAAGCCCCTCTTTTTCGAGGGGCTTGCTGTAAAACACATTTGGCATTAAGAAAATTCTTTCTGCAACAGGGGAAAACCTTTTAAATATGTATTGAGCAACTCATCAAGTGAAAAAATATCGGAAGGTACCAAATATGAAAAAAGTGGTTATACCAACAAAAATATTGTTTATTATTTGCGTTAGTTTAATAATGCTTTGTTTAATTTGTAATTTTTGTTATAATATTTGGTTTAGAGAAACTTATTTGCAATCTTCTTCCCTTGTATCTTTAAAAACTGATGTTATAGAAGAAATAAATCTTAATTCAGGGAAAATTGAAACTAAATCTTTTTCAGCAAATAATATCGATCTATGTGAAATAAATCTTGTTACTAATGGCAAAAATATTTTTCGCTTTGCAGATAACAAATGGATTGAAATTCCTATATCAGGGTATAAGATAGAGGAGAAACCTGTAATTATTAACGATGCTGTTTATTTTGTTGCTCCAGACCCTACAGATACAGAAGAATTTCCGGATTATTTTATATGGAAATATCAAAACGGAGAAATTATTAAATTTCATGAAAAAGATTTGATATATGCCAGTACTATCCTTGCATATAATGATTGTCTTATTTTCTGTGAAAAAAACGGCTATCTCAAATCGAATATTATCGAAAAAAACGTAATTACCGGAGAAGAAAGAAAACTTGCAGCCGGAAATAATATTTGTTGGAAAACAAACGGTGAAGAGTTGTTTTTTGATTCACCATATTATGGATTATCATTATTAAATATTGTTACGGGAAAAATAGTGACAATTGACTCTGATGTTAACTTGCTTGCTTCCCCTGTTTATAACTCAAATGAGCAAATACTTTTTATAATATATGAAAATCCGAAAAATCCTTTTTCTTATTTGTCGTTTCATTTGGGGTTTTATTATCTGGACTCTAACAAATATATTTCTTGTTGGGATTATTTTGAACACATAAACTTTGCATATGATGAAAACACTTTTCCGGATTTGGCATATGTTTATTGGAATTAGTAAGTGATGCATTATAAAACAAGCCCCTCGTTTTCGAGGGGCTTGTTTTTGCCTTCTTTCGCCAGAAAGCAAGCAGGAGCCGTCATAATTTTTATGACAGCTCCATTTTTATTGCAGCAAAATGTAAATCAGGGCAAGAAGAAGTTTGGAATCCGCTTTTTCGTGCCACAAAAGCCACAAAAGCGCAAGGATAATAAAAGTATCGTTTTCCGCACCGGACAAAAAAGCGGCGGGCGGCGGTTTTGGAGCAGGAACGGGATTTATGTTTTGCTTCGGTGCGGGGCAAGGCTCTTCGCCTACAAGCCTTGCCCGGGACTGCATTCTGCGAACGCGTTCTTCCGCTTCTTTCTGCATTTCGGCAATAGCCTCCTCGGAATATGAATTATGGTGCCACTTCAACGAAAG
>SVNB01000029.1 GCA_015067125.1 Oscillospiraceae bacterium
TCACATTCGGCATCGGGCATATTATCAATCTTCTTACCGGCGCTCCTGTTTACGAAACTCTTTTGCAGGTAATCTATGCTTCTGCCGTAGGTTTTTGCTACACAGCAATTTTTTATGCGGGCAAAAGCCTTTTGCCCTGCATAATCTCTCACGTTTTTGTAAATTCCACAAGCATTTTTGCGGCAGAACCTTCAGCAGAAGTTTTTTTCTTTATCGCGGCGGCGCAGACGGTTATAAGCATCGCGTACGGAATCTGGCTTTTAATGAAAAATAAACAGTAAACAAAACCCCGTGTGCTGAATAGCACACGGGGTTTTTGATAGTCCTTAAATAATTTTCTGGTTAGCCGCAATTATTCTACGGCTTTTATCATCTATGTACCAACAATGCATTCCGGTATCTCCTGTTACAAAAGATATATTATTATCTACCGGTAAACGTAAAAAAGAAGCGTAAAGCTGATTTATCATTCCGCCATGCGTAATTACCGCAACAACGTCATTATTGCTGTTTTCTTTTATAATTTCTGATAAAAAACAATCTGCCCTTAATCTAAATTCCATTAATGTTTCCTGTTCATATACAGATGTATAAATTGGAATATTCATAACCATCGGATATTTGGCATCAGCTACTTCTTTTTTCAATCCAGCAATCAATCCATTATCAAATTCCATAAGTTTATTGTCCAAAATAATTTCAGCACCCGTTTCCTCTGATAAATAATTCGCCGTCTGAACTGCACGTTTAAGTGGGCTGGAATAAATTTTAGAAATTTTATAATTATTATTTACAAATTTAGACATTTGCTTTGCTTGTTCATGACCCAGTTCCGTAAGTTCAAAATCCGCTCTGCCTTCATAAACATTAAGTAAATCCGCTTCTGATTGTCCGTGCCTTATGATAAGCAATTTCATCTTATCTCCTCCTCAATTCCCAAAAAGCAACGGCGCTTGCTGCCGCAACGTTCAGCGAATCCACCCCGTGGTACATCGGAATTTTTACGGTATAATCACACTCCGCAATGGTTTTTGCAGCAAGGCCGTCACCTTCTGTTCCCAGTACTATCGCGATTTTTTCCTCTTTTTCAAGGCGTTCGTCCTCAATGGAAAGAGTATCGTCGCAAAGCGCCATGGCAGCGGTTTTAAAACCGAGTTTTTTTAGCTCTTCGTGCCAATTTTCACCGGCGATCGTCCAGGGAATCTGGAAAACGGTTCCCATGCTCACTCTTATAGCTCTGCGGTAAAGCGGGTTGCTGCATCCCGGTGTGAGCACCACAGCGTCCATTCCAAGAGCAGCCGCGCTGCGGATTATTGCACCGATATTGGTGGGGTTCATCACTTCTTCAAGCACCGCTATTCTTTGAGCACCGGCGCATATTTCTTCCGTGCTCAAAAGAGGTTTTCTTTTCATCGCGCACAAAAGGCCCCTTGTAAGAGGAAAACCCGTAAGCTCTTTAAGTACATCAAAAGATGCCGTAAATATGGGAATATCCCCGCATTTTTCAAGCACTTCTTTCGCTTCGCCTTCTATATGTTTATCCTCCACCAGTACAGAAACCGGTTCGTACCCGGCGGCAAGAGCACGCTCTATAACCTTTGGACTTTCTGCAATAAACATTCCTTTTTCCGGATATTCCCTGTTAAGAAGCTGAACTTCCGTCAGCCTTGCGTATATATCCAGTTCCGGTGCGGAAAAATCTTTTATCTCAATGATATTCTGCATAAATATCTCCTTGAATATTTTATATATGGATATTATAATATTAGTATCTTTTTGTGTCAAACAGCAAAGGAGATTTTATGAAGCTTTTATTTAAACAAAGATTTTTCAGCTGGTTCGATAGCTATGATATTTATGACGAAAACGGAAACACCGTTTATTCTGTGGAAGGTCAGCTTGCCTGGGGACATTGCCTTAAAATATTCGATACCTCCGGCCGGGAACTTGGAATGGTTAAAGAGCGTATTTTTACGTTTCTTCCCAAATTCGAAATGTATCTTTATGATGATTATATCGGATGCATCAGCAAGGAATTTACCCTTTTTAAACCGGCATTTAATATAGACTGCAACGGCTGGCACATCGAAGGCGATTTTTTTGAATGGGATTACCGCATAATCGGTTCCCACGGCGAAAATATAGCTTCTGTTTCAAAAGAGCTTTTTAACTGGACCGATACTTACGTTATAGATATAAACGACCCGCGCGATGCGCTTTGCGCACTGATGCTTGTTCTTGCGATTGATGCTGAAAAATGTTCGAGGAACTGAATAAAAAAGCCCTCTGCCCTTGCGGTGGAAGGCTTTTTTTGTTTACAAAAAATTAAATTTTACAATAAAGAAAATTATTGACAGAGCAATACTATGCGTTGTATAGTATTATGCAGAAGGAGGTATGCAGATGGATATTCAGCTTAAACGCGGACTTTTGGACGTTTGCGTTCTTGCCGCCATAAAAAACGAAGATTCTTACGGATATCAGATAATAAAAGATATGAAGCCCTATGTGGATATTTCCGAATCCACCCTTTACCCTATTCTTCGCCGGCTCGAAGCTTCGGAATTTCTTACGGTAAAAAGCGTTGAGCATAACGGAAGATTAAGAAAATATTATCATATAACCCAGGCCGGCCTTGGAAGAATCGCGGATTTTAAAGAGGAATGGCAGGAAATTATGTCAATTTATAATTTTGTCACCAAGGAGGACAGCGACAAATGAACAAAATTCAATTTATTGCGGAACTGAAAAACAGACTTTCTTCTCTTCCGCCCTGCGATATAAATAAATTTATAGATTATTATTCCGAAATGATAGATGACCGCATAGAGGACGGACTTTCGGAAGAAGAAGCCGTAAACGATCTTGGAAATATAGAAAACATCGTTTCTCAAATTTTTTCCGAATACCCCGAAAAAACGGAAGTTTATTCCCCTGCCGAAAAAACGGTTTCTTCCGGCAAAAAGCTTTCTTCCAGCTGGATTGTTCTTATCGCTGTGCTAACCTCGCCCATATGGATACCGCTGATATCTTCCGCAGCGAGCGTTGTTTTTTCTGTAATTATTTCTGTTGCGGCAATTATGATAGTTTTATATGCTTTGGATTTTGCCTTTGCCGTTTGCGGAATAACATCTGTCGTTGCAAGCATTCCGCTGCTTTTGCAATTAGAAGTTTTCCAATCCGGAATGTGCTTTGGCCTTGGGCTTATATGCATCGGCCTTTCCATACTTCTGTTTTTCGGCGCAAACTGGTTTACAAAACAGACCGTAAAATTCTTTAAATACATTTTCAGAAAAACAAACGAATTATTTAAGAAAAGAGGTGCCGCCGCATGAAAAAATCCAAAAAAATCCTGATTATAATCGCTTTGGCTCTGATTGCTTCCGGAATCATCATCGTCTGTTTTACTTCCCTTTTTATCGCAGGAAGCAATGCGGCTGTTCCTTTTTTAAATAATTCCGTTAAAATCGAAGAAGATCACGGCGTTAAAACCATACAGATAGAAGAAAATTTTCACAGCATCGAAGTTTATGAAACCGACGCAAACGTAAAAATCCTTTCCCTGGAATCTGATAGCTGCCAAATAAGCTATAAAAACAGCCGAAGAGTAAACCGCAGCATTTCTGTTGAAAACGGTGTTTTAAAATTTAAAGCCGAAGAAAGCAAAAACTTCTGGGATCATTTTGGCCTGTTCTTTGATGACAACTGCGTTACAGAAATTTATCTTCAAAAAGATCAATATGATAAAATCCGCATAATCACCGCCAGCGGAAATATCGAAGTTCTCCATCCTTTTAAAACCGAAAATTTTTACGTTTCCACTGCCAGCGGCGAAATTGATATTGACGGAATAGATTCTGATTATATTTCTGTTAAAAGCGCCAGCGGAGATATTGATTTTTGCTCTGCCAAAGCAAGATACGCACTTATAGATTCCACCAGCGGAGAGATACGTGCTCAAAATAATACGTTCGATGAATTAAACTGTTCTTCCATAAGCGGAAATATTTATGCTTCAAATACTTCCGTTTCTGCCAAAGCAAGTATCACATCCACCAGCGGCGATATTCGTATGGAAAAAATGAGCATGGACAGTTTGCTTAGTGAAAGCACCAGCGGCAATATTGATTTCAGTTCCGTCACGGCAAAAAATTCCGCAATAAACACAACCAGCGGAGAATTTACATTTTATGAATTTGAAACCGAAAACGCAAAAATAAATACGGTAAGCGGAAATGTAAACGGTTCTTTTAAAACTTCCATGCTGATAAACACCTCTACCACAAGCGGAAACATAGACGTTATCCCATCACTAAAAGGCGGTGGAGAATGCAGCATAACCACCGTAAGCGGAGATATAAAAATATATTAAAAAACAAAAAAATCCTCCTGCAAAAGCAGGAGGATTTTTTTGTTTTACCAATCGATAAGCATTGTTTTAAGCCATTCGCAAAGTTTTGTGCTGCTTTCGTTTGCAACGCGCACAACTTCTTCGTGGCTGTGTTTTACTTTGGCAATTCCCGTTGCCATATTGGTAACGCAGGAAACGCCGAACACTTTCATTCCGGCGTGGTTTGCAGCGATTATTTCCGGAACGGTGCTCATTCCAACGGCATCTGCGCCAAGCACTTCATAAGCGTGGATTTCCGCGGCGGATTCATAGCACGGACCGTTAAAAAGAGCATATACTCCCCTTTTATAATCAATTCCAAGCTTTTCTGCAGCTTTTTCCGCCTTTTCAAGAAGCTCTTTGGAAAAAGGCTCCGACATATCCGGAAAACGCGGTCCCAGTCTTTCGTCATTATCCCCGATAAGAGGATTTTGGCCGAGGAAGTTTATATAATTATCTATTATCATCAGGTCGCCGGGTTTAAAACTTCTGTTAACTCCACCGCAGGCATTTGTAATAATAATATTTTCCACACCGATAAGCTTCATAACATAAACCGGATATGTAAGCTCCTTCATAGAAAAGCCTTCGTAATAATGGAATCTTCCCTGCATTGCCGCAACAGTCTGCGCTCCGATTTTTCCTATTACAAGGTTACCCGCATGGCCCGGTACAGTTGATCTGGGAAAATTGGGAATATCTTCATACGGAATAACCGTTTTATCCGTCATAATATCCACAACACCGCCCAATCCGCTGCCAAGAATAACAGCCGTTTTCGGTGCTTCGTCAATTCTTTCCAATATAAAATCCGCGGATTCCTTTATATTTTCATAATACATAATACCCCTCCTTTATATATCTGTACTCATAATAGAAAAAAATATTCTTTTCGTCAAGCTTTTTAATTTTTTCCGAAAAATAATTGTAAATTTCTGTAAATCTCTTGACAGTTTGGAAAAATATGGTATTATTTACTCATGGATATCCAATTATTTACATTTTAGTTAATTTATGGAATTTAACCGCACATAAATTCCTTTTGCAAAATAAAAAAGTGCGGAGAATAGGCGGAATATATGGAAAATAAAATAAAGATTATTATATCTGACGATGAAAACGAATTTTGCACTTCCTGCAAAAATGCTCTTTCTTCTTTTGGCTTCGAAGTTTTCTGCGTTAAAAAGGACGGCCGGGAGCTTTTTGATAACATAATTTTGAAAAAGCCGCAGATGGTTCTTGCAAGTTCTTTTATGCCGCAGATGGATCTTATAGGCGTGCTCAACGCTTCCAAAGATAAACTCGGCGATGAATCCCCTGTTTTTATTGCAACTGTTCCTTCCGATAACGCAGTTCTTGAAAAAGAGCTGCTCTCCGGCGGAGTATCTTATTGTTTTATAAAACCGGTCGATTATTCCGTGCTCGCAGAAAGAATGAGAAGCCTTTGCCTGAGCACCGTAAAAAATTCTGCCATGCCCTCCGGCAAAAACAATTCCAATATAGAGGTTGTTATAACCGATATTATTCATCAGATCGGCGTTCCGGCTCATATAAAAGGCTATCACTATCTGCGCGAGGCCATTCTTATGGCTGTTGATGATATTGAAATTATGAACTCCGTTACAAAATGCCTTTATCCTTCCGTTGCAAAAAAGCATGGAACCACTTCTTCCCGTGTGGAAAGAGCTATTCGCCACGCAATAGAAGTGGCCTGGGACCGCGGCGACGTTGACGTGCTCAATTCCTACTTCGGATATACCATTCACAGTGGAAAAGGCAAGCCCACCAACAGCGAATTCATCGCCCTTATCGCGGATAAATTAAGAGTAAGTATGAAATCTGCATAAAAACCTCTTTTCAAAACAAAAAACCGGAGCAAAACTATGTTTTGTTCCGGTTTTTTGCTGTAATGTTATTTAGCTTTACACTTTAAAAAACGCTTTATTCATGCGGTTTCAGCCGCCAAAGAAAAGGTGTTCTATCAAAATTTTTGTTCCCATAGCAATAAGAACGATTCCTCCGAAAAGTTCCGCTTTGGATTTATATTTTGCGCCAAAAACGCTTCCGATTTTAATTCCCGCAGCGGAAAAAGCAAAGGTGGTAACACCAATAAGCAATACCGCAAGAAGAATATCCACTTTAAGAAAAGCAAATGTCACTCCTACCGCAAGGGCATCTATGCTTGTGGCCACCGCAAGCACAAGCATCGCTTTGAATGCAAAGGAAGCATCCTGATGTTCCTCTTCGTGGGATTCTTTTATCATGTTATAGCCGATAACGCCAAGAAGAATAAACGCAACCCAGTGGTCTATGCTCACTATGTACTGTTCAAAAGTCGAACCGAGCAAAAAGCCTATAAGCGGCATCAAAGCCTGAAAACCTCCGAACCAAAGTCCCGCAAGAATCATATGTTTTGATTTGATTTTTCCGACAGAAAGCCCCTTGCAGATGGAAACAGCAAATGCATCCATAGAAAGGCTTATTCCTATAAGAAAAAGCTCTATAACGGACAAAAAACATTCCCTCCAGACCAAAAAAATAAAGACTTATCCGCAAAACGCGGATAAGTCTCATCATTTAAAGCAATGCCAGGATATAAATCCAGCCTGTTGACAAAGCTGCGCATATTGCGCCGACTACTCCCTTATTCAAGCAAAAATTTTAGCATATTCTGATAAAAAAGTCAACGCATCAGATTTCTTTTCCGGTTTCTGCGTCATATATATTCTCGTAAACCGCATAATAGAACGGCGGAATTCTTCTGTCCATATGAAAACAGCCAAAAAACCATTTGCCAAACGAGCACGATACGGAAACCTCGTTGAGAAACGCATGAAGATTATTAAAACAGTTGCTTTCCATTTCAAGAAAACCGCGCATTTTAAAGCCAACGTCGTAAGTCATAATATAATCCACTTTATTTTCGGATTCCTCGAGTATTTTTTTTGCGTGCTCACATTCTTCGTCAGAAGGAAGCCGCTGGAATTCCTCGCATTCTCTGAAATCCGCAAGGTCAAGTTCCTCGTCATCTCCGCCGCCAAAGGCGAATATTTTTTTGCCCTCTATTTCAAAAATTCCTCCGCGGATAAGCTGATAGATATTTTCCGCAATTTTTCTCGCTTTTCCTCCGGCAAAATCCACCACAGGATATTTTGCGAGCAGCTCGAAATTTTCGTGAGCACCTTCCACAAAAACAATATTGTATTTTCTTTTGGAAAGCCATTTTATATTTTTTTCTTCTTCGGAAGAACCGCTCCAGATAAACCCAAAATCCCCGCAAATCAAAAGGTAATCTTCCTTTTTAAGCTTTTTGGCGGCTGCTGTTTTAAATCTGGAAAGCTCTCCGTGAGTATCGCCGGTAAAATAAATCATTTTCTCCTCCGGAATTTTTGGAATAAAGCCGGTCAAAAATTAACAAAAGATTAATTTTAGTTTAAAACGGCATAAAATTAAAAATTAAGCTATTCCATTATACACCATTTTTTGCTATAATATCAATATAATATATAAAAAATCACTTTTTGGCATTTTTTGATTTTTTGTATTTGGTTTCGGAGGAAATTATGAAGAAAATATTATCTTTTATTCTTGCAGCTGTTATGGCTTTTTCCTGCTGCATCACCGCATTTGCGGCAACAAAATATCAGCCTTCGTTCGAGGTTGACTGCGAATCCGTCTATCTTGCTGACGAAAACGGCAATGTTCTTTTTGAACAGAACCCCAATCAGCGTATGTATCCGGCGGAACTTACGCAGATTATGACCGCAATAGTCGTAATAGAAAACATAGAAGCTGTTGGCGGCTGGACCGCAGAAGCTGCTTATGAAATGAGCACACAGAACTTTCTTTACGAAAACCGCCACGGCATTGTTTCCACCGGCATGCTTGCCGGCAACGTTTTTACTGCCGATGAGCTTTTCCATTCCATGGTAATCGCCTCCGGTTATGATGCGGCAATGACCCTTGCAAAACTTATTGCCGGAAGCCAGGATGCTTTTGTTGAACTTATGAACCAAAAGGCAATGGAACTTGGTGCAAGAGAAACCAACTTTACCAACTGCCACGGCCTTCACGATACTGCAAACTATACCACCGCTTATGATATGTATCTTATTTCCAGATATGCCATGAGCCTTGATAAATTTAAAGAAACCGTTGCAAAAACCGCATATACCTGCGAAGCTACCGATACTCATAAAAAACTTGTGTGGAATACCGATAACGGTCTTCTTGCCAGCGGAAACGTTCACTATTATTCCCCTGTTACCGGTATCAAATCCGGATACAGTGCAGAAATCGGCAGAAACGTCGCTTCCTATGCGGAATACGAAGGTTTTTCCTATTATCAGATAAATATGGGCGCACCTTTTGAACTGGACGAAGGCTATAACCTTGCTCTTAAAAACGCAAAAGATCTTTACGTCTGGGCATTTACCGAATTTGAAGTAAAAACCATTGTGGAAGCCGGTTCCCAGCTTTGCGAAGTTCCTCTTGAACTTGCCTGGCAGAAAGATTACCTTAAACTTATGGTCGGCGATACTTACCGCGCGCTTCTTCCCATAGATGTGGATATTGCTTCCATCACCTATGATTATGACGTTCCGGAATCTGTCGAAGCTCCTATCGAAAAAGGCGAAGCCATTGGCAAACTTAATCTTATCCATTCCGGAGAAGTCATCGGCAGCGTTCCGCTTGTTTCTGCAGAGGACGTTGAACAAAGCGAACTTTTAAGCGGACTTAAAAACTTTTCTGATATGACCCGTTCTTTCTGGTTCAAGTTTATTGTGATCACCTTCTTTATTCTTGTGGCGCTTTATATTGCACTTATGATCATCAGAAACTATAACCACAGAAAATACGGAAACTTCAAACGCAAAAAACGTCTTTAATATCAAAAAATTTTAAAAAAACTATTGACATTATAAATCATATTGTATATAATATTAACGCTGTCCAAAGACAGCAGGTGCGTTTCTGCGCTTAAATGGCTTATAAAGCCGGCCTGCCGAGGATGAGTGTTTTAATGTGATTTATTACGCTCCTTCCACGGCTCGCGGAGGGAGCTTTTGTTTTATACAAATTCGCTCCCATCACAAAGCAGGAGGTGAATTTTTAAAATGGCCAGTGAAAAAATCTTGCAAGCGAAAAAAGAAGCTGTTGCAGAGCTCGTTGAAAAGCTTAAAGCTGCAAAATCCGGTGTTCTCGTAGATTACGTCGGTATCAACGTTGCAGACGATACCAAACTTCGTCGCGAACTCCGTGAAGCAGGTGTTGAATACACTGTTATCAAAAACTCTATTCTTCGTTTCGCAGCTAAGGAAGCAGGTTACGGTGAACTTGATGCTTACCTTTCCGGAAGCACCGCACTCGCAATCTCTAACGACGACCCTGTCGCTCCCGCAAAAATCCTTGGCAAATTTGCAGAAGGTTCCAACGGTAAATTCTCTCTTAAAGCAGGTTTTGTTGAAGGCGAAGTTCTTGACGAAGCAAAAGTTATCGAACTTTCCAAAACTCCCAGCAAAGAAGAGATCCTTACCATGCTCGTTATCGCTCTTTCCAGCCCCATCAAAGGCATTGCTGTTGCGCTTGACAAATATGTCGAGAAAGAAAACGGCGGAAATGACGGCGAGCCCGAAGGCGACGGCGAAGCAGCATAATTGCGCGGCCTGATCGCTATTTAAAAATTTAAAGAATTACATCAAATTATCTACAGGAGGTAAACTACAATGGCTTCTGAAAAAATCCAGAACATTCTCGAAGAGATCAAAGCTCTTACTCTTCTCGAAGCAAACGAACTTAAAAACGCAATCTGCGAGGAATTCGGCGTTTCCGCTGATGCTCCCGTAATGGTAGCTGGCGCTGCAGCTGGTGCTGCTCCTGCTGCTGCAACCAAAGACAGCTGGGATGTTGTTCTCACCGGCGCTGGCGAGACCAAAATGGCTGTTATCAAAGTTGTTAAAGAGATCACCGGTCTTGGCCTTAAAGAGTCCAAAGAGATCGTTGATAACTGCCCCAAAGCAGTTAAAGAAGGCGTTTCCGAAACCGAAGCTGACGAAATCAAAAAGAAACTCGAAGAAGCAGGCGCTTCTGTTGAAGTTAAATAATTTCCGCTTTATCGGATTGCAAAAAGGCTCTTCCCTTTTCGGGAAGAGCTTTCTTTATTGCTTATTATTTATGTTTTCGTGCCGCCGCATAAATAGGAACAACAATAAACCCAACAGCGGCTATAAGAAATAGAAGTTTTATCCATTTATCAACTATGTGTGGCGGTAAAAGCCAGAATGCAAGAAGAAAAAGAAACGGAGTTACCGCCATTCCCAAAAGATGACCCGTTCTTGCGCTTGTTACAATATATGGCCAGTTTCTGTTATTAAGACTGATTCCCGGAAGGTTCATACGAAAAGCACCGTGCCCATAAAGGCTGATTTTGTTGCTGTCATAATATTCCGGAAGACGTTCTTTTACAAAAAACATAAAATATGCGCCAAAAACCGCAAAAAGTCCCTCGAACGTCCATATAACTGTGTTTATTGATTCAAGATATACAAAATTACACAGTATGGCGCCAATAACGCCGATTACAACGCAAATAAGATATATAAATATACCTTTTGTGTTTGTAAGCTGCCTTAATCTTTCTTTTTCATCGGAAAGGCTTATGGCTTTTTCTACAAGTTCATCCACCTGAGAAGCATCTATCTTTTCGCTTTCTTCAAGTCTTCCGCAGTTAAGCAATTCCGCAGAAGTTACTCCAAGCGCTTCTGCCAAAGGATTAAGCATTGTGATATCCGGAAGGCTCTGTCCCCTTTCCCATTTGCTCACAGCTTTATCCGAAACAAAAAGGCGTTCCGCCAGTTCCTTCTGTGTCATTCCCTGCTCTTTGCGAAGTTTTGAAACAAATTCTCCAAATCTTTCTTTATCAAGTTCATAGGTCAAAAAAATCACCTCCCGAAGAAATTATACTCCGGGAGGTTTTTTCTTTCAATATTTTTGCGGTGGAATACGGGTAAACCGTTGGTAGAATCATTCTTCCGGATAAATTTTTACAACTTCCATCCAGTAATGCTCCTCATCTCCAAGCAGAACTTCGGTTATTCCGTTTTTCAGATCAAATCCAAAATTGTTATAGGCTATCTCTATTTGCCCGGTATTTGAAACAGAAGCAGTCTGTTTTGTAATATTAAGGTTGGTTCCAAGTTTTGTCACCATATCAAAACCGTTCATATCCTCGTCCCTGCCCGCTCCGTAAAAATCAAAGCTGGCTTCGCGCAGGGTCTTCGTTCCGATTTCGACCGTTTCGCCCGCCGGGATCGTAACCTCAAAAGTAACATACAAAACACGGCTTACGTAACCTGTTTCGCTTATCACGTCATCAAGCCTTCCGCTAAAATAACGTTCAGCAGGGTCTTCTGAAAGATGGCCGTGGGCATACATAAATTCCGCAACGTAACCGAGATATTCCTCATTTGAAATCAAACTGCGAACTGTAGGCTCATCATCAAAATAATGGGATTCATAATCTCCGGAAGAAATTATTTCAAAAATAACTTCGCCAAGGGTACTTTCGTATTTTTCTGTTGTTACGGAAAACGCGGAAGTTTCTACCCTTTCATCGTCATATTTTTCAATAAAATCCGAAACTGTTTTTATGTCGATATTGTCAATATCATCACCCATTACAATTATAAAAACCGGGTGATTTTCAAAATCCGGATTGAAACTTTTGGGAATATAGGAACCTACTTTTACCCATCCTTCTTCGCTGCTCCAGCTTAAAGAATTAAATCCATAAAAATAAACGCTGCTGTTTTCGGTATCATAATCAAATGTGACTATCATATCCGGATTATCGATTTTATCAAATTCTTCCATCGGAACGTTGTATTCAATTCCAAAGGAATAAACTGTTACATTTTGTTCCATCTTGGGGTTTTCTTCGAAAGCATCTTTCATATATTCGCCGCTTTCAAGAAGGATTTTATATTCGTCCCAAGATTCAATACTGCTGAGGTTAAGTCTTTCAACTTCGCTGTTTTCGCCCCACGCAGAAGCAAATCCGCCGCTGTAAGGCCCTATTATAAGTTCCGTTTCAACAGCATTTCCGTCAACGGTTATCTGCGGCATTCTTTCTGTTTCTGTTCTCATGCTTCCGGAAAAAGGATAAACCGCGGTAAACGCAATATCATCGCCGGTAACATTTGTAACGGTGTAATTATCGCTTATAACGGCATTATTGTTATAGCGGTCATAATATACAATTTCTCCGTCAGAATCCTCGTAGCTATCCTGATATGTGTAATATGGAGAAAAATCAAAATTTATACTGCGCTCAAAGCTAAGTCCTTCTGTGCTTTCCAATGCGGCAAGCGGAAAAGCCGGCCCTGCATAGCTCATATATCTTTCGCCGGGTTCACGGTTTGTTCCGCCGCCGGCAGCAGCGCCAAGGCCTCCGTTATTTACAATACCCACGGTTATTGCTATTGCAAAACAGGCGGCAACTCCGCCGGCCCAGCGCCAAAAATGCTTTTTGCCGGAACGGATTTTTTCCGTATTCGCTTCATCGATATATTTATCTTCTATCTCTGTAATAGCTTCAAAAATTTTTTCGCTTTTCATACGCTTATCCCCTCCTCTTCCAGGAAGTTTTTAAGGCTTTGCCGAAGGCGGAAAAGTTTTGATGAAAGTTTATTCGGCGCGGTTTTTGCTTTTTCCGAAAGCTGCGCAACGGAATCTCCGTACCAGTATCTTCTTATAAAAACAATTCTGTCTTCTTTTTTCTGCTTTGCAAGCCAGCGGTTTATTGCGGCTGTTATTTCTCCGTTTTCGCTTTCCTCTTCTGTATTTGCAAAAGAAGGAATACATTCTTCCAGTTCGGAAAGCATTATTTCCATTCCGCTTCTTTTTTGTGCTCTGTTTTTTCTCCATCGGCTTATGGAAAGATTTCTTGTGATTTTTCCAAGCCATGCTCCCAAAGAAAGCGGTGCCAGCGGCGGAATATTATTCCACGCTTTTCCATAGGTATCGTTTACGGTTTCTTCGCTGTCTTCTTTGCTGCAAAGTATGTTCATCGCTACAGAAAAAAGCATGGAACCGAATTTATGTTCCGTTTCCGCAATGGCCTGTTCGTTTCTTGCGTTATAAAGTTCTATTATTTTTGCGTCCTCCATCAAATTCCTCCTTTCGGTATGATTTTTTGAGGTCCTCAACCATAAAGACGAAAAAATTTTGCGGATATTCGCTGTATTTTTAAAAAAGCGCAGTTTTTCTGCGCTTTTTTAAAGAATTTTATCAATATTATCAAACGGACGGTAAAAGCTTTTTCTTCCATAGGTTTCTATGGTTTCTTTTATCTGTTTGTTAACCCATTCTATTTCCTGCCTAAGTTCGTTTGCGGACATACGCAGAACGCCGCTTCTAAGGGCGGCCACCTGAATAAGATTATCGGAAGTTGCCACTTTTACATTATAGTTTTTGCCTATATCCTGCACCAGTTTTTCGATATACATATCGCCGGTTTCGTTTTCTTTGGTATATGCAACGTGAATACCGTGATAATCGAATTTTTCTCCATAGTTGCCTTTAACCTTATAGCCATCAAAAACAAGAACCAGTTCGCATTTTGTATATCCGCAATAGTTGCTCAATACATCCATAAGAATATGTCGTGCGGCATCAAGATTTTCTGCGGCGAGCTTATTAAGTTCCTCCCACGCAAAAATAATATTATAACCGTCAACTATAAGATAATCCTTTTTCTTTTGCGCCGGTGCTTTATATTCCTTCGGGCGGTCCATAACCGCTTCGGAATATTGTTTTCTGCGAATAGGACCAAATTCGCGTTCCATAATGGCTTCCAGTTCTTTTTCGTCAATGCTGAAATTTCTGCGGAAAACCTTTATATTAGGAATAAGCAATATTCCGTTTTCGGAATTAAAATCAATTCCGCTGGAAACGTGCATATGCCTTTCTACTTCGTTCCATTTTACCGTAACTCCTGCGCCATGAGAACAAAAAACAGAATCCGGCGTATTATCAATATCCGCGCAGGGGTCGTACCCAAATTCCGCAATAACGCTTTCCGCATTATGGCACGGCGAATAACCATCGGAAAAGCAAACAAGCTTTCCTCTGCCGTGAGTATATGAAAGCACCTCTTTATAATACGACCGCATGGCAGAAACCGGCGCCCTGCCCGAAATTTCCACCATATCCGCGTTTGTTTCCGGAGAAGAAAAAGTTCCGTTCATCTCCCTTATATCGTTTATGGCTCTTCCTATCTGTTCAGAAGGCACTTCCAGCCGAAAAGCATAATACGGTTCCAAAAGAACGTTTTTTGCCTTCATAAGGCCCTGGCGCAGCGCCCTGTATGTTGCCTGGCGGAAGTCGCCGCCTTCTGTGTGTTTTACATGAGCACGCCCTGCCACAAGGGTTATTTTCATATCCGTTATCGGCGAACCAGTGAGCACGCCAAGATGCTGCTTTTCTTCAAGGTGAGTAAGAATCAGTCTTTGCCAGTTGCGGTCAAGAGCATCTTCGCTGCATCGGCTTTCAAAATGCAGTCCGCTGCCTGGTTCGCCCTGTTCAAGAATAAGGTGAACTTCCGCATAATGGCGCAAAGGTTCAAAATGTCCTGTTCCCTCAACCGGTTCCGCAATGGTTTCACGATATATAATTCTTCCGCTGTCAAGGTCAATTTTTACCCCAAAGCGGTCGCTTACCATACTTTTAAGGATCTCTTCCTGCACTTCTCCCATAAGGCAGGCATAAATTCCTTTTAACTGTTCGTTCCATTCTATATGCAGCTGCGGATCTTCATCTTCCAGCTGTTTAAGCTTTGGTAAAAACTGTGCATGGCTTATCCCATCCGGAAGGATTATTCTGTAAGTCAGCACAGGCTCCAAAAGCGGTTCAAAGCCTGCTTCTTCAAAGCCAAGCCCCTGGCCGGGATAGGTTTTGGAAAGTCCCAGAACGGCCACAACGCTTCCCTGTTTTGCTTCTTCAACGGGTTCAAACTTTGCTCCGGAATACATTCTTAAAATATTGGCTTTTTCTTCAAGCGGTGCTTCTGCCCCTTCTTTTGGCAAATACGAAACCACGGTACGGACTTTAAAGCTTCCGCCTGTAATTTTCATAAAAGTCATGCGGTTACCCTGGTTATCCCGGGAAATTTTGAATACCTTTGCTCCGAATTCATTTTTTATGGCAGGATTTTCTGTGAATTCCTCCATTCCGGAAATAAATTCCGCAACGCCCTCCATACGCAAAGCGGAACCGAAAAAGCACGGAAAAACTTTTCTTTCTTTTATGAGCACGGCAATTTCTTTTGTGCTCAAACAGCCTTCTTCCATATATTTTTCCATGCTCGATTCATCGCAAAGGGCAATGTTTTCATAAAAGTCATCGTTTTTTTCAGAAAAATCAACACAGCCGTCGCAAAGTTTTTCGCGAAGATTCTTCATGAGCTTTGTTTTATCGGTATCTTCCAGATCCATTTTGTTTATAAAGATAAATGTGGGTACGTTATAACGCGCCAAAAGCTTCCATAAAGTTTCTGTATGCACCTGCACGCCGTCCCTGGCGCTTATTACCAGAACGGCATAATCCATAACCTGCAAAGTGCGCTCTGTTTCGGAAGAAAAATCAACGTGGCCGGGAGTATCCAGAAGAGTTATTTCCGCATTTTCTGTTTTTATCACTGCCTGTTTGGAAAAAATGGTTATTCCCCGTTCTCTTTCCAACTCATAGTTATCCAAAAAGGCGTTTTTGTTATCCACCCTTCCAAGTTTTTTAAGCCTTCCGGTGGAATACAAAAGCGCTTCCGAAAGGGTGGTTTTTCCTGCGTCAACGTGGGCAAGAATTCCTATAACAAGTTTTTTCATGCTCCGGCCTCCTTTCCGAAAAATATAAAGATATTATAGCATTATTTAAGCAATAATAAAAGACCGGATTAAAAAATGCCGTTTTGGAATATTTTTTGCGCTTTGTTGCTTTATTTTGCACGCAGGCGTATAATCTGTTTAAGGGAGGTTTTGCCATGCTTAAAAACGTAAAATTTCTTTATGGCATAATTGCCGTTTTGCTTGTTATATGCGTTCTTTGCGGAATACATATTTCAACAGACCGTGCGATGATGTATGAAAACCGCTATTTTTTCCTTTATTATATTGGCGGAAGCATTGATATTTCTTCCAAATACGCAAAACAAACTCTTGATAGCCCTTTCGGTTCCGATAGTTTTGAAAGCGGACTTTACTGGACCAGAAACAGCCTTGAAAGCGCTTCGGATAAAGTTGAATTTCTGCTTAAATATTATCCGCATACATATAACATAGTTAATAAAACCAAAGATTTTACAGTTTACAGTCCATCAGATACGTATTCGCCTTTCAGCCTGGATTTTGTTTTTTCCGGATTGGTTAACGAAGCGGAAATGATCATAGCCTATTACGAAGAAAACGGCAGCCTTAAAGATGAGCATATCCTTTGGCTTAAAACCCTTTCTTCCGCCGCGGATGAATTTATCGAGGAGCTTTATGAAGAAGGCGAAGAAGGTCTTGAATTAAAAGAAAAGTATTATAAAAAAGATAAGGAATTCTGTTTTGCCCTTGGGGATTTTCTTGATAAGATGTACGTTGTTTCCATAAGATAAAAAAACAGCCCGCATTACGCAATGCGGGCTGTTTTTATTCAAGCATTTTATCAAGCAAAGAAAAATCAAATTCTTCCGAAAAAGCGTCTTTTTCATAATGAAGAAGCTCGCCTGTTTCAAGATTTACCGTCAGGGCGTTCTTTTCAAAAGTAAGA
>SVNB01000030.1 GCA_015067125.1 Oscillospiraceae bacterium
GGCTACAGCGGAAATATTACCGGAATCTACGTTTCCGGCGTTGAAGTTGACGGATATAAATGGGAGGACAAAACCCTTACCGTTTATGTTGACAAAAACACCAACGCAACCGCAACCGTTGTTTTCGGCTGGTTCCACAGCTATAACCAGGGCACCTCAAGCACCTATGAGGTTGAAGTCAAAAACGGCGAAGGATACCTTGATGAATTCCGTGAATACGGCGATTGGGTAGTTAAATTTGCTCCCACTGTCCCCACCACCGTTCTTACCGTTGAATCCGAAGCAACCGTTGTAAAAGGTCATGAAAAAACTCTTACCGCAACCCGCAACGAAGATTCGACCGATGATATAAGCTGGTCCTCTTCCGATGAAAGCATTGCAACCGTTGATAAAAACGGTAAAGTAAGAGGCATTTCCGAAGGCAAGGCAACCATTACCGTAAAATCCGGTGATCTTGAAGCTTCCTGCGAAGTTACCGTAATCCTTGTTCACGCAGAATCCGTTAAAATCGTCGGCGACGGCATTGAAAACGGAAAACTCAGAGTCCTCAAAGGCAAACAGATTCAGCTTTCCGAAGTTACCGAACCCGCCGAGCATACCGACGAAATTACATGGAGTTCTTCCAATACCGATGTTCTCTCCGCACTCGGATGGGCACCCGGATATTTCAACGCAAAAGCTCCCGGCACCGCAACCGTTACCGTAACTGTTGGCGAAGTCAGCGATTCCATTGAAGTTGAAGTTTATGAAGCTCCCGTTGAAAAAATCACCCTTGATAAAACCGAAGCAACCATTCTTAACATCGAAACCCTTGTTCTCAACGCAACCACCGACCCCGCTGAACACACTGACGGCAATATCGAATGGAGTTCTTCCGACGAAACCGTTGTAACCGTAAGCAGAGGAGCCGGAAACAGCGGAACAGTAACTCCTGTTGGCGTTGGCGAAGCAATCATTACCGCAAAAGTCGGCAACGTTTCCGCAACCTGCAAAGTAACTGTTACCGAACCGGAAGAAGGCACCGTTATCTGGAGCTATGACGGCAACATGATGAACGGCTGGCCTCAGTATATGAGTTCTTCCTACGGCATTGGCGCTCTTATTATGAACGGCGCAAAATTTGATTCCGTAGCCGAAGAAAACGGAGTTCATACCGTAACTCTTCCCCATGCAACCGCAAAAGACGCAGAAATCAGCCTTAAAGTTTATGCCTGCGGTGCGACCCCGCAGAATCTCGGTGTAAACTGGCACGAAGGCGAAGTAAATCCCCAGAGCTGGAATGACTATGCCAACGAACTTGAACATACCGTCAAACTTGTTGACGGCGAAGCAACCCTTAAAATCCGCGCATACAAAGCTTCCGGCGCCGGCGCTTCCAGAGAAGGCACCAAGACCTTTAAATTCGTAATCGGCGGCGAATGCACATTCGATCAGAAAGTCGCAAGCGAAGAACATCTTGCAGCCGAAGCAACCTGCACCGAAGCCGCAACTTATTATATGAGCTGTGTTTGCGGCGCAAACGGAACCGAAACCTTCTCCGACGGCGAAGCACTCGGTCACGATTGGGGCGAAGCGGAATACACCTGGGCAGAGGATGCTTCTTCCTGCGAAGCAAAACGTGTTTGCAAAAACGATGAAAAACATGTTGAAACCGTAAAAGCAAAAACCGTAACCGGAACTGTAGCAAAAGAAGCGAACTGCTCCGTAATGGGCGATACTCAGTACAAAGCGGTATTTGATGTGGATTGGGCAGAAACCCAGGTTACTGTTCGCACCGATATTGCAATCGACGAAGATGCCCACGAATGGGGCGAATGGAAAGTTGTAAAGGAAGCAACTTATGAGGAAAAAGGCCTTAAAGAGCGTGAATGCAAACTTTGCGAAGATAAAGAAAATGATGATATTCCGAAGCTTACAAAACCCTCTGAACCCTCCAAACCTTCCAAACCTTCTGACAAAACTAACCCAGGTGTAACTATTATTGTTCCCGGAGATAAAGGCGAAGAAGAAAAGAACCCCAACACCGGTGCTCCGGTATTTGATATGACCTTTGCGGGCGTTGTAGTTCTTGCAGCAACCGCAACAGTTCTTAAAATCAAACGCAAAAAATAAAATCCCTTCCTTTTAAAATTTACGCAAACGAAAAGGAGCCCCGCATTTTTGCAGGGCTCCTTTTCTGTTTCAAATATTAAACTTTGTCAAATGCTTTATATAGGTATCATAAAGGCAGTAAACGCGCTTTTTCAGCAAAAATGAGGTGATTTGTACTTTGCCGAAAAGGGCTTTGTCAAGCCGAAATCCGGCGCAAAACGAAGATAAAGTCCGGATTCGGTTCGGCATTTTCGGTTCTCCAAACGTTAATTTTTGGATTACACAGAAAAACAAGCCTTTTGCAAAAGCAAAAGGCTTGTTTTTATTTTCGTTTTTATTAAACTTCGGTAACTTCCGCTGCTTCGCGGATAAGGCTCATAACTTTTCCGGTAATAATGCTGTGAACAACCGCTTCTTCAAATTCATCGTTGCAGAATTCTTTGATCTGTTCAACGGTCATACCGTTTTGTCTTGCAACGTGGCCGATGGCATGATTGATTTCGTCCTCTTCTGCGGTCACGTTTTCCAGTTCGGCAATTTTTTCAACAGCCGCTTTAAGGCGCAGACTTTCTGCAATGCCGTCTTTTACTTCCGCCTTGATTTGTTCTATGGTATTTCCGGTAAACTGGCAGTACATTTCAAGATTAAGTCCCTGCTGTGCAAGTTCCGCAGAAAGATGTTCCAGCTGGTGCCCGGTTTCTTTTTCAATTTCTTCTTCGGAAGGAGCAAATTCAAAAGAATCCGCCGCCATACGCAAAAGGCGGTCCTGAAGATCCATTTCGGCTTTTTCGTCAATAAAAGCCTGCATAGAAACGGCAAGTTTTTCACGGAATTCTTCCATAGTTTCGCATTCGCCAAATTCCTTTGCAAATTCGTCATCAGGTTCATAGTTGGTTTTTGCGTGGATTTCGTGTATTTTGCAGTGGAATTCCGCGGCTTTTCCCGCAAGATTTTCTGCATGATAGGCTTTGGGGAAGGTTACGGAAACGATAACTTCTTCGCCGATTTCTTTTCCCACAAGCTGTTCTTCAAATCCGGGAATAAATCTTCCGCTGCCAAGGGTAAGAGGCTGTTTTTCGGCAGTGCCGCCGGCAAACTGCTCGCCATCGCAAAAGCCTGCGTAATCAATAATCACTTCGTCGCCAAGCTGCGCCGGGCGGTTTGTAACGTGTTCAATTTTTGCGTTTTCATGCAAAATGCTTTCTATCTGCTGCTGAACGTCCTCTTTTGTAACAATATAACGTTCTTTTTCGGCCTTTAAGCCGCGATAAACAAAGCTCATAAAAATCTCCCTGTTTTTAAAAATTCGGTTCCGCAAAACGCGGCATATATGAATGTTAAACCGTTTTGCAGAATTTGTCAAGCAAAGTAATAAAAAGCGGTTTTATAAGGGTGGCCGCGGCTTTTTGTTGACACCTTAAAAAAGCCATAATATAATGAATTTATAAAATCGGAAGGTGGGCGAAGATATGCTCGAAAAAGAAAAAACCGAACTTGCCTCTAAGGAAAAACAGCGTGTGATAAAAGCTGCTTTGGGAGAAAAACCGGCCGGACTGGTACTTAAAAACGCTTCTTATATCAATGTATTCAGCAAAAAAATATGCCGCGGAGATATTGCCGTTGAAAACGGAGTTTTTGCCGGAATAGGAAAATACAGCGGAGAAAAAGAAATCGACCTTTCCGGAAAAATCGTTCTTCCCGGTTTTATTGATGCTCATCTGCATATCGAAAGTTCTCTTGCTTCTCCGGCGGAACTTGCAAAGGCGCTTTTGCCCCACGGAACCACAACCATTGTTTGTGACCCGCACGAAATTGCAAACGTAATGGGTGCCGAAGGCATTGAATATATGCTCGAAGCAACAGAAGGTCTTCCTATCGACGTTATGATGATGCTGCCTTCCTGCGTTCCGGCAACGCCCCTTGATGAAAGCGGAGCAGTTCTTTGCTGTGATGATATTGCGCCGTTTTATAATCACCCACGGGTTGCCGGCCTTGCGGAAATGATGAACTATCCCGGCGTTGTTTCCGGCGATGAATCCGTGCTGGATAAAATATCTTTTGCCGAAAACCGCGGCAAAGGCATTGATGGGCACGCACCCGGAGTTTGCGGAAACGGCCTTAACGCATACGTTGCCGCCGGAATACATTCTGACCACGAATGTACGGGTTTTGCCGAAGCACTGGAAAAGCTTGAACGCGGCCAGCATATTATGATAAGAGAAGGCACTGCCGCAAAAAACCTCGAAGCTCTGCTTCCGCTTCTTTCTTTGCAGTACGAAGACAGATGTATGTTCTGCTGCGATGACCGCCACCCGAACGATATCCTTAAATCCGGCCATATAGATAACATAGTAAAAAAAGCCGTTGCCGCCGGAACAGATCCCGCTATCGCCGCAAAGGCCGCAAGTTTTAACGCCGCCAGATATTTTGGCCTTGCCGGAAAAGGCGCCGTTGCCCCGGGCTATAAGGCGGATTTTATCATCGCGGACAGCATGGAAAATCTTGATATAGAAGCTGTTTACAAAAACGGCGTGCCTGTTTATGAAAATAAAAAAATCGCCGATTTTGCCGCTCCAAAGATTTCTTCGGAACTTGAAAAAAAGGCCCTGGATACTTTCCATGTTGAAAAAATATCCGAAAAAGATCTTTCCGTTTCCGGAAGAATACCTGTCATCGGTATGATTCCCGGTCAGATAGTTACAGAAAAACGCAATGCTGCGGAAAAAATCGATTTGGAAAAGGATATTCTTAAAATCGCGGTTATAGAGCGTCACAAAAATACCGGACATATCGGAACCGGCTATATAAACGGTTTCGGCCTTAAAAAAGGCGCCGTTGCCACAAGCATTTCTCACGATTCTCACAACATAATTGCCGCCGGCACAAACGACCGGGATATAGTTCTTGCCGTGAACCGGATAATTGAAACCAAAGGCGGCATTGCGGTTTATGATGACGGAAAACTTGTTGCGGAGCTTCCTCTTCCCATAGCGGGCATTATGAGCGGCGAACCGATAGAGGTAATAGACAAAAAGCTTGAAGAAGCAAAATCCGCCGCCTTTGCCCTTGGCGCAAACCCGGGCGTTGATCCTTTTATGACCCTGAGTTTTATGGCTCTTCCGGTAATTTCCTCTATAAGAATTATGCCCTGCGGCATTTTTGACGTGGATAACTGGAAATTTATATAAAACCTGCAAAAAAGTGCGCATCTTTAAAAAAAGATGCGCACTTTTTTATAGCCGTTTATTTTAAAAAATTATTTTTCCGACCCGGCAACATCATCGGGAACAAGCAGGTTTATTTCCTTTATCTTCCACGGGTTTTCTTCCGGTCCGTACGGAAAAAGACTTACTCTCCAGATTTTTCCGTTTACCAAAAGCATAAAATTAAAATCATTTATGGACTGATAAAGAATTTTTCCGTATGGAGAAATATCTACGGCCTCCTCCGGAATATCAAAAAAAGCGTTCCATTCTTCATTGGAAAAGGGAAGTTCCTGCCAGCCCCAGCTGATCGGCTCCATGGTTTTTTCTTCATATTCGGTCTTTATTGTTATGCCGTTTTCTTCTATCACCCACTTTGTATAAAGCGGCGTGGGATTAAAAAGTCCGTTTGTGTAAATATTTTCGGTATTATAAAAAGTCGTTCCGGGTTCAAGTTCGGCACTTTTTATCTGCGTGCAGCCGCAAAACATCGTGAGCACCGCCAAAATAATCGTGAGCACCAAAATATATTTTTTGAGCACGGGCGGGCACCCCTCTTTTTTGTTCTTTATTTACAAAATAATATAAAATCACCAAAAAGTCAATAAAATCAAAAGCAATATGCCGCAGCAGGGTATTTTACCTCTTGACTTGCCGTGGTATTATATATACGGAAAGAGGTGTTTTTATGGGCGAAATAAAAGAAATCAGTATTCATGAAATAAAACACATAAATATCGGCCACGCGCAGGATTTTGAGCACGGCACCGGCTGCACGGTTATTCTTGCGGATAAAAAAGCCGTCTGCGGTGTGGACGTTCGGGGCGGCGGTCCCGCTTCCCGGGAAACGGAACTTTTAAATCCCCTTATGAGCAACGACGGCATAAACGCCCTGCTTTTAAGCGGCGGAAGCGCCTTTGGCCTTGATGCCGCAGGCGGCGTTATGAAGTATCTTGAAGAAAAAGGCCGCGGAGTAAAGGTCGGCAGTGCGGTGGTACCCATTGTGGTCGGTTCCTGCATATTTGATCTTGGCTGCGGCGACGGTTCTGTACGTCCCGATGCGAAAATGGGCTATGAGGCCTGCATAGACAGCGAACGCAACACGGAACGTAACGGAAATATCGGCGCAGGCACCGGCGCCACCGTAGGAAAGATACACGGCGACGGCTTTGCCATGAAATCCGGCCTTGGCTGTTACTGCATACAGATGGGCGCACTGCAGGTGGGCGCCATAGTGGCTGTAAACGCCGTAGGCGACGTTTTCGAGATGGATTCGGGTAAACAGCTTGCCGGTCTTCTGAACAAAAACAAGGACGCCATGCTCTCCAGCGAGGTGGAAGCAATAAAGCTTTTGCACCTTGCAAGCAAATTCAGCTTTAACACCACCATAGGCGCCATAATCACCAACGCGGATCTTGATAAAGCAGAAATGAACAAGGTTGCCGCCATGGCCTCCAACGGCATTGCCCGCACCATACGCCCGGTAAACACTTCTATGGACGGCGATACGGTTTACGCCCTTTGCACCGGCAAGGTAAAAACCTGCGCGGACGTTGTGGGCACCCTTGGCGCAAGGGTGCTTGGCAAAGCCATAGAAAGGGCCGTGCTGGAAGCGGAAGAAGCCTATGGCTATAAATGCGCAAAAAGCTTTTTATAAACAAACGAAAATATCGTATGGTAGCCCTGTGTGGCC
Source organism: Oscillospiraceae bacterium (assembly GCA_015067125.1). Lineage (GTDB taxonomy): Bacteria > Bacillota > Clostridia > Oscillospirales > Ruminococcaceae > UMGS1668. Next base: position 6,988 of record SVNB01000030.1, read on the forward strand.
GCCCGGAAAACACAACCGAGCGAACGATGTAAAATGAAAATCCGTTGCCGACCCCGAGCGGCGACGGTGGATATTCGGAACCTCTATTTTTCGGTGGTGAGTTTATTCCCCCTTAATTTTAAGGGGGAGTCGCTCGCGGGAGCGAGCGGGTAGGGGTTTAAAACTTTTCTTTTCAGACACTACCCGGTTTCTTTTGGTTTCAAAAGAAATGGGGTAGTATATCTATAAAACGGCAATCCCTACGGGTTACCTGTTATCCCTCATCCACCGCCGCAAGCGGCGGTCCCCCTTCCCCTCTGGGAAGGCTGCCTTCCGGGTTACTTGTTTGCGGCGGGAGCAAAGCCCCCGCCCTACGGTAAATTCTCAAACCAACTTTCCACTTTCAATTTTCAACTATTTAATGCCCTTCGGGTTACTTGATAATCCCTCATCCGTCACGGCTACGCCGTGCCACCTTCCCCCAGGGGAAGGCTTAATAAAAATCCCCGTCCGATTGTTTTCGGGCGGGGTGTTTTTTATTCGTCTTTGGGTTCTTCGATTTTAACTTTGCGGCGTTTTTTTACCGCTTCGGTAAGAAGATATTCTATCTGACCGTTTACAGAGCGAAAATCGTCCTCCGCCCAGCGCGAAATCTCTTCCCAAAGGTTCGGCGAAAGCCGAAGCAAAAGCTGTTTTTTATCTTTTTCCGCCAAGGCTTTCGTCTCCTTTCATCAAAAATCATCAGTAAATGGAACCTGTGTTTACAATGGGCTGGGCATCGTTGCTTCCGCAAAGAACCACAAGCAGGTTGGAAACCATCTGTGCTTTGCGTTCTTCGTCCATATCCACAACTTTTTCTTCTTCAAGGCGTTCCAAAGCCATTTCCACCATTCCCACGGCGCCGTCAACAATAAGTTTACGGGCAGCGATAATAGCGGAAGCCTGCTGACGCTGAAGCATTGCGGCGGCGATTTCCGGCGCGTACGCAAGGTGGGTGATGCGTGCTTCGGTGATTTCTATACCCGCAACTTCCACACGGCACTGAATTTCATCACGCAGACGCTGTGCAACTTCCAGGCTGGAACCGCGAAGGGATTTTTCGTCGCCTTCCTCGGATTCGTCATAGGGGTATTCCCTTACGATATTACGAAGAGCCGCATCACACTGAGTGGAAAGGAATTCGATGTAGTTATCAACGTTGAAAACGGCTTTTGCCGGGTCGGTAACATGCCAGATAACAACGGTACCAATTATAACTGGGTTGCCGAGCTGGTCGTTTATTTTCTGTTTGTCGTTGGTAAGGGTGATCTCTTTAAGGGAAACGCGTTTGTTGGCGGAAAGCTGAACGTTTGCTGTGGTTGCTTTTCCGGAAAGAGCTGCTTCTGCATTAGCTGCTGCGGCTTTTTCAAGTGCGTTTTCCGAAGCAGGGTTTATTGCGGAAGCAAAGGGGTTAACATGGAAAAATCCCGGTCCGTAAAGAGTGCCGTAATATTCGCCGAAAAGGGTAAGAACATAAGCTTCGTTCGGGCGCAGGGTACGCAGTCCGCAAAGAAGAATCGGAATTACCAGAAATGCCGCTATGCCGAAAAGAATCATAAAAATCAAGGAAACAGGGAAAATGATTCCTTCGGAGGTCAGGTAGATTCCGCCGATGAATCCGGCAACGGAAACAAGCTCGCCAAGGATAAGAAGAAGGAGCATTGCCATGCCGTTTCTGGGCTTTAATTCTTTGCTGTAATCATTTTTTACGTTTGCGTTCATAAAATCATCATCCTTTCGCGATGTAAAATAACGATTTAAGATATCATTTTGATATCATCTTTATATTACATTATTTTGGAAAGTTTGTCAATATTTTTTTTGGTTTGCTGTAATAATACTTCCCCTTGAGGGGAAGCGGCACGGCGTAAGCCGTAACGAAAGGGTGTTTTCACCCTCATCCGTCACCTGCGGTGACACCTCCCTCGTCAAAGGGAGGTTGCCCTCCGGGTTCTTGGTTATCCCTCTTCCGTCTTTTTCGCCTTGCGGCGAAAAATCCACCTTCCCCTCTGGGAAGGCTGAATTTGGCCCCCTTGCCTAAAGGGGGCTGGATTTTTTAACCGCCTGCGGTTAAAAAAGACTGGGGGATTCTTTTATAAATTACCGGCTGAATTTAATGAGATAGAATTTCTCTCCCTCCGTCACCTGCGGTGACACCTCCCTCGTCAGAGGGAGGTTGCCCTCCGGGTTTTTGGTTATCCCTCATCCGTTTTTTTCGCCTTGCGGCGAAAAATCCACCTTCCCCTCTGGGAAGGCTGCCCTCCGGGATACCTGTTTGCGGCGGGAGCAAAGCCCCCGCCCTACTGTAAATTGGTTGTTTTGCGGAACGGTCAAGACCGTTCCCTACGGTTGGCATAAAAACGGGCGGCCACATAGGGCCGCCCCTACGGTGGAATTTAAAATTAGATTTCAACTTTCTATTTTTAACTAAAAAAGCACCCTGTGGGGTGCTTTTTATCAGGTAAGTTTAAAGAAAATAATCACTGCCGCAATAATTATAATCGCGATAAGAAGATTGGGAATCCCAGCGGTTTCGCCGTAAATAACCGTATTGAAGAAATCTTCCACTGCGTCTTCGGCAGAAGGTTCCGCCGCTTCGCCGCCATAGGTTACGTTAAGGGTAACTGTTTCACCCGGGGCAAGTTCCACGTTTTCCGTCGCCGCTTCAGAATCCTTCGCAAGCTCGTATCCTTCGGGAATAAGCTGTTCCAGGTTGGTTATGATCACCGCTTCCGCGTTCGTGTTTTTAACGGTGATGGTTGCGGTAATAAGCTCGCCTTCCTCATAACTTTCCTTATCCATTTCCACAGAAACTTCAAGTCCCTCGTGCTCCATATAAGAAGCAAAAACGGGCACAGAAAGGGCACAGATTATTGCCGCCGCCATTAAAAGCGCTGCAACTTTTTTAAAAAATATTTTCATAGGATCTCTCCTTTTTACGCTTTATATTACGGATACTATTTTATGACATTTAAGATTTTTCGTCAACCGCTCTTTAAACAAAATCCCGGACCTTTTGCGGCCCGGGATAATTTTATCCGTAATTATCAAGCACCAGTTTAAAGGCACCGTAAATGCAGGCGTCCGTATCCAATGCCGCAAAGGTAAAACGCACGTTTTCGTTTGCCTGGAAAACGTATTTTTTGAAGGAACGGGCAACTCCTTCCATAGCGGGTTGGCCGATTTTGCAAAATTCGCCGCCAAGCACCACCGTATCCGGGTTTACCACGCAGCATACTGCCGCCAAAGCCTGACCGGCATATTCATAAACCCTGTTCATCACGTTTATAGAAAGCTCGTCATTTTCCTCCGCCGCTTTCAGCACGTCTTTATAATCAAAGAATTTTTTGTAGCGCAGAACAGATGGTGCTCCCGTATTCGCAAGCATTCGCCTTGCCACCCTTACTATTCCTGCCGGAGAACAATACTGTTCCGCACAGCCGAATTTTCCGCAGGCGCAGGGTTCTTTTTCCGCTTTATTTACTACAATGTGGCCGATTTCTCCGGCGCCGCCGTTGTTTCCGCGAACAAGTCTTCCGTCGCAGATAATTCCGCCGCCAAGGCCGGTATTCATGGCCATAAAAACAGTATTTACGCTTCCGCTGCCTTTCCAGCTTTCTCCAAGCGCAGAAAGTGTGCTTATATTTCCGGCTTTTACCTTCATCGCCGCCAGGCCGGAAAGGGCGTGCTCGATATTAAAAACGCCCCAGCCAAGGTTAACGCATTTCTGAACAACACCGGTTCTGTCAACCGGTCCGGGAATTCCCACGCCGATGCCGATGACGTCTTCTTCGTTTATGCCTTTTTTCTTAAGATAGCTTTCCACTTCTTTTGCCACAGCGGGAATAATTTTGTTGCTTTCCGTGTTTATCGGCGCGGCAATCTTCCATTTATCGATAAGGTTTCCTTCCTCATCAAAAAATCCGAATTTAATATTCGGTCCAAAAATATCCACGCCAAATCCGTAACGCATAAGGCACCTCCTGTGCGTATTCTTTTTATTATTATAGCACCGCTGTATTTTTTATCAAAGCTTTATTCATAAAAATTTGCCAAAAAAGTTAAATTCTGCGTTTTTTATAGTTGAATACGCTTTATTTTGTGTATTTTTATTGCAATTTTTTATTTATTTTGGTTATAAGTTTTATTTCTGCAAAAAAAGAGCACGGCTTTTGCCGTGCTCTTTTGGGTTTATTCGGTTGTATCTGAATTAATCAAATACGGGTGCACCGGTTTCGGGGTTGCCCTCGTCATCTTTGCCGGTAAGGTCGATGATGATGCCGCCGCCGCTGCTCGGTTTGCGTTTTTTAGGAATGGATTTGTACTCAACGTCGCCGCAGAGTTCGCATTCGCGTTTTGCAAGACCTTCTTCATAATAGGTGGGTTCTTTAACGGTTACCCAGTTGCCCCATTTATGTGCATCGGGATCTACAGGGATATCGTCAACGTCTTTGTAAAGAATTTCGGTTATCCAGTCAGCATTGAATCTTGCGGTGTATCTGGTGGTACCGGGTTCGCAGCAGGTTGCTTTTTCAATAACCTCGCTGGTGATGGTTGCTTCAACAGTTTCAGAGTGCTGGCTGTTGTATTCGCAGTAATGGGTTGCTTTGCAGGTCCATTTACCGTCAACAAGTTCCCAAACGATATCAATTTCTTTATTGTACCAGTTATGAGCATTCTCATCGATCGGGATGATTTCCTGTGCAACGATTACAGTGCCGCAGTCTTCGCAGTGGCTGCCATCGGTAAGACCTTCTGCAGAGCAGGTTGCGGGATAGCCTTCATCGGTTACAATGTTTTCGTGCTTGCCGGTTGCGGGAATTACCTTGTGTTCTCTGTTAAGAACGGTTCCGCATTCGGGGCAGTAGGTTACAAGGTCATAAGAACCGTCTTTGCCGCAGGTTGCGGGAACAACGTTTTCTTCTCTGGTTGCAGTACCGTGAACGTGTTCATCTTCTTCGCCGAAGAGTTTTACTTTAAGGGTTGCTTTGGTGATTTCTGCGCCAACGGTAAGGCTGTAACCGCCTTTGCTTACGGTCTTGTCTGCGCTGCGGGTGGTGCTGTATTCATAATAACCGGTGGATTCGTTCCAAAGGCTGCCAAGAGTTCTGGAAGGACCGATGATATCAAGATATTCAAGGCCTTCGCCTGCTGCGTTTGCAACAAGGTGATAAATCTCTTCAAGAGCTGCTGCTCTGCCAAGATCTTCGGTAATGCCAAGTTTTGCTACCATATCTGCAAAGGTGGTCTTAACGCTCATGTTCTTAAGTGCATCGAATACGTCTTTTACGGTAAGAGCATCGATTGCTGCTTTCATGGTTGCGTTATCTTCGCCGATTGCATCTACAAGAGCTTTTGCTTTTGCTTCGTCTTCAACGCCGTTTGCAAATACTACTGCAAGAACGTTTACATATTCTTCGTAAGTATAAGCGGTATCGTTTTCGGTGTTGTTATCTTTGGTTACGTCGATGATAAGGGTTGCGTAGCCTTCGCCGGAAACTTTGAAGTGGTTGTTGCTGTAAGAAGGTTTATGGATTTCTACCTGTGCATCTGCAGTATCAACGATATCGGAAAGTCCGCCAACAAGGTTTGCTGCGTATTCTTTCTTGCCTTCGCTGCCGTCCATTGCAAGGCCAACGGTAAAGGTTTCTTCAAGATCAGTGTTGGGTGCAATGCCAAAGGTTACATAATCTTCTGCTACAACGTGGTCAACAGTTACGGACCAAGGAGCAACAGTTACTTCCATATCAAGGATAGCGGTATCGTTATCGATTGCTTCTTCGATAGCTGCAAAGTCGAGCATTTCGTCAATGATTCCGTTGATGAAAGCATTGAGGTCTGCAAGGCTTACAAAACCAAGAGCGGTGTTGATAAGCTGTTCTTTGCGGTTGGTGCTGTCATAAATGCCGATGATATCTTCTACAGTTACGTTGTAGATCTGATATCCGTCTGCATAGAGAGAAGCGGAAGTGAAATAGTTGAGAACAAGATCAACTGCCATATCTGCTGCAATCATGCCTGCTGCTTCGGTATAGCTTACGATATCTTTATCAAGGATATCTGCATCTGCTTTAAAGAGGATATCGCCGTTATTTTCTTCGATGGTGTAGAGAACGTTGCGTACTGTGCCGTTTTCAACTTCAAAACCTTCGGGAAGAAGTGCGGTTACGTCGGAAGCATATTTGCCGCCTACGATGGTTGCGGTTGCGGTGCCGGAAACAGTGCCGGTTACGCTGCCGCTTTCGAAGGTATCGAGTTTGGAATCGAAGATAAGGGTTCTGCCGTTTGCAACGATGTTGCCGTTAACGGTATGGCCGTTAAGGTCAAGAATGGTTACGTCGTTGAATACAAGATCGCCGGTAACGTCATCAAGAAGAATGATGGCTGCTTCGCCTGCGATGGATTTTACGCGTTCGGAAAGGTTGTTGGTAAAGTCGAATTTTTCAAGATAATCAACTTTGCTGTCAACCGGGTGACGAACGTCAACAAGTGCTGCTTCAAAACCGTTGTTGGTGTTGGTAAGTTCTGCGGTTGCAGCAGCGGTAAGTGCAGCGCCTTCGCCTTTGTATTCATAAATCATGCCCATATAGGTTTCATAGGCAGAAACATCAATGCCAAGAAGGTTTATAATACCATCAATAGCTTTTTTGCCGTTTGCGGTTACAGAAAGATCAACAAGTTCGTTATCATCTTCGGGGTTTACAACAACGCCGGGATTGGTAAGAGCTTTTTTGGCAAGCTGATAATATTTTTCTGCGCCGGTAAGGTCTTTATCAATACCAAGTTTTGCAAGGGTGTTGGTATAGGTGGTGGTGTTTGCATCGGTTGCCATGATAAGTTCAACATAATCCCAAAGGAACTGTGCTGCGATTTCGGAATTTACTGCTTCCATATCGTCTTTATCAATGTTGCCGGTTGCAATAAGTGCTGCAAGATATACTTCGTAAACTTTTTCGGGAAGGGTTGCGTAAACAGCCATAACGCCGCTTTCGGATTTGAAGGTCATATAAGGTTTGATCTTCTCAAGGCCGTTTGCTACGGTTGCCATCTGGGAAGGAACGCTGCTGAGATAAAGAGTGAAGTCAAGGTCTTTAAATACGATATCGTTTGCAGAGTTACCAAGCTGCATGGAAGCGTGAACAAATTCGCCTTTGCCTGCTTTGCCAAGGGTGATAAGAGTTTCGTTGGAGAACAGATTATCATTGAGCATTGCGTTGATGAGAGTCTGAAGTTTAACTTCGGTGGTGTTCTCATCGTTCATATAGAGAAGAGGTTCGCCGTTAAGGCCGATGTAGGTATAGCCGGATTCAACGATGGTCATGGCAAAATCCATAACGCCGTTTTTGTTTCCGTCAACTTTTGCATAAAGGCCGGTTACGTTGCCGTTTACGTCTTTAACAAGCCATTCTGCAAAGGTTTCTTCGATTTTCTCTTTTGCTTCGTCAACTTCGGTGCGGGTGATGGTGTAGGAACCCTCTGCGAAGAGTCTGTCGAGCTGTTCAAGAGTGAAAGTATAGGTGGAAGTGGTGATTTCGTCAACGCCGTCAACGGTGTATCTGTATTCCCAACCGGAAGTTGCGTGTTTGGGAAGGTTGATTTCAAGATCGCTTACGGTGATGGTCTGATCAGCTTCGCCTTCGATTACTACGGTATATTCTTTTTCGGAATAGGTGTAGTAAACGTTAACTTTTGCGTTGAGTTCTTCATCAACAAGTTCGTCAAGGCTGCCTTCTATGGTTTCAACGTAATATTTGTTGTTGCCGTTAAGAAGATTGCTTACCTGTGCTTCAACAGAAGCTTTAAGGGTGTTGATATCTTCCTGGGTAAGAACGGTGCCGCGATCCATAGGATCGGTGGTAATGGTTGCTTCGCCGTTAGGAGTATCGATAATGATCTGAACGTAAACCTGGCTGGAATCGGTTGCAGTAAGAGCCGCAGAATCCACATAAGGTGCGCCGGTGGCGGTGCAGGAGGTTTCGCCTTCGGCAGAAAGTGCTGCTGCAAGTTTGCCGAGGTTTGCGCTTGCAGTGTTGATTGCTGCGTTGGGAAGAGTGAGTGCTTCGAGGTAGCCGTTAAGTTTGGTTTCTACGTCTGCAATTTTATCTGCATACTGCGGATAGCCTGCTGCGGTAACCATGATCTTAAGAGCTTCTTCCTCTTTGGTCATTTCGCCAAGGTAGCCTGCAAGTTTGGTTACTTCGCTGATGATTTCTTCAGCGTTTTCATAATAGTATTTAAGGCCTTCTGCTGCGTAATCTTCTACATAGTTAAAGATTTTAAGAAGGTTGTTGCTTGCAAGGTTGTTGTTGATGATGCTGCTTACTACATTTTTGAAGTATTTCTGCATTGCCTTGTTTGCTTCATCAGCATCGGTGTCGTCGCCGGGAGTAAAGTCGGTAACGTCGATAACGCCGTTGAGTGCACCGAATTTGGTCTTATCAAGCATTTCAAGATCATCTTTCATACCTGCAAGGCCGTCCATAACGCCGGTCTGTGCTTCTGCTTCTTCTTTAAGAGCTGCAGCAAGATCAAGCACTTTCTGAACGTCTTCTACGCTGTAGTTGGAAAGAGAAAGTCTGTAAACAACTTTTACAGCGTTTTCGTTCCATTCCGCGGTGTTGCCGCTGAAGAGGTTTTCGGTACCCTCTGCGCCGTAGGAATAGGGAACCCAGTTAAGGCCTGCATAAGCGGAAGCGTAGGTTTCCTGTGCAACGACCTGGCCGTTTTCAAGTTTTACAAGGGATTCGGAATCAGCAGGATCGGGTTTACGGTAGCTGATAGTTTCATCGCCTTTAAGTGCGCCGGAAGTAAGAATTGCTTTTGCAACGTCATCGCCATAGTTGTTTGCGATGATTGCATAAAGGTTCTGGGTGTTATAGGATTTGCCGGAAGTTCTGGTAACTTCGGTTGCACCAAGAATGGTAACAACTTCGCCCTGTGCGTGTTTTTCGCCGTTTACAACATAGTCATAAGCTTTGGTTGCGTCTGCGTGAGGTTCGAGGGTGAGTTTGTAGCCGTAAGGAACGGTTTTTACAATATCACCGGTTACTTCGCAGTCAACGGGAGCATAGGTATAGGTTACTTCGATATCTTCGGTAAGAGTTGCGGGAATTTCGGAAACGGTTACTTTATAACCATCTTCGGTATAAACTTCCGCCCACTCTGCAAGAGCTGCATCCACAACGCCTTTGGCTTCCGCAATAATTTTTTCTGCGGTTACGCCTTCGTCAAGGGTTACAACCTCTGCTTTGGAAGCGTATTCAACAAGCTCGGCGCTGTCTGCAGCGTCTTCCACAACGTTAAGAACAACTTTTACGTTAACGTTTTTCATGTTCATGTTAGCCTGAACAGAAACTTCATCAACGGTAAGCGGGTTTTTAACTTCAACAGCGGTAAGTTCGCCAAGGCCTGCTACAAGAGCATC
>SVNB01000031.1 GCA_015067125.1 Oscillospiraceae bacterium
ATACCGGGGCCTGTAACTCTCTGCATAATAAAGCCTTCGCCGCCCAAAAGACCCGCGGATACTTTTTTACGGAAGAAAATTTCAAGCTTTGTGCCCTCTGTTGCGCAAAGAAAAGCCTTTTTCTGGCAGATAACGCTTTCTCCTGCCGCAAGCTGGCGCGAAATGATTCTTCCCGGGAAGGAAGAAGTAAAAGCAATTTCTCCGCTGCCCTTTGCATAATAGTGGTTAAGGAAAAGACTTTCTCCGGAAAACATTCTGCCAATGCTTCCGCCAAGTCCGCCGTCCGCTTTGGTATCCGTTGTTATCGGTCCTTTTATCCAGGTTCTTCCGCCGGATTCGCTTATCAGGCCTTCGCCCGCATCAAGCTGAATCACCAGTGCCGGAAGAGAACCGCCTTCGATTTCGTAACGCATAAAAACGCCTCCTTTTTACAATTTTCAACTAAATTTTATCATCTGTACGTGATAAACGCAAGAAAATTTTTTGTGAACAATTATATAAAAAGCGGCAGAAAAAAAATTTCTGCCGCCTTTATTTTATTCACATTCAAGGGTCATAAGAATATGGGGTATTCCGTCTTCCAAAAATTCTTCCGAAACCTGCTTGAATCCCACGTTTTCGTAAAATTTTCTGGCATACACCTGCGCTTCTATGGTAATTTTATCCGCTCCGAATTTTTCTTTTGCAAGGCGAATTCCCTCTTTAAGCACAATGGTGCCGTAACCTTTTCTTCGCCGTGCCGAAATTACCCGGCCAATGGCCGCATCCGCAAAAGAAACGCCTTTATCCAGCACACGCAGATATGCCGCAATACCTTCTTCATCCCGAAGCCAGACGTGATAGGCATTCTGGTCTTTATCGTCAATTTCCGGATAAGGGCATTCCTGCTCCACCACAAAAACGTCCACACGCAGTTTAAGAATATCGTAAAGTTCATACGGGGTAAGTTCATCAAATTTTTTGATAACCAGTTCCATTTACTCTTCCTCTGCCTCTGTTTTGGGTTCGATTTTTTCCACAACTGCGGTATCAACGCGCATACCGTCAACGGTTTCTACCGTAAATCTGTATCCGTTGGAATCAAAGGTATCTCCCTCTTCCGGAACTTTATTAAGCTCGTCCATGATCCAGCCGCTTAAAGTTGCGTACGGAACTTCCTCAATATCCATTTCAAGCTCTTCAAAAAGCTCCTCCGGATCCATACTGCCGGAAACGGTGTATATTCCTTTGTTTTCGCTGATATCCTCTTCCACTTCATCGTGCTCGTCCCAGATTTCTCCTACCAGCTCTTCAAGGATATCTTCCATAGTAACAATACCAAAGGTGCCGCCGTATTCATCTGTTACAACGGCCATGTGGCACTTGTTTTTCTGCAAAAGTTTAAGCAATGCGCCGATTTTTATGGTTGTGGGAACAAAAACCGGGGTTGTAAGCATGGTATCCGCAATGTTTTCCATATCGTAATTGTTATAAAAATCCGTGCGGTGAATAATGCCTATAATATTATCTATGCTGTCGATATAAACGGGCAGGCGGGAATATCCGGTTTCCACAAAAACCTGCGCCACTTCTTCTTTGGTCCAGTCCTTGCCCACTGCTTCTATATCCACACGCGGAGTGGCAATATCCGCGGCGTCGTTTTCGTTAAGTTCCATGGCGTTGCGGATAAGTTCGCCTTCCTGTTCGCCTATGCCGCCGCTGCTTTCAACCTCTTCGACCATAGAAAGCAGTTCTTCTTCCGTAACGGCGTGTTCATCGCTGCTTTTAAAAATAAGGGATATAAGCTTTTTCCAAAGAGAGAAAATATAGTTGATGGGAGTAAGAATAACCGCAAGAAAATTGATTATCGGGGCGGAAAATCTTGCAAACGCTTCGGGAGATTCCTTTGCGATGCTTTTAGGAGTTATTTCGCCGAAGATAAGAACGATAACCGTAATAACCGCGGTGGAAACGGTGGCGCCGGCATCGCCCACAAGCTTTATAAAGAAAACCGTAGCTATGGAGGAAAGAGCGATGTTTACAATATTGTTGCCCACAAGAATGGTGGTAAGCAGGCGGTTATAGTCATCCACCAGCCGCAGCATAAGCGCCGCTCCCCTATCCCCTTTTTCTGCGGAAATTTTAAGCTTTGTTAAATTAAGGCTGTTAAAAGCCGTTTCTGTTGCGGAAAAATATGCCGACATCATAACAAGAACGCCCATTATGATTATTGTGCCGATATTGCCCATTGATTAATTGATACAACCTTTCAAATTTTTATATTAACGCAAAAAAGCACAGCCCGAAAACGCTTTTGGCGTTCAGGCTATGCTTGCAAAATCAATTTATAATAATACTTCGTATGTCTGCGTCGTCCATTTTTTGACCTTTCGAATAAATAATATGACTATTATACACAAGTAACGTTCACTTGTCAATCACGTAATCTTCAAGATTTGTTAAACATAAAGTACTTCTGCCTTGCGCAAAATCACTTTAAAAAACGTTTATCCCATAATAACGCCGCCGCCAAGAAGCTTATCTCCGCTGTAAATAACCGCGGACTGACCCGGCGTTACGGCTCTTTGCGGTTCTTCAAAAAGAATAAGCGCTTTATCGTCAAAAATGCATGTGCTTGCCAATGCCGGAGCGGGATTATGCGCATATCTTATTTTGCAGGTAACGGGTATGGGCATTTCCGGTGCGCCGTTTATCCAGTGAAAATCTTTTACCATAAGGCGCTTTTTAAGCAGCGCTTCGTTTTCCACAAGCACCACCTCGTTTGCCTGCGGGTCTATTTTTCCGACATAAAGCGGTGCCGGAAGTGAAAGCCCCAGGCCTTTTCTCTGGCCTATGGTATAGCGGCAGATGCCCTTGTGTTCCCCAAGGCATTTGCCGTTTTCGTCAACAAATTTTCCGCAGGGCATTTTTCCGATTTTTCTTTCCAGATAACCCTGGGTATCCCCATCGGGAATAAAACAGATATCCTGGGAATCCGGTTTTTGTGCCACCGGAATTCCGGCTTCTGCGGCTATTGCGCGGATTTCTTCCTTGGAAAGATCCGCAAGCGGAAAACGCAGATGCGGAATAAGCTCTTTTTCGATGTTATACATCATATAGCTCTGGTCTTTTGCAAGATTTTTTGCCCGGAAAATATTTTCTCCGTCCGTTCTTGCATAGTGACCGGTGGAAATAAGGTCATAGCCAAGTTCCTGCGCTTTTTCAAAAAACGCGGGGAATTTGATAAATTTATTGCATCTTACGCATGGGTTGGGGGTTCTTCCCTTTTTATATTCTTCTTCAAAGTTATCAAGAACTTCTTTTTTGAATATTTCGCGGAAATCGAAAACATAGTGCGGAATTTCAAGATAATCCGCAACGGCCTTCGCGTCCCTGGCTTCGTCCCATTCGTCCATAAGCCGAAAAGTCGCGCCGGCCACATCGTATCCCTGTTTTTTTAAAAGATAAGCCGCAACGGCAGAATCCACTCCGCCGCTGAGCCCGACCATTACCCTGCTCATCCCAGTATCCACATAAGGCCATAGGCCACGGTAGGAAGCATCATGGCAACAATAAGAATAATTACCATAATTCTTACAAAAAGCTTGTTATTCATTCTTTACCTCCAAAAATCATTCCAGCGCGCCAAAACTGCTGAACGGAAATATTATAAATCTTGCCTTGCCTTTAATGCAGTCTTTGTGAACATAGGGGTAATCCCAGAATCTTGCGTCAAGGGAACCGCCCCGGTTATCTCCCACAAAAAAGTAGTGGTCGTTGGGAACAACAAAGCTGCCTTCAAAATCGGAATAGCTGCTTACGTAATCTTCATAATATCGCTGGCCGTTTATATAAACGCTTCCGCTGCCGTCAAATTCGATTTTATCTCCGGGAAGGCCTATGCAGCGTTTGATAAGAACAACGCCCAGCTCCTCACTGTCGAAAACAATGATATCTCCGCGTTCCACATTGCTTTTTATAAAGCTTCGTGTGGTAAAAACCTGTGCTCCGACCGGGATGGTGGTTTCCATGGAACCGGTGGGCACACTTGCCATAAAGCAAAAGGTCTGAAAAATCAAAAGCGGAACAGCGCAGTAAAACAAAAGAGTCTTGCCCCAGTCCAAAAGCTCTTCTTTAAGCGTTTTTTTCTTTGGCACCGGCTTTTCTTCAAGCTCTTTTACTTCCGCATCAAACATAATCTCTTCTTCCATTTTTTCCTCCGGTATATATAAAAAGATAAATTTCGCACTAATTTATTTATTATATCAATATTCCGTATTTTAATCAATAACATACGGCTAAAATTAATAATTTAGACAATAATATAATAAAAACTTTTGGGGAGATGTGTTTTTGTTCGTTGTGTTTTTCCGAACGCTTATAATTTACTTTGTGATAATTGTTTGCCTGCGCATTATGGGCAAGCGCCAGCTTGGCGAACTGCAGCCTTCGGAATTTGTTATTGCCATTCTTATTTCCAACATAGCTACCCTTTCCATAGAAGATACGGATATTCCGCTTTTGGGCGCAGTGGTGCCGATTATAACGCTTATGAGCGCGGAGGTTATTCTTTCGTATATAACTCTTAAAAGCGGCAAGGCGCAGGTAATAGTTACCGGAAACCCCGTGGCAATAATCCGAAACGGAAACATCGACCAGCAAAGTATGCGCGACCTTCGGTTTTCCATAGAGGACCTTATGAGCCAGCTGCGCATAAGCGGAGTTTTTGATATTGAAGACGTTGGCTGGGCAATAGTAGAAACCAACGGTGCCCTTACAGTTTATCCAAAGCCCCAGGCACAGCCGCTTACTCCAAAATCCGCCGCCGACCCGAAAAGCGTGAGCAACGCTCCGCCGATGGTGCTCATAAGCGACGGCGTGCTGTGCTCAAAAACGCTTTCTGCCTGCAAGCTTTCGGAAGACTGGTATAAAAGCGTGCTCAAAGAAAACAGCGTTTGCGAAAAAGAGGTTTTTCTTATGACCTGTACCCCGGAAGGAAAATATTATCTTGTTAAAAAAGAAGGTAAGCAAAAATGAAAAGAGTGGTTTTTGCGGTAATTCTTCTTGCCGGAATGATATATTTTAATTTTTATTGTTTTCAGCTTATAACGCAGTCAAAAAATGGCGTTATTATGCGCCTGGAAGAACTTTCTGTCGTGCTTGATGAAAACGGTGCGAACGAAAAAACCGCTGCCGCCGCCGCGGAATTTACGGAATTCTGGATGGACGAGCACCATCTGCTTTGCAGAATAGTCCGGCACGAGCTTCTGGACCAGATGACTTCTTCCGTTTCTCAGTTTTATCCCCTTGCGGTTTATAAAGATGCCGCGGAACTTTCTGCGGAAATTTCCCGCTGCCGTATGCTTATGGAAGAAATATGGGATTCCGAACGACCGATTCTGCGCAATATTCTTTAATAAAAAACCGCAGGCAACCAGTGCCTGCGGTTATATTTTTTTATATTACTGAATAACAGTTATGGTGATATTTGCTTTTGTTGCGCCAATGCTGTCTTCCGTATTGGGGTCAAAACCTTCAAAATACGCTTCTGCGGTGTAAGTTCCCACTTCCGGAACAATATCAAGAACGTCTTCGCTTATATGCTGATTGGGTTTGATATACCCGGTTTCGTAAATAATTTTGCCTTCCATAAGAATTTTTACTTTCATCAGGCAGGAGTTTTTTCCGGAGTTTTCGATTTTAAAATCGCCTTTGCCATCGGTAACGCTTACGGTTATTTCTTCCGCGATTTTATAAGAAAGAAAATCCGCGGAGTTTTTTTCTCCGCTGTAAAAGCTTCCGTCCAGCATACCTTCCACCGCGGCGTGATCAGAAGTTATCCAGGGATATTCATCCGTTTCTGCGGCGGGTTCTCCGCCTAAAAAGAAAAATCCCAAAGCCGCCGCGCCGGCAACGACGATAACAAAAAGCAAAGCCGCAATAAAGGTTTTTAAGTTATTTTCTCGGTTATAGGTCAAAAAATTCCCTCCCAAAACATTTCTGAAAATGATTATAACATATTCCCCAAGTTTTTCAATATTTTTTCGTACTTCTTTAATATTGAAGGTTAACAAAATATGTGATAGAATAGTTAATAATAATGTTCATCTTTGCCGTTTTTGCAAAACCCGCAAACGGCAAAAAAACAACAAAATAAATAAAATACAGGGGGCAGAATTTTTATGAGCGAACTTATCGGCGCATGTCTTATCGGCCAGTCCGGCGGCCCGACCGCTGTTATCAACTCCAGTGCATACGGCGTTATTAAAGCGGCGCTTGGCAAAAAATGCATTACAAAGGTGCTTGCCGCACAGCACGGAATCCGCGGTGTTCTTGATGATAACATCATTGATATGGGCAAAGAAGATGCGGAAACCCTTGAACTTATGCTTACCACTCCTGCTTCCCTTATCAGAAGCTGCCGTTATAAGCTCAAAGACTTCCGCGAAGACGATACCGACTATAAGCGTATTCTCGAAATCTTCAAAAAATACAACATCCGCTATTTCTTCTATAACGGCGGTAATGACAGTATGGATACCTGCAACAAAATTTCCGAATATATGGCAACGCAGGATTATGAATGCCGTATCATCGGTGTTCCCAAAACCATAGATAACGACCTTAACCTTACCGACCACTGCCCCGGATTCGGTTCTTCCGCAAAATACATAGCCCTTTCTGTTGCAGAAGTTATTAAAGACGTTCACGTTTATGACCGTGACGCCATTGTTGTAATCGAAGTTATGGGTCGCCACGCAGGCTGGCTTGCGGGTGCGGCGGCACTTTCCAAAATCTGCTGCGAAGGCCCCGCTTTTGTGTATCTTCCCGAAGTGGTTTTTGATATGGACCAGTTCTTCAAAGATCTTGATGAGTTCCACAAGCACCACAAACGCATAGTAATCGTATTTTCCGAAGGAATCCGCGATAAACACGGCAAATTCATCAGCGAATACGGCATTAACGATACCAACGTAATTGACGAATTCGGCCATTCCCAGCTGGGCGGCCTTGCGGCAACCATGTCCAATATAATCCGCGCGAAAACCGGTTCCAAAGTCCGCGGAATCGAACTTTCTCTTCTTCAGCGCTGCGCGGGTCACGCCGCTTCCAAAACCGACCGTGACGAAGCAGCCATGGCCGGAAGCTTTGCCGTAGAAGCCGCCGTTGCCGGTGAAACCGGAAAAATGGTTGCATTCCGCCGCGATACCAAATACGGAATTTACAAATGCACCCCTGTTCTTGTTGATCTTAAAGACGTTGCAAACGCGGAAAAATGCGTCCCGCGCGAATGGATCAACGAAGAAGGCAACAACGTTACCGATGAATTTATCGAATACGTTGTTCCGCTTATCCAGGGCGAAATCGAAACTCCTTACGAACACGGAATGCCCAAATACGCACGCCTTAAACGTATTCCGGCAGAACCCGTCAACGAATAATTGCTCATCAAAAAGCTCCCGCAGGTTTTCTGCGGGAGCTTTTTTTGTTTTTATCAAATTTCTTTAAAAAGCAAAACCGAATCCACTTCCGAAAAACCGTTTTTAATATAGAACTTATAAGAAGGATAGTTTTTCTGCGTTCCAAGAAGTATGGAATCGCAGCCAAGTTTTTTTGCTTCTTCTGCAACAAGCTTTATAAATTCGGTCCCCAAGCCTCTTCCCTGTTCCTCCGCAGAAATGCAGATATCCTCTATTCTTAAAAACGGAGCACTTATGCAGGGAACGACCATACAAAAAGCGATTCCGATTATTTTTTCGTTTTCTTCCGCCGCAAAACAGAATTTTGTTTTTGAACCGAGATAATCGGAAATATATTTTTCCACTTCGGATTTTTCATAAACTTCGTTCCATGGTTCTGCGCCGTATGCGGAAATATAAACTTCGGAACAGCCGGAAATATTTTCTTTTTCAGGTACAAATAAATACATAGTTTTTATACTAAAGCCTTTTTTATCTCTTCTTCGGTCTCGCCGTGAAGGTCGTTTCTCACAATGCGGTAAACAGTTGCCGCTATCGGAACACCGATAAGCATGCCCATGATTCCCATAACGCCGCCGCCGATGGTTACTGCCGCAAGCACCCATATTGCCGGAAGCCCCATGGAAGAACCCACGACTTTCGGATAGATGATGTTTCCCTCAAGCTGCTGAAGCACCACAAGGAAAACAACGAATATAAGTGCCTGCAAAGGGTTTACCATAAGAATCATAAATGCGCCCAGGCCGCCGCCGATGAACGCGCCCGCAACGGGAATAAGCGCTGTAAACGCCACCAAAGCTCCGATCATGGTCGCATACGGAAGACCCAGAAGAGTCATGCCGATGGCGCAAAGTCCGCCAAGAATAACCGCTTCCGTACACTGGCCCACAATATATTTATGAAAACTGTCATCAAAAGTAACGGTAAAATAGCGCAGTTTTTCATAAACGCCCTGTTTAAAATATTTTTTTGCGATTCTGTCCGCCTGGCTTCCAAGCTTTTCTTTATCCAAAAGAATATAAATCGCAAAGATAAGGCTTAAAAACGCTGTTACAATGCCGCCCACAACAGAAGAAACTGTGGAAATAACAACGCCCATAACGTCGCCTATACCGGAAGTTACCGCTTTTACTATTTTTTCTATCTGGGAATTCCAATCGATGGAAACAAGCATATCAATAATATCCTGCGGAACGTATTCCAGTTTTTTAAGCTGATCCACAATCCAGTCAACCGCATCGGGAATATAATCAATAACTATCATTATGCAGGAAACAAACTGCGGAAGAACAAGCCATACCACAAGCGCAATAACCGCAACAAGGGTTATAAACGCAATTACCATGCAAAGGGGTCTTTTTATTTTTAAAAGATTTGCATTTTTTGCTTTTTCAAAAAATCTGCGCTCATAAAAACTCATAAGCAGGTTTACCACATAGGCAATTCCCGCTCCGATAAAAAGCGGCGACGCCGCACCAAGCACAAGGCCGATAAAGCCCGCAATGCTGCCCCAATATGTTATTGCAAGATAAAGCCCGAAAAGGCATACCGCAATTTTAATACAGGTTTTCCATTCAATTTTCATTATGTTTTATGTTCTCCTTTCAATCCGGCTTCGTGACCAAGGAGCCATTCTTTTATATCTGTTCCGCAGGCAAAACCGATAACTCTTCCGCCCGCACCCAAAACCCTGTGGCACGGAACGATTATTGCCAGCGGATTTTTATTGCAGGCCATGCCCACTGCCCTTGCGGCCTTTGGTTTTTCTATGGCAGCCGCAACTTCGCCATAGGTTTTTGTTTTGCCAAAGGGTATTTTTTCCAGTTCGCGCCACACGGATTTCTGAAAATCCGTTCCGCAAAAGCAATATTCCAGTTCAAAACGGGTTCTTTTTCCCGCAAAATATTCCCCGAACTGTTCTTTTGCTTTAAAAAGTACTTTTTCCGTAATTACAGAATCGGATTTTTCTTTTGTTTTAAGTTCCGTGCGGACTATTTTTTCTTTTTCTGCAAAAACGGCAATTTTGCCTATGGGTGAATCAAAAACAATTTTGTTCATTTAAGTTCCACTATTGTAACGCCGGTTTCGCCTTCGCCGTAAACGCCAAGACGAAAACTTTTTACCGCTTTGTTGCGTTTAAGGGCCTGGTGCACCGCCGCGCGCAAAGCTCCGGTGCCTTTTCCGTGGATAACGGAAACCGTATTAAGATTGAGAAGAACGCATTCGTCAAGAAATCTGTCCATTTCCAAAAGGCCCTGTTCAACGTCCATTCCCCGAAGGTCAACTTCCGAAGCGGCCTTTCTTCTGGAAGCGCTTTCAATGCTCTTGGTAACGGAACCGCCGCCAAGGGTGTTCTTTTTCGACTTGTTGTTTTCAATAAGGCGAAGTTCCGAAATATGAACTTTGGATTTAACAATACCCGTCTGAACAAGGCAATAGCCCGCTCCGTCCGGAAGACCCACAAGAGTTCCGTCCTTGCTCATTCCGTTTATGCGAACGGTATCTCCGCGCACAAGGCTTCTTGGCAGGCGGTATCCGCTGTCTTTTGCGGAAATGGGATCCGCCATATCCTGAATACGGGCAATGCCGGTTTTCATCTGTGCCCTTGCCCTTGCGGCCATATCCGCGGAAGCTTCCGCTTCGGCGGCTTTTTTGGTTTCTATGATTTCGTCAATAAGCTTTTGGGATTCCGCGCGTACCTGTTCCACAAGGCGTTTGGCAGAAAGTCTTGCGGCTTCAAGCTCTTTTTCCTTGCTGCGTTCCATTTCCTCTTTTTCTTTTGCGATTTCGAGGCGGATTCGTTCGGTCTCTTTGCGGTAATTTTCTGCTTTTTCGTGTTCTTTTTCCAGTTCCTGGCGGCTTTTTTCCAGTTTTTCCACAACGTCTTCAAAGTTTGCGTTTTCCGCAGAAACAAGCTCCCTTGCTCTGTCCACAACGCTGATATCCATTCCAAGGCGTTCTGTTATGGCAAAAGCGTTGGATTTTCCCGGAACGCCCACAAGCAGACGATAGGTCGGAGAAAGAGTTTCCACATTGAATTCGCAGCAGGCGTTTTCCACCCTTGGTGTCTGCAAAGCGTACATCTTGATTTCCGCATAGTGGGTGGTGGCCGCAACCTTCGCGCCGTAAAGTTTAAGGCGCTCGATTATGGCAACAGCCAGCGCCGCGCCCTCGATAGGGTCGGTACCTGCTCCCAATTCGTCAAGAAGCACAAGGCTTCTGTCATCTGTTTTTTCAAGAATTTTAATGGTGTTGTTGATATGGGAAGAGAAAGTCGAAAGGCTCTGTTCAATGCTCTGTTCATCGCCGATATCCGCAAATACGTTTTCAAAAACAGAAACGCTGCTGCTTTCCCCTGCCGGAATCATAAGTCCGCACATTGCCATAAGGGTAAGAAGACCGATGGTTTTAAGCGCAACGGTTTTACCGCCGGTGTTGGGACCGGTGATAACAAGAACGTCATAATCGTAACCAAGAGCTATATCTATCGGTACGATTTTGTTTTTATCAATAAGCGGGTGACGCGCTTTGGAAAGGCGGACTTTTCCGTCATCGGAAAGATGCGGAACAGAAGCGTTCATTTTTGAAGCAAGCCTTGCCTTTGCAAAATAAAGGTCCAGTTCCACAATGGCGGAATAGTCCTCGATAAAGGAATCCGCGTGGTTTCCGATATCGCAGGAAAGTTCATAAAGAATACGCTGGATTTCCTGCTGTTCCTTTGCTTTTAAAACACGGGTTTCGTTATTTTCGTCCACAACGCCGGCAGGTTCGATAAAAATGGTTGCGCCGGTGCCGGAAGTATCGTGCACCATACCTTTTATCTCGTTGCGGTATTCCGCTTTTACCGGAACGCAGTATCTTCCGTCGCGCATGGTAACTATTGGTTCCTGAAGATATTTTGCATAGGTGTTGGAATGGATAAGTTTATCCAGCTGTTCTTTTACCTTTGCCTGGGAATTGCGTATTTTTCTGCGTATATCCGCAAGGGTTGGGCTTGCGGTATCGCTTACTTCGTCTTCGGAAACAACGGTGAATCCGATTTTTTCTTCCAGCCGCTGGTTCGGCATAAGGCTTGCAAAAAATTCATCAAGAGAGGTTTCTTTTTCTCCCTCGTAATTATTGCGAAAATCCTTCATTTCCCGCAAAGCTTTTAAAAATCTTTCAATATCTATAAATTCCGGCAAAGAAAGGGTTGCGCCCATTTTTGCTCTTCTTAAAGAACCGGTTACGTTTTTTACCCCATGAAGAGAAGGCGCGCCGAACCTTGCGGAAAGCATAAAAGCATCCGCTGTGCGGTCCATAAGGCGCTGTGCTTCGCGCAGGGTGGTTTTGGGTTCTGTTTCAAGCGCAAGGCGGCGGCTGTCTTCGCAGCCGGTGCATTCGCTTAACATAGCAAGGATTTTATCAAGTTCCAGTGCTCTGTAATGTCTGTTTTCGGTCATATTTTTACCTCTGAAATATATTTCAAAACTATAAAATCAGAACGTCCGAATAGAATTTAAAAATTCCTGTGTCGGAAAAACTTTGTCCATCTGTGTTATCGCGTATTTTTCCGCGGCAACAGAAAGTTCTATAAGAGAATTTTCTCCTATTCTGAAAGAAAAAAGCTGTTCCATGGGCGCATATACAATATGGCGCGCGCCCAAAAACGCCGCTTTGGAAAGCAGCACCTCGTCGTTTGCTCCGTTCGGCCGGCAATCCGTACAAACCGCGCTGCCGCTTTTAACGTCGAACCAATAAGCCGCCTTTTCGTATTCTCCGCATTCCGAACAGGCAATAAGATCCGGCGCATATCCGATGATGCTCATAAGCCGAATTTCAAAAATAGCTTTGAGCATCGAAGGATTTATCTTTTTGTTTTCAAGCATATGTAAGGTATTGAGGAGAAGCCGAAGAATATCTTTGGAATCCTCCTCCGGGTTTGCGGCAGAAAGGCAAAGTTCGCAAAAATAGCTTGCGTATGCAAGGCTTTCCAGATCTTTTCTTATTCCGAAAAAAAGCCTTTCGCTTTCGGCGGAATCCACTGTATATTTATCGCGGTTTTTAAAAAATACAAATTCGCCGTAGCAAAGCTGCGAAGAAACGGTGGCAAGGGCGCTTTTCATTCTTCTTGCGCCGGAAGCGTATGCGTAGATAACGCCCCTTTCTTCCGTAAGGACAGAAAGAAGCTTATCGTTTTCGTTATAATCCTGTACTTTAAGTACGATGCCTTTCGTCTTGATTTGCATAGCCGATACCGCCGTTCACGGAAAAATGAAGCTTTTTAAAATCGGTACTTTCCTCCGGTTTTCCCACGTCTTTTGGAAGAGCGGGTTTTATTTCTCCTGCGTTTATTTTTTCGTTAATAACGCTGTTATTGGAAAGTTTATAGTTTAAATAATCGCTTATTTTTCCTGTTTTTTCAAAATCGTTCCAACTTTTTTCATTCATGGCATTTACCCCGCATAAAGTTTTTTCAATATCATTTTATGATGATAAGCAAACGATATGCGAGGTAAAATTTGTTTTTAAAAAATCCCTTCACCGCGCCTGCGGCAACGATTGAGTATGGATAATCCATCCGAAAGCTGACAGGGTTGCAATCCCTCAGTCACCTTCGGTGACAGCTCCCTTTACACAAGGGAGCCTTTTATTGTTCGGTAAAGCCGAAGTTGCGAAGAAGTCCGTCGCGGTTGCGCCAGTCTTCTTTTACTTTTACCCAAAGCTGAAGGTTGGCCCTGCAGCCAAGGAAACGCTCGATGCTCATTCGGGATTCGCTGCCGATTTTTTTGAGCATGGCGCCTTTTTTACCGATGATAATGCCTTTGTGGCTTTCGCGTTCGCAATAGATAATGGCATCAATATCCACCATATCCTTGCCTTCGCGTTCCTTCATCGCTTCGATGGAAACGGCAATTCCGTGGGGAACTTCGTCTTCAAGGTCAACAAGCATACGCTCGCGGATAAGTTCCGCAACAATGGCTCTTTCCGGCTGGTCGGTGATGGAATCGTCCGCAAAATAGTGGGGACCTTCCTCCGCGTATTTTTCAAGTTCATCGGTAAGGATATTGATTCCGTCTTTTTTGAGTGCGGAAATCGGAATAACCTCGTCAAAATTATATTCTTTGGAAAGTGCCGCGATTTTTGCAAGCATTTCTTCTTTGTTTTCAAGAGTATCTATTTTGTTGATGCAAAGAATTGCCGGAAGGCGCAAAGCCTTGAATCGTTCGATAAGATCCCTTTCCGGCTGGGTGATTTCGCCTTTTGGTTCAACAACAAGGATAGCGATATCCACGTCTGCGACGGAATCGCCCACCTGTTTTACCATAAAGTCCGCAAGTTTGGTCTTGGGTTTATGAAGACCGGGCGTATCTATAAATACAAACTGGGTAAGGCCTTTTGTAAGAATACCGGTGATTCTTGTTCTGGTGGTCTGGGGTTTTGCGGAAACCGCCGCGACTTTTTCGCCGATAAGTGCGTTTAAAAGCGAGCTTTTTCCCACGTTCGGTCTTCCGACTATTGCTACAAAAGCAGATTTGGTTTCAAACTTATTATTCATTGACATAACTTGCGTCACGCTGAAGGCCAAGCTTCGCGAGGACGGTTTCCTCCCTTTCTCTCATATGTACCTGTTCCATTCCGCCGTTAACGTGGTCGTAGCCAAGAAGATGCAGAACGGAGTGAACTGTTAAATAGGCAACTTCTCTTTGCAGCGTGTGGCCGTAAAGTTCTGCCTGCTGCTCCGCCTTTTGAAGAGATATGACCATATCTCCCAAAAGGAGTGCGCCGCTTTCGGGGTTGCGGTCATAAACGCCGTTTTCTCCAAGGGGAAAGGATATTACGTCCGTAACGGCATCCACGTTGCGGAATTCCGCATTTATTTTTCTTATTTCCTCGTTGGAAACAAAGCTGATGCTGATTTCTCCCGGTTCGGTAAAACCTTCCGTGCGCAGGGTGGCTTCACAGCAGCGGCGCATAAGAAGGCGTATTCCGGAGGGGATTTTAATTTCTTTCTGTCTGTTTGATATGATAACTTTTGCGATTGCCATTATCTTTTGCTGTCCTTTCATAATATTTTTCGTACGCCTTAATAATATTCTGGACAAGGCGATGGCGCACAACGTCTTTTTCGGTAAATTTTATAAGAGAAATATCTTCCACATCTTTAAGAACTTTAACGGCTTCCACAAGCCCGCTTTTTTTGATGGAAGGCAGGTCTATCTGCGTGGCGTCGCCGTTGATTACGGCTTTGGAATTAAAACCAAGCCTTGTAAGGAACATCTTCATCTGTTCCGGGGTGGTATTCTGCGCTTCGTCAAGGATTATAAAAGAATCATCAAGGGTTCTTCCGCGCATATAGGCAAGGGGCGCAACTTCTATGTTGCCGCGCTCCACAAATCTTTGGTAATTTTCCGGACCGAGCATTTCAAAAAGCGCATCGTAAAGCGGGCGGAGATAGGGATCTACCTTGTTCTGCAAATCTCCCGGAAGAAAACCAAGCTTTTCGCCGGCTTCCACCGCCGGGCGGGTAAGGATTATGCGGTTTACTTCCTGATTGCGGAATGCCTTTACCGCCATAGCAACCGCAAGATAGGTTTTACCCGTACCTGCAGGGCCCACGCCGATGGTTATGGTGGTATTTTTTATTGCTTCTATATATGCCTTTTGGCCAAGGGTTTTTGCTTTTACGGGTTTGCCCTTTGCGGTTATGCAGATGCAGTCGGAACTGATTTTGTTCACCTGATCCTCGTTGCCTTCATTCACAAGATCCATAACATAATGGATATTCTGATCGTTAAGCTCTTCTCCTCTGCTGATAAGAGAAAGCAGGCTTTGCACCGCTTTGCCCGCAAGAGAAACTTTTTCCGGATCGCCGGAAATTTTTATCTGTGTTCCCCTGCAAAGAATGCCTACTCCGTAGGCTTTTTCTATTTCTTTGATATTTTCATCAAAACTGCCGAAAAGCGCGACCGCGTTTTCCATTCTTTCTATATCGACTAACTGTTCCGTAATAGTTTCTCCTTTACCGTTTGCGGTTTTAAAAATAAATAAATTTTCACAAATACATAGTATAACAGAAATATAATATAAAATAAAGTAAAATATCGGTTATTTTTCATTAATTTTCCGTTTTTTTATTTTTTGACCCTGCTTTTGTTTTTTGCATAGAATAAAAATATAATCAGATTTTTTCGGAGGAAATTTTATGCCAAACATATATTTAAGCCCATCCACCCAACAGGCAAATCTTTACGTTACCGGCGGAAGCGAAGAATACTGGATGAATCTTTTGGCGGACGAAATGGAACCATGGCTTGTTTCCAGCGGAATAAAATTTACACGCAATACTCCGCAGATGACCGCCGGTTCTTCCATTCGTGCCTCTAACGCCGGAAATTACGATCTGCATCTTGCGCTGCATTCCAACGCCGCACCGGAAGGCCGTTACGGAGAAGTTCAGGGCAGCATTGCGTTTTATGCTCCAAACAGCGTAAAAGGAGAAAAAGCCGCTGTGCTCATCGCAGAAAACCTTGGCGCAATATACCCTTTTTCTGCCGGAGCAAGAGCACAGACCACCACTTCTCTTGGCGAAGTTACGCGCACCCGTGCTCCGGCCGTGCTCGTGGAAGTTGCTTATCACGATAACGCCGATGACGCCGGCTGGATAACCGCAAATCTTGAACAGATTGCAAAAAAGCTTGCCCTTTCGGTAACGGAATATTTTGGTGTTCCGCTTATTACGCCAATGATGCCCCAAACCGGAAAAGTGGCTTTGCAAAGCGGAAATTTAAATATAAGAAAATACCCGAGCACCGGCGGCGCCGTTATCGGTTCTGTTCCCAACGGTGCCGTGCTCACGGTGCTCGGCAGCTGGAACAACTGGTACACAGTAAACTATAACGGCACTGTGGGGTACGCTTATGCGGATTATATAAGACTTTTTTAAATCACTTGATAATTTCTTCGG
>SVNB01000032.1:0-10098 GCA_015067125.1 Oscillospiraceae bacterium
TTTTTACGAAATGCAGTATATCAGCAAAAACAGCCTTGACCTTATGTCCGCAAACCTTATTCTTGACGATATGGGTTTTTACGGCCGCGATAAAGAAGGCTTTAGAACCAACAAACGCGGAAAACGCATTTCTTTAAAGCTTATAGTCTGCAACGAAAGCACCGTTAAGGTAAACCTTGCAAACGCCGTGGCAGAAATGCTTTTGGAAGCCGGAATAGAAGTTAACGTTTCCGCCCTTTCTTACGGTTCTTTTATGACCGCTTTGGAAAACGGAAACTATGACCTTTATATTGCGGAAATGCGCCTTGGCGCGGATATGGATTTAAGCCCCATTCTTACCCCTTACGAATATCAGTGGGAAGATTTTGACTACATCAACTACGGCGTTCCAAACAGCGAAAAGCTTTATTTAAACTGGCTTGGCTTTATGAACGGCACCGTTACCCCTTCGGAATTTGCCGCTTATTTTGAAGAAGTTACGCCTTTTGCTCCCCTTTGCTATACAAAAGGGTGCGCTGTTTTTAACCGTGACCTGCCTTTTACCCTTTTTGGAACGGATTTTGATATGTTTTATAACATTGCGGAATGGAAAATCGAATAATTTTTTGATATTTTCTGATTTTTTACAAAATTTTCTTTTACTTATAAGGAATTTTGTGCTATAATATATTTTGGTATAGGCTGTAAACAGCTTATGCCTTTAACTATGTGAATTATTTTGTGGTAAAAATAAATCAATCGTAAACATAAACAAACCAGGAAAATTTAAGAGGAGTTGAGACTTTTGATAAACGGAAAGCAGCTTCGCGATGCTTTTATTTCCGGAGCAAACAACCTTTGCAACAGAAAAGCAGAGGTCGATGCACTTAACGTATTCCCTGTTCCCGATGGCGATACCGGCACAAATATGTCCATGACCATCGGCAACGGAGCAAAAGAACTTGAAAAACTTGGCGATGAAGCCACCGTTGAAGAAGTTGCAAAAGCAGCGGCTTCCGGTTTTCTTCGCGGCGCAAGAGGTAACTCCGGCGTAATCCTTTCCCTGCTTTTCCGCGGATTTTCCAAAGGAATGAAGGGCAAAGAAACCGCTTCCGGCGCAGATATCGCCGCCGCGTTTACCCTTGGCGTAGAGGCCGCTTATAAAGCAGTTATGAAGCCTACCGAAGGCACCATCCTTACCGTTGCACGCTGCGCGGCAGAAAAAGCTTCCCAGATCGTAAAATATGATGATTCCACCGTTGCGGTTCTTTACGGAATGTATCTGCAAAGCCGCAGAACCCTTGCCCAGACCCCGGAAATGCTTCCGATTCTTAAAAAGAGCGGCGTTGTTGATGCCGGCGGCCAGGGACTTGTTTATATCTTCGAGGGTATGTGGAGCGTTATTTCCGAAGGAAAAATGATTCAGCCCAAAGGCGCGGAAGAAACCGCCGCAGAAGAAAAAGCAAACTATTCCTATTGCGTAGAAGCCGTTGCAAAACGCGCAGAAAACGCAAAAGAAGGCCTTGAAAAAGCACTTGCCGCATTTGGCGAGGTTGTGGAATATACCGAAGGCACCGTTGGCGCAAAATTCCATATTCATACCAACGAACCCGGCAAGGTTATTACCGAAGCACTTTCCTACGGCGTTCTTACCGCAGTAAAAGTAGAAAACCTTTCTGTTGCGCATACCGAACTTAAGGCGGATTTCAACACAAAAGCAGAAGAACCCAAAGAAGAAAAATTTGTTTACGCACCGGTGGATCCTTCCGTTGAATATGGTTTTGTTTCCGTCTGCGCAGGCAAAGGCCTTACCGACGTTTTTGCCGACCTTGGCTGCGATAACATTGTTTCCGGCGGACAGACCATGAACCCTTCCACCGAAGATATTCTTGCGGCGGTACAGGCTACTCCCGCAAAAACTGTTTTTGTTCTTCCCAATAACAAAAACATCATTATGGCCGCTGCCCAGGCAGCAGAAATTGCCGACAGAAAAGTGGTTGTTATCCCCAGCAGAACCGTTCCGCAGGGAATTTCCGCAATGCTTGCTTATGACAGCGAAGCTTCTGTTGAAGATAACACCGATGCCATGAACGAAGCTCTTTCTTCCGTCTGCACCGGCCAGGTAACTTTTGCCGCAAGAGATTCCGACTTCGACGGTCACAAAATCAAAGAAGGTGAACTTCTTGCGATGAAAGAGGGCAAAATGGTTTATACCGGCAAGGATATGGAACTTATCTGTTCCCGTCTTGCAAAAGCTCTTATCAGCAAGGATACTTCCATGGTAACCATTTATTACGGCGAAGATATTTCTGAAGAACAGGCAGAAAACATTCGTGCCGTTATCGAAGGCAAACTTCCCTCCTCCATCGAGGTAAACGTAATCTATGGCGGCCAGCCTGTTTATTATTACATCATCAGCGCGGAATAATTTTTCCGTAAAACAAAAGCCGTTCCGGAAGGAACGGCTTTTTTGTTTGTTTTTTTAGTTTCCGAACTGATAACATTCTTCCACCATCGGAATGGAACTTGCGGCGCCCGCGCGGGAAACTGTTATGGAAGCAGCTTTTACCGCCATCATAAGGGCATCCTTTGGTTTTGCGCCGCGCAGAACGGTGGCAAGATAAAAACCAATAAGCGCATCGCCGGCGGCAGTTTTATCTTTTACCGGCGCATCAAATATCTTTTGATAATAGGTATCTTCTTTTGTAATAAGCATTGAACCTTTTACCCCAAGGGTAAGTACCGTTTCCGCATTTGGAAAAGTGCGTTTTATCGCAGGAATAAGGGCTTCCAGATCCATTGGGCTTGCCCCGGTAAATTCAGAAGCCTCGAAACGGTTTACAAAAACGTACGAAAGTTTTTCCACCGGAAGATTCCGCAGATTTTTGGTAAAGGGAGCGGGGTTTAAGGCCACCCTTGCACCCGCCGCAAGAGCTTTTTCCACAATGGTTTCTATTCCGTTTATCTCGTTCTGCAAAAGAAGAATATCGCCTTTTCTGATCTGTGCTATGGTATAGTCGATCTGATCATCGGTTATGGAAAGGTTTGCTCCGCCGCAAACAATTATGCTTTTGTTGCCTTCCGGCGTAACCTGAATAAAAGCGTTGCCGGTGGGCATTTCTTTTTTGCGTATAAGCGAAGTGTTAACTCCGTTTTTTTCAAGAATATTCAAAAGATAGCCGCCGTCACCCATACCAACGCACCCTGCGTGAAAAACGTCCGCACCGGCCCTTGCAATGGCAATGGACTGGTTAAGGCCTTTTCCGCCCGGAAAATAATTTGCTTTTTTTGCGCGAAGAGTTTCTTCCGGTCGAACAATATGATCCACCGGGTAAACGTGATCTATATTCAAAGAGCCAAAATTGATGATTTTCATACGAACGCCACCCTTCCGCATACATTATACCAAAACTTTTCACTTTTGTAAGTGATTTTTGTAAAATATTTTAAAAAATTATAAAATAAAACAGAAAATTTCTTTTTTACAAATTCAGATTCGCTTTGCGGAAAGGTTGCAGATGCGGCTCTGCGTGGCCGCCCGGAAAATGAAAAAATATTTTACAAATTACCGGCCGGATTTAATGGGATAGAATTTTCTCTCCCTCAGTCACGCCTGCGGCGTGCCAGCTCTCTCGTCAGAGGGAGCTGATTCGGAACTGTCAAGACCGTTTCCTGCGGTTAGCGTAATGAAACGGGCGGATAATATCCGCCCCTGCATTTTTGCATAAAAAAACAGCACCGGCAAAGCCGATGCTGTTACGTTATGGTTGCCCCACGAGGATTCGAACCCCGACAAACAGAGTCAGAGTCTGCCGTGCTACCGTTACACAATAGGGCAATATCTAACGTGCTTTACTATTATAGTAATATTCTGCCTGTTTGTCAATAGAATTTTTAAATTTTTTCAAAAAAATTATTTTTCTCTCGACAAATTATGCAATACGCATTATAATCCAATATATAGGCACAATATCTATAAAAACGGAGGTAAAAATATGTCCGCAGTTCATTTTTCCACAGAAGAATTCAATACCGCCATCGCAAACGGCCCCGCCATTGTTGATTTTTGGGCAACCTGGTGCGGCCCCTGCAAAATGCTTGGCCCGGTTATAGACCAGATTGCAGAAGAGCTTGAAGGCAAAATCACTGTTGGCAAGCTTGACGTTGACCAAAGCCGCGAAACCGCCATGGAATACGGCGTTATGTCCATTCCCACCGTTATTTATTTTAAAAACGGGGTTGAAGTAAAGCGCTTTGTGGGCGTTCAGACCAGGGACAAACTTCTTGAAGCAGCCAAAGAACTTGAATAAAACAAAAGCTCCCCGCCGGGAGCTTTTTTATTTTGCGTTTATGTTTATACGCCGATATTTGCAATCAGAGTTCCCACTGCATAGCCAAGGCCGTATGCCGCAAGCAAAAACATAAGTATTACAAAAGCTTTTTTAATTATAACCGCGCTTTTGCTTCCTTTATTAAGAAATGCCTTCCATTTTTCCACAAAATCGCTTCCTTTCTATTCTTCCGCTTCCGCAATAAGCTTATCGCGGTATGCTTTTGCGGCCTGTTCGGTTTTGTTATCGCCAAAGTGATAATAAACCCGGCCTTTAAGAGTATCCGGAAGATACTGCTGTTTTACATAGTGATTTTTATAATTGTGTGCGTATTTATATTTAGGCGGCTTGTGCCCGCCTGCAGATTTTGGATGTACGTTTACAAGATATTCCGGAACTTCGCCGGAAAGTCCGTTGCGCACGTCTTCAAGAGCTTCTCCGATGGCCATAACTCCGCTGTTGGATTTTGGCGCTGTGCAAAGCAGAATAACCGCGTCCGCCAGCGGAAGCTGAGCTTCCGGAAGACCAAGCTGCAATGCCGTATCCACACAGGCTTTTACTATCGGAATAGCCATCGGGTACGCAAGGCCCACGTCCTCGCAGGCTATAGCAAGAAGTCTGCGGCAGGGAGAAATAATATCTCCGGCATCAATAAACCTTGCAAGATAGTGCAGCGCCGCGTTTTCATCCGAACCGCGAACAGATTTATGAAATGCGGAAAGTATTTCGAAGTGGTCGTCCCCTTCTTTATCATAGCGGTTGGAACTGCGCTGTGCGGCGGAATGAGCATCTTCGAGCATAAGCACTCTTTCGCCGTGCTCATTCAGCTTTGAACCCAGCCAGCAGGCTTCCAGCGCGTTAAGCGCCTTGCGGGCATCGCCGGAACAGTTGCAGGCAATGTGGCGCAGAACGCCTTCTTCCACCAGTATTTTTGTTCCGTCTTCCTGCTCAAGTTTTTCCACCGCCCGTTCAAGAGCACGTTCTATCTCCGCCGGTTCTATGGGTTTAAACTCAAACACCGTACTGCGGCTTAAAATCGCGTTATAAACGTAAAAATAAGGGTTTTCCGTGGTGGAGGCAATAAGCGTTACTCTGCCGTCCTCGATAAATTCCAGAAGGGTCTGCTGCTGTTTTTTATTAAGGTACTGTATCTCATCAAGATAGAGCAGAACACCCTGAGCACCGTCTATACCCGCGGTTTCCGCGAACACTTCTTTTATATCCGCGGTTGAGCACGAGGTACCGTTTAAGTGGCAGAGTTTTTTGTTCGCAATTTTTGCGATTATTCTTGCAACGGTGGTTTTGCCCGTGCCGGAAGGTCCAAAGAATATAAGATTGGGAATAACCCCGGAATCCGCTATTTTTCTAAGCAGTCTGCCTTCTCCAAGAATATGCTGCTGGCCGCAGACTTCGGATAATTCTGTTGGTCTTAATCTGTCCGCAAGCGGCACGGTTTTCACCTCTTTTTAATCATTCGTAAAGCGGAAATTTTTCGCAGAGTTTTGCAACGCCGGCTTTTATTTCCTCCGCGCTGTTTTCATAATCAAAGGTTGCTTTTGCGATAAATTCCGCGATTTTTTTCATTTCTTCGGTTCCGAATCCCCTTGTGGTAACAGAAGGAGTACCAAGGCGCACGCCGCTTGTCACAAAAGGAGAAGCAGGATCGTTCGGGATCATATTTTTGTTGGCGGTAATGTTTACGGAATCAAGGCGCTGTTCCAGTTCCTTTCCGGTAACGCCGGTATTGCGCAGATCGAGCATCATAAGATGATTATCCGTTCCGCCGGAAACAAGTTTAAGTCCGTTTTCTTCAAGCGCTTTGGCAAGCGTATTTGCGTTTTCAACAATTTTATGCTGATATTCCTTAAATTCCGGTTTAAGCGCTTCGCCGAAGCATACGGCCTTTGCGGCGATAATATGTTCCAGCGGGCCGCCCTGGCAGCCCGGAAAAACCGCTTTATCTATGGCTTTGGCAAACTGCTCTTTGCAAAGAATAAGTCCGCCCCTGGGGCCGCGAAGGGTTTTGTGGGTGGTGGTTGTAACAACGTCAGCATAGGGTACGGGGCTTTCGTGCTCGCCTGCGGCAACAAGACCGGCAATATGCGCCATATCCACCATAAGGTATGCGCCCACTTCATCGCAGATTTTACGGAATTTTGCAAAATCTATGGCTCTGGGATATGCGGAAGCGCCGGCAACAATGATTTTCGGTCTGCATTCCAAAGCTATTCTTCTTACATCTTCATAATCGATAAGTCCGGTTTCTGCATCCACGCCATAGGGAACAAATTTATACGCTTTTCCGGAAAAGTTGACCGGACTTCCGTGGGTAAGGTGTCCGCCCTCCGCAAGGTTCATACCCATGATGGTATCTCCGAATTCCGCAAGGGCAAAATACGCCGCAAGGTTTGCCTGCGCGCCGGAATGGGGCTGTACGTTTGCGTGGTCCGCTCCAAAAAGTCTGCACGCACGGTCACGGGCTATGTTTTCCACTTCGTCAACGTATTTGCAGCCGCCGTAATATCTGTGATCCGGATAACCTTCGGCATACTTATTGGTAAGAACGGAACCCATTGCGGCCATAACCGCCGGAGAAACAAAGTTTTCCGAAGCGATAAGTTCGATATTCCTGCGCTGACGATGAAGTTCTTCCTTCATAACGCCGGCAACTTCCGGATCGCAGGAATTTACAAATCCAATGGTATCCATCATATCTTTATACATTTTTTTCTTCCTTTCCAAGCAAAATACCTGTTATAAATTATAGAATAATCCGGTTCAAAATACAATGGATTTTAAACTTTTCTGCTTTTTTCACAATAATTTTTCTTTTTGCTTTAAAGAGATATATTTTTATGCTATACTTTTTATATTACCCATACGGAGGATTTTCCCCATGAAATACGTATTTATAATCAATCCTGCCGCCGGAAAAGGCGGAAAAGCGGAAGAAACCGCAAAACATATCCGAAGTTTTTTTAAAAACCGCAAAGAAGAAATCAGCATATATCTTTCCAAATGCCCCGGCGACGCCATTCGTTTTGGCAAGGAATACCCCATCGCAGAAGATGAAGAGGTTTGTTTTGTTGCCTGCGGCGGTGACGGCACTTTTTATGAAACAGTAAACGGCGCATTCGGCAGACCCGGCGCAAGCTTTGCGGTTTATCCCTGCGGTTCCGGCAATGATTTTATCAAATCCATCGGCGGAAAACCGGAAGACTATCTTGATCTTGAAAAACTTGTAAACGGCAGCACAAAAGTGCTTGATGCCATTGATTGCAGCGGACGCATCTGTTCCAACGTGTGCAACATCGGTCTGGATTCCGTTATATGCGACCGCATTCCCAAATATAAGCATATTCCCGGTGTTTCCGGTTCCATGGCGTATAACATTTCTGTTCTTACCACCGTTCTTGGCGGAATGTTCACCGGCCTTGCAAAACCCATGAAGTTCACTTTTGAAGACGGCGAAGTTCTTGAAGGAAAATTTCTTATTTCCGTTTTCGGCAACGGAAAAATCTATGGCGGCGGGTATCATCCCGTTCCCATGGCAGAACTTGACGACGGCATTATGGATTTTTGCACCATTGCGGATGCCAGCGTTTTAAAAATAGCAAAGCTTATCGGCATTTATAAAAAAGGCGAACATATAGAAAATCCGGCATTTAACGGTCTTCTTACAATACGCCGCTGTACAAAAACAAAAATAGAAAGTCCGGAGGATATGACAGTCTGTGTGGACGGAGAGATTTTTAAAAGCAAATGCGTGGAAGTAAAAATGCTGCCCTCTTCCCTGCCATTCCGTGTTCCGGCATTTGACTGATATGGAAAGCAGAAGAATAACCCACGCCTTTGCGCCGGTTTTTGATTCCGAAAGCCGTATTCTTATTCTGGGAACAATGCCTTCGCCGAAAAGCAGAGAGCTTGGATTTTATTATTCCCACCCGCGCAACCGTTTCTGGCCGGTTATGGCAAATATTTTCGGTGAAGAAATTCCAAAAACGCCGGAATATAAAAAAGCCTTTTGCCTGCGCCACAAAATCGCCCTGTGGGACGTGCTTCGGGAATGCGATATCGAAGGTGCTTCGGATTCCAGCATAAAAAACGCCGTTCCGAATGATATTTCAGTCATTCTGAACAGCGCGGATATAAAAGCCGTTTTTGCCACCGGAACAACAGCCGCGAAACTTTATAAAAAATTCATCGAGCCAAAAACCGGAATTCCGGCAGTTGCTTTGCCTTCCACAAGCCCGGCAAACGCAAAGGCAAAGTTTGAAGAACTTGCGGAAAAATATAAAATAATTTTGGATTATCTTAAGTAGAAAAACTTTCCGCTTTTTGAGCGGAAGGTTTTTATTTTTATCTTACATTGTAAATAAATTCTTTTTCGGATATACCCGAGGGAAGTTCTATTTTAATTTTCAAAGGTGATTCTGTATCTTCTTCCAGCATTTTTGAAACTTCAATAATCATCAAAAGCTCATCTCCGCTTAACGGCAAAAGATCAGGTGCTCCTTTGCTACTGCTACTTCCATTGGAAAATGATACATATCCGCTTCCGTCAGGTTCTACAAGATACGAATAATTTGTGTCATTAAACGCAGAGAAAATATAACCATCATTGTAATCAACTTCAAATGCGGAATAATCTTCCCACTCCAAGGTGTCTTTTCCCATATTTTTAATATCAAAACGAATACAAATATAAATGTTTCCGTCTCCCGCTACAATTCCACTTGCGGAATCAGTAGGAGTGTATGTATATGTAGAAAGTTTATCGGCGAAATAAACATCTTTTACCGTTAATTCGACAGTATCTGTTTTTGCCATTTCTCCGACGAAAAGTTCGGTTACAGGTTCTTTTTCAGGTTCGGTTCCTTTTATATAAAAGTTTGAACCAACGCAAAAGAAAGTAACCGGTTCAACAAAGTTATGACTTTCATAGAATTTATAATCCGAGGTCAGTAAATTATATGAAACGAACTCCAGGCAATCAACATCTTTTAAGCTATTATGGATTTGCATTTTTTCATTTGCCGATTGACCAAACCCTGGTGCATTAAAATAAATACTTCCGGACCAGATGACATTGCCTGCATCGTCCAACTCGTGATATTCTATTTCTATTCTATCTATATCTTTATCAAAATTGTTCATTACTTTTATGCTGCAATCGGCAAATGACGAATGTTCCTCCATAACTACTATGCTGTCTATTGAAATATAATCTTTTTCGATTTCCTTTCCACCGTTTGTTTTCCTGCAAGCCGCAAAGGAAAAAACCATCATCATTGCCAGCAATACCGCTATTAATTTTTTCATTTTTTATCCTCCTATAAAATAAAAAAGTGCGCAGCCGAAGCCACGCACCGAAAAATACACAGCTCCGATTGCTGCTACACAATTTTCACCAAACTGAAGAAGTATGCGAAAATAGAGCGTATATTTTTACCGGAAGATAAAAATACACACTTCAACAGTTTGATATATAAAAATTGTGTAGCAAGTTTAATATACCACTTTCCAAGAAAAATATCAACTATAAAAAACAGCGGAAGCAGGTGCCCTGAGTGCGAAGCACGAAGAAATACCCTTTGGGTACCCCCGTCCTACGGTAATTTGCCTGCTTTGCGGAACGGTCAAGACCGTTCCCTACAGTAAAACGGGCGGATAATATCCGCCCCTACATTTTGTAATCACCTTCAATTTTCAACTGTCAACTCCTTAATGCCCTCCGGGTCGCTTGTTATCCCTCTTCCACCGCCGCAAGCGGCGGTCCCCCTTCCCC
>SVNB01000032.1:10198-16200 GCA_015067125.1 Oscillospiraceae bacterium
TAAAAACGCACGGCGTTTACCTGCTGTTTTGCAAAATAATCAGAAGGAAGAGTCATAACATCCACAAGTTTGCCATATAAAGTGGAGTACATCTTTGTGGAAAGTTCGCTGTGTTTAATATCCCTCATAATATCCTGAAGTTTGGAAACATAGGGAAAAACCATTACGGAATGAAGCGGAAGAGAATCGCGAAGTTTTACGGAATTTACCTTGTGCTTTGCAAGTTCCGCAAGAACAGCTTTAAGTCCGTCCTCATCACCGATTATAACAGTCTGTTCCGGAGCTTCTGCCGCGGTCATCTGAACAAATCCCGCAAGGCATTTATCGGAAGCAAGGCTTACAAATTCGTGTTTTACGTTGCGCAGACGGTATGTATCAAGTTTGCCTGCACCAACCGCTTCTTTCCTCATATCGCGGTACGCGTTTGCAACAGAGATACCGTCTTCAAGAGAAAAAACATTGCCCGCGGTCATGGCGGTGATTTCTCCGGCGCTGTAACCTATAAATGCTTCCGGCGCGGGAAGAATTTCTTTTGCTGCTTCTGCAAGGGCAAGCTGATGAAGAAGCTGAAGCTGAAAAGAAACTTCTTCGGCGGTAACTTCCGCGGCTTTTCCTTTTGCAGAAAGTTCTGCCGCATCAAAGCCAAGAACAGCGGAAGCTCTTTCGTAAATTTCTTTGGTTTTTTCGGAATATGTGCATACTTCCTTGCCCATTCCGGCATGGGAACAGCCGTATCCGGGGAAAATAAAAGCTATTTTTTTCAAAACAAAAACCTCCGTTGCGCACAGCGCAGAATAATACAAATATTAATATACCATAAAATTTTGCTTTTTCAAGCAGAAACATTATAATATTGCAATAAATTTACAAGAAAATCATTGACAATCCAAAATCTTTTATATATGATAATGAAAGGCAAAAACAAAGACCCAAAAAGTCTGTTTTTATTTTTAGGAGGTAATTTTCAATGGTATTTGAAAAAGTAAGAGAAATTCTTTGTGAGCAGCTCGATATTGATCCCGAAGACATTACCCTTGATACCAACATCATCGAAGATCTTGGCGCAGATTCCCTTGATCTTGTTGACTTTGTAATGTCCCTTGAAGACGAGTTCGATAAAGAAATTCCCGACGAAGATCTTGAAGGCATCAAAACCATCGGCGATGCCGTTGCCTATATCGAGAATTCCCTTTAATCAACATATACAAAGAATATTTGCATGAAGATCGCGGAACTGCTCGTTCCGCTATTTTCGTTTGTAACAGTAAGGAGTTTTATTAAAATGGCAGACCAGAAAAAAATGGTAGAGGCAATCACCTCTATGGAGGACGATTTTGCCCAGTGGTACACCGACGTTGTTAAAAAAGCGGAACTTATAGATTATTCCAGCGTTCGCGGATGCATGGTTCTTCGCCCCTATGGCTATGCCATCTGGGAAAACATTCAAAAGCTTTTTGATGCCCGTTTTAAAGCAACCGGCCACGAAAACGTATATATGCCCATGTTTATTCCCGAAAGTCTTCTTCAGAAAGAAAAAGACCATATAGAAGGTTTCGCTCCCGAAGTAGCGTGGATCACCATGGGCGGCGGCGAACAGCTGCAGGAAAGAATGTGCGTTCGCCCCACTTCCGAAACCCTTTTCTGCGATCATTACGCACACGTAATCAAATCCTACCGCGACCTTCCCAAACTTTATAACCAGTGGTGCAGCGTTGTTCGTTGGGAAAAAACCACCCGTCCCTTCCTCCGTTCCATGGAATTCCTCTGGCAGGAAGGACACACCATGCACGAAACCGCGGAAGAAGCCATCGCGGAAACCGAACAGATGCTCAACATCTATGCGGACGTTTGCGAAAAGAACTTCGCAATCCCGATGATCAAAGGCCAGAAAACCGAAAAAGAAAAATTCGCCGGCGCAGAAGCCACCTATACCATCGAAGCAATGATGCACGACGGCAAGGCTCTTCAGTCCGGTACTTCCCACTTCTTCGGCGACGGCTTTGCAAAAGCCTTCGAAGTTCAGTACACCGGCCGCGACAACCAGCTTCACACCCCGTTCGAAACTTCCTGGGGCGTTTCCACCCGTCTTATCGGTGCAATCATCATGACCCACGGTGATAACAACGGCCTTGTGCTTCCTCCGGACGTTGCTCCTATCCAGGTAGTAATCGTTCCTGCCGCACAGCACAAAGAAGGCGTTCTCGAGGCTGCAAACGCCGTTAAAGACCGTCTTTCCAAATTCTGCCGCGTAAAGCTTGATGACAGCGACCAAACTGCCGGCTGGAAGTTTGCGGAATACGAAATGAAGGGCGTTCCGCTCCGTCTGGAAATCGGCCCTCGCGATATCGCGCAGAACCAGTGCGTTCTTGTTCGCCGCGATAACCGCGAAAAATATTTTGTATCTCTTGATGAGCTTGAAACCAAAATTCCGGAACTTCTTGGCATGGTTCGCGACGGACTTTACGCAAAAGCTCTTGAAAACAGAGAAAACCGCACCTTTACCGCACACGATCTTGATGAGTTCATCAAAATTGCCAACAGCGGCAACTGCTTTATCAAATCCATGTGGTGCGGCGACCGCGAGTGCGAAGAAAAACTTAAAGAGGTTGCAGGCGTTTCTTCCCGCTGCATCCCCTTCGAGCAGGAGCACATCGAGGACGTATGCCCCGTCTGCGGCAAACCCGCAACTAAAATGGTTTATTGGGGCAAAGCATATTAATAAATCCACACATTCAAAAGCGGCACGCAGTAGCGTGCCGCTTTTTTTCATATTCCGCCGTTTTTTCGCATATCTTTCTAAAAAAAGGAGGTATGCCGGACGGAAAAAATTTCTTTTTTTGCGGAATATATTTCTCACCTGCTTTGGGGACCTGCTCTGCTTATGCTGGTGCTTGGCGCCGGGGCATTTTTTACTGCCGCCACAGGTTTTTTCCCAATCCGCAAAGCGGGGTTTATAATAAAATCCACATTCGGGCGCATTTTTAAGAACAAAAGCGCCTTTGCGGCCACTGCCACGGCCCTTGGCGCTACGGTGGGCACCGGCAATATAATAGGCGTTGCTTCTGCTGTTGCCATAGGCGGACCGGGCGCGGTTTTATGGATGTGGGTGGGCGCGTTTTTAGGCATGATGCTTAAATTTGCCGAAGCTGCCCTTGCGGTAAAATACAAAGGCGGCGCGGATATTTATATTCAAAAGGCCTTTGGAGGAAAAAGCATTTCTGTTTTATGGTGCGTTTGCTGTGTGCTGGCCTCTTTCGGCGGCGGAAACATGGTGCAGACTTACTCTGCAGGTGCGGCGTTTAAAAACGCTTTTGGATTTTCTTCCGCCGCTGTGGGCGCGGCTATAGCCTTGTTAACGGCGGCAGTGATATTTTTTGGAGCGAAGGCCGTTACCAGAACCTCTGCCGCTATTGTGCCTGTTATGGCCTGCTTTTACGTTATCGGCTGCTTTGCTGTACTTTTTATCTGCCGGCAGAATATCGTTCCGGCTTTAAAAAGCATTTTTTATTCCGCCTTTGAACCCATTGCCATCGGCGGAGGAACAGGCGGCCTGCTTTTATCCGATGCCCTTAAAACCGGTATCACCCGGGGAACTTTTACTCACGAAGCCGGCATGGGTTCCGCCGCCTTTGCCCATGCGGAAAGCGAAGAAACCGACCCGCTCCGGCAGGGCTGTTGGGGAATTGTAGAAGTTTTTACAGATACCATTTTTGTCTGTACCCTTACGGCGCTTGTTATTCTTTCTGCCGGAAGCGGCGCTTTTTCCGAAAATTCCGCCGCGGAAATTTTCCGCAGCTTTTTCGGCGGTGCCGGAGATATTTTTCTTTGCGTTTCCATGTTTCTGTTTGCTTTGGCAGCGGTTATAGGCTGGGCGTTTTACGGAGAAAAAGCCCTTTTGGGTATTACAAAAAGCAAAAAAATTATTGTTCTGTACAGAATTTTGTTCTGTTTTGCGGCGTTCTGCGGTTCTTTTGCCGCTCCGGGTTTTATCTGGAACTTTACGGATATCTTCAATGCTTTGATGATGTTCCCCAACCTTGCGGCAATAATCATTCTTGCGCCGGAGGTATTGCGCATAACAAATAAACCTCTGCTTTTCGGCAAAGGTTTATTATATCAAAAGCAAAAAACAGAGCGATAGCTATATATTTTCTCTCCCTCAGTCATCTGCGCCGACAGCTCCCTAATCAGAGGGAGCTTATTTTATTCTTTTATCGCAATTTCTTTTATCGGCATTTCGATGGTTTCTCCATCAAGGGTTTTTATGACGAATATCTCTTCCGGACTTAAAATATCGCCCATAAAAGTCGGTCTTTCCACGTCCGCGGTTTTGTATTTTGTGCTTATCTTGTTACCGTCTTTATCCACAAGCCAGCAGCCTTCTTCATAAAGCTCGCCGTTTTCGTCACGGCATTTAACTTCGTTAAAAGAAGAATTGTACCCTATGCCGATATACGAACCGTCCTCCATATAATAAAAATATATTGCGTTATACTCATCGCATATCACGTTGCCTTCAAGGTCGATTATTTCCGTCGCCATCATATCAATATCTATGGGGTGAACCCCATAATAAAGACGTATTCTGTCATCAAAAGGAGCTTCTATTCTGTAGAAAATCGGTTCCACAAAAACGCTTCCGTCCGGGTTAAGAAGGCCCATTCCCCTTGTGACCCGGTCTGCGCCCCAAAAATACACCGTAATTTCAAACCCGTTAAGATATTCCCCTGTCGGGCCTGATTTTTCGTGCGAAACAAGGGTATAGCCGTCTTCCTGTTTATAAACGTAGCTGTCGCCTTTATAAGAACAGATAAGCAGGTATTCGTCTTCGTTGCCCATTTCGCCCGGTTCCGAAAGATCATAATCCTCCACCGGGTGAGGAATTATTTTGTTTCCGTCGGAATCAAAAAGCTCATACGCGGTTATTTCCGCATCTTCCAGATACTGCCTGCCGTCCTCATCAAAAAAACGCTGCGGGCGGATTTCTTTTTCTGCTTCCAAAGCAAAGATTTTCTCTTCGCCAAGTTTTCCCAAAAGCCTTGCCCCTTCTGGAAGGGTGTTTTCTTTCTGAGGTTCTTCTGTTTCTGCAGGTTCTTTCTGAGGCTGTTCCGCCGGATTCTCCAAATTTTCTTGTTGGTCTTCAACAACAAGGCTTCCTTGCTTTTCTTCGGGAATATCGTTTGAGCACGCCGTGAGCACGAGCACCAAAGCGAGCACAAGCGGCAATAATTTTTTCATAAACTGTTTCTCCTTTTACTGCGGAACGGGATAGCCTATGGAACCGAAGTCATAAAGCCCTTCCGTATATTCACAGATAGCGTGGTCCGCTATGCTCCATCTGTCCTCTTCCGGAAAGCGTCCCAGTGTTTGGAACAGGCTGTCTTTTGCCCAGTCATAAAAATCACCGGTTTTGCCTTTAATATCCTCTATAAGCCATTCGCCGTTTTCTTTATAGATATAAAAAGTGGCTTTAAGCCATTCGTTGGCATTTGGAATTTTTTCAAGTTCGCCGGTTTCGGGATTTGTCGCCTGCGGAAAACACGAAAAAGTAACGGTCATGGTACGGTATGTATCCGCATCGTTTTGCGAAGTTCCGGAAATATGCGAAGTAAGCTCAAAGGTTTCTCCGGGTTCCATATTTTTTCTGCGGACGGCCGTTAAAAACCGCAGAACATCATCTTCATAAAATTTTTCCGGCACTTCAAAAGTTACGGTATAGTTAAAATAATCATAAGCCCAGCTGCTTATACATTCCGGCAGACCTTCTATCGGCTGTGCCGGAACAGGTTCATTATCTGATGGATTGGGCACCGCCGCAAGATAATCCGGATTTTCTTTTATTTTTTCCAAAACGATTTTTCTTTTTTCGGCAATTTCTTTTGCCCAATAATCGGCATATTCTTCCTGCGGTTCTTCTGTTTTGGAATAGTTCTGCGGCTGTTTTGCCGGTTCTTCCGCACCGCAGGCGCAAAGCATAAGCAGCGCCAAAGCTAAAACAAGCA
>SVNB01000033.1 GCA_015067125.1 Oscillospiraceae bacterium
GTCAGGGCATCTGGATAGATTCCGAAAAGCTTAAAGAAGATGACGAAGTGGGCGAAGTTCTTAAACACGGCACCCTTTCCGTCGGATTTATCGGACTTGCGGAATGCCTTAAAGCTCTTGTAGGAGCACATCACGGCGAAAGCAAAGAGGCCCAGAACCTTGGACTTGAAATCATCGCATTCATGAGAAAGCGCATGGACGAAGCCAGCGAAAAATACGGCCTTAACTTCTCTTTGCTTGCAACCCCGGCAGAGGGACTTTCCGGCAGATTTGTGCGTATGGATGCTGAAAAATTCGGCAGGATCCCCGGCGTAACCGACAGAGATTACTATACCAACTCCTTCCACGTTCCGGTATATTATCCCATTTCCGCTTTTGATAAAATCAAAAGAGAAGCGCCCTATCATGCTCTTACCAATGCGGGACACATCACATATATCGAACTGGACGGCGACCCGCTGCAGAACCTTGATGCCTTCGAGCAGGTTATCCGCTGTATGAAGGAATCCGGAGTTGGATATGGCAGCGTTAACCACCCGGTTGACCGCGACCCGGAATGCGGATTTACAGGAATTATCGGCGATGAATGTCCCAGATGCGGAAGAAAAGAAGAGGACGGCGAAAACTTCGAACGTATCCGCCGCATTACCGGTTACCTTGTAGGTACCCTTGATAACTTTAACAACGCAAAACGTTCCGAGGTCGAGGACAGAGTAAAACAC
The DNA here is from genome assembly GCA_015067125.1 of Oscillospiraceae bacterium. Lineage (GTDB taxonomy): Bacteria > Bacillota > Clostridia > Oscillospirales > Ruminococcaceae > UMGS1668. Next base: position 723 of record SVNB01000033.1, read on the forward strand.
TCCATTCAGACCCAGGCGGAAGAAATCTGATAACAAAACACAAAAACCCGAACGCGAAAACGGCGTTCGGGTTTTCGGCATGGAGAGAAAAATGGAAATGAAAACCCTTCGCCTTGCGGGCGTTATGAGAGAATCCATAGTTGACGGCCCGGGAATAAGAATGACGATTTTCGGTCAGGGATGTCCTCATCACTGCAAAGGCTGCCACAATCCGGAAACTCACGACCCGGCAGGCGGATATATCAGCCACCCGGAAAATATAATCAAAGCAATAGAGCAGAATCCGCTTTTGCAGGGCGTTACTTTTTCCGGCGGGGAACCTTTTTTTCAGGCGGAAGCCTTTGCGCAGCTTGGCGCGGAAATCAAGAAAAAAGGCCTGCATATAACAACGTATTCCGGATATACCTTTGAACAGCTTTTGGACGGAGCCAAACAGGGCACGCCCGGCTGGGCGGAACTTCTTGCGGTTACGGATCTTCTTGTTGACGGAAAATTTGTGCTGGAAGAACGTTCTTTAAATCTGCTTTTCCGCGGTTCCAAAAACCAGCGGCTTATAGACGTTAAAAAAAGCCTTGAAAAAGGCGAACCGGTTCTGTGGAATCCGGAAACCGAAAGCGGCGTTGCAAGATATACCGTATGATGCGGAAAGGACACAATGGAACAGAAAAAATCTTTTGAACTTACCTCTTTTCATCTTCATATAATCGCTATGGCGGCAATGCTTCTGGACCATCTTTGGATAACGGTGGTTCCGGGCAACGGCTGGATGACGGATATCGGCAGAATTGCTTTTCCGATTTTTGCCTTTATGACTGTGGAGGGCTTTTTTAACACAAAAAACCTTAAAAAATACGTAAAAAGGCTTTTTGCCTTTGCGTTGATATCGGAAGTTCCGTTTAACCTTGTGGCCGGCGGCAGCGTTTTTTATCCTGTTCACCAGAACGTGCTCTGGACTTTTCTTATCGGCATAATGCTTATGCAGATGAACGAAAAAGTAAAAAACAAAAGTGTTGCGGTACGCCTTGCAACGGGCGCCGGTACCGCCGCGCTTGGATTTATACTGGGACTTGTTACTTTTACGGATTATAACCACGCGGGCGTTCTTACGGTGCTGGTTTTCTATTTCTTCCGTGGAAAAAGCTGGAAGCACTTTGCTGCGCAGTTTGTATGCCTTTGGTATATAAATACAGAAATTCTTTCCGGATTTTATTATCCGGTTTATATATTCGGAATGAATTTTGAAGTTCTGCGCCAGAGCTTTGCTGTTTTTGCCCTTTTGCCTGTATGGCTTTATAAAGGAAAACAGGGCTTTTACAATAAAACCGTTAAGGCGGTTTATTACTGGTTTTACCCGGCGCATTTGTTTGTTTTGTGGTGCATAAAAGAAATTATTTATTAAAAAACGCACCAAACGGCATAAATAAAGAAAAAACAGGCAAAAACTTTAAAAAATCCCTTGCATTTTTATATTTGTTATGTTAATATTATTAAAGTAATATTTTAGGATTAAAGGAGTGGGAACGCAAAACCCGCTCCTTTCTATTTACCGAAACATTTTTGGAGGTGTTTTTTTGGCAGAAGGCAAAAAGAAAAATACAGCGCAGATCTGTACGGAACTTGCCCTTCCTGTGGCGGAAGAACTTGGCGTAGAGCTTTGGGACGTCCGTTTTGAAAAAGAAGGTACAGAATGGTACCTGCGCTTTTTTATCGACAAAGAGGAACTTACCATAGAGGACTGCGAAAACTTCAGCCGCGCGATGGATCCCATTCTTGACGAAGCGGATCCCATAGAAAAAAACTATGTGCTCGAAGTTTCTTCCCCGGGTATAGAAAGAAAACTGATAACCGAAGAACACGTAAAACGCTATCTTGGCTATCTTGCAACAATAAGATTTATCCGTGCTCCCGAAGGATATAACCAGCGCGAATTCCTTCTTCAGCTCGATGATATAAAAGACGGCGTTATCACCGCTTCTTTTGAAGACGGAACAGAAATGGTCTTTAATAAAAGCGAAACCGCCTATATAAAACTTTATTACGATTTCAGCAATGATGATTGAGGAGGAATTATAAAAAAATGAACGCAGAATTTTTCGAAGCCCTTGCGCTTCTTGAAGTGGAAAAAGGCATTTCTGTGGAATACCTTTGCGAAAAAATCGAAAATGCCATCGCCATCGCAATCCGCCGCGATTATGTTGGCACCGAGGACGTTAAAGTTATCATCGATCCCGAAACCAAAGCTTTTGAAGTTGCCATAAGAAAACTTGTTGTTGAAGAAGTGGAAGACCCCGCAAACCAGATTCTTCTTGACAAAGCGGTAAAATACAACAAAAAAGCACAGATTGGCGATATTGTTGATATTCCCCTCGAAACCAAAGAATTCGGCCGCATTGCCGCACAGACCGCAAAACACGTTATCAAACAGGGCATCCGCGAAGCAGAAAGAGGCCAGGTACTTAAAGAATTCCAGAGCCGCGAGCACGAAATTATTACCGCAACCGTTATGAATACCGATCCCGTTCGCGGAAGCGTAACTCTTGAAATCGACCATAACGAAGCCTTCCTTCTCAAATCCGAACAGATCCCCGGAGAAACCTTCCAGGGCGGAGAGAAAATCAAAGTATATGTTGTGGAAGTTGCTGCTTCCGAACGCGGCCCCAAGGTTATGATTTCCAGAACTCATCCCGGCCTTGTAAAGCGCCTTTTCGAAATCGAAGTTCCCGAAATTTACGAAGGCACCGTAGAAATCAAAGCAGTATCCCGCGAGGCCGGTTCCAGAACCAAGCTTGCCGTATGGAGCAAAGATCCCGACGTTGACGCAGTAGGCGCCTGCATCGGTACCCGCGGCGCCCGTGTTGCAAAAATTGTTGATGAACTTGGCGGCGAAAAAATCGACGTTGTTCAGTATTCCGAAGATCCTGCGGAATTTATCGCCGCGGCGCTTTCTCCGGCAAAGGTCGTTTCTGTAGAAGTTGACCCCGAAGGAGCAAAATCCTGCAAGGTAAAAGTTCCGGATGAACAGCTTTCTCTTGCCATCGGCAACAAAGGCCAGAACGCACGCCTTGCCGCAAGACTTACCGGCTGGAAAATAGATATTAAACCCGAAAGCGGCTTTTGGGGTGAAGAAGAATAATCAATAAAGCATATAAAAAACTTTTGCGGAAGGAGGAAGCCTTTTTATGAAAAAAGTACCTATGAGAATGTGTACCGGCTGCGGAGAAATGAAACCCAAGCGCGAACTTATCCGCGTTGTAAAAAGCCCCGAAGGAGTAATTTCTCTTGATAAAACCGGACGTTCTCCCGGAAGAGGCGCATACGTCTGCCCCAATGCAGAATGCCTTAAAAAGGCACGGAAGACAAAGCGCATAGAGCGCGTGTTCGAAACCCAAATTCCGGAAGAAGTTTACGAAGCGCTTGAAAAGGAGCTGGAAGACAATGCCGGATAACAGACTTTCGGGCTTTCTTGGTCTTTGCCGCAAGGCGGGCAAGCTTGTTTTTGGCTTTGATATGACCGTGGAAGCCATGCAGAAAGGCACTGCGGTATCGGTGCTTCTTTCGTGCGATTGTTCCGAACGAACCGCAAGAAACATAAAGCGCATTGCAGAAGAATGCAAAACAGAGGTTTATATATTGCCCCTTACAATGGATGAAATTGGTTATGCCGTTGCAAAACGTGCCGGCGTGCTTGCCGTTTGCGACAGCGGTTTTTCAAAAAAAATAAAAGAGCTGCTGGATAGCGGCACGCACAAAGCATGAACTATGGGAGGAATTGCATAGATGAATGAAAACACTAAATATAAAGTGGCGGAAGTTGCAAAAGATCTTAAACAGCCTGTAAAGGAAGTTCTTGATGTTTTGGGAGAAAAATTTCCGCCGAAAAAGGCCCAGGCCACACTTACCGAAGAAGAGCTTAACTTTGTTTTTGAACACTATACCAGAAAAAACGAAGTAACAAGCTTTGCTCCGTATTTTGCCATGGCCGGCCAGCCTAAAACCGAAAATAAAAAAGAAGAACCCAAGGCAGAAGCGCCCAAAGCCGCAGAAAAACCTGCGGAAAAACCCGCACCTGCCGTAAAAGAAGAAAAAACTGCACCCGCACCCAAAGCGGAACAGAAACCTGCTGCGGCAAAAGAAGAAAAGAAACCGGAAGTAAAACCCGAACAGAAGCCCGCGCCCAAAGCAGAGGAAAAACCTGTTCAGAAAAACGAAAAACCTGCGGAACGCAAACCGGAAAGCCGTCAGCAGAACACCGAACGCAAACCCGAAAACCGCCAGCAGAACACCGACCGCAAATTTGGCGACAAACCCCAGGGAGAACGCAAATTCGATAACAACCGTCCTCAGAACGGCGAACGCAAATTTGATAACAACCGTCCTCAGAACGGCGAACGTAAATTCGGCGATAAACCCCAGCAGAGCGGCGATAAAAAATTCGGCGACCGTCCCCAGAACGGTGACCGCAAATTCGGCGATAAACCCCAGGGAGAACGCAAATTCGGCGATAAACCCGGATTCCAGAAAAACGACCGTTTCGGCGATAAACCGAACTTCCAGAAAAACGATCGCTTTGGCGGAAACAACTTTGGTTTTGATAAAGACAAAGAGGATAACAGCCGCCGCCACGAACCGAAAAAACCCGTGGAACGCAAACCCCGTCCGGCAAACCAGCCTCCGGCAGAAAAACTTGCGGCAGGCGTTGCCCACGTTGATATGAGCGCTGTTTCCGTCGATCTTGATAAATATAACGATAAATACGAACAGATCGCTCCCGCTTCTTCCATGAGCGACAGCTATACCAACAAACAAAAACTTACCCAGCGCAGCAAACAGCAGGGCAAACCCCAAAAGAGCAAACGCGAGCAGGAACAGGAAAAACTTAAAAAGCTCGAAATGGAGCGTCAGCGCCGCCAGAAACTCGAAATCACCCTTCCGGACGAAATCACCGTCGGCGACCTTGCTCTCAAACTCAAAATCGCTTCTTCTGAGATCATCAAACGCCTTATGATGCAGGGCATGATGGTTTCTGTAAACGAAGTTATCGATTACGATACCGCGGCCCTTATCGCTATGGATATCGGCGCAAAAGTTGAGCACGAAGTTGTTGTTACCATCGAAGACCGCCTTATTGATGACAGCGAAGACGATGCAGCAAACCTTATCACCCGTGACCCCGTCGTTTGCGTAATGGGCCACGTTGACCACGGCAAAACTTCCATTCTCGACTATATCAGAAGCGCACACGTTGCTTCCGGCGAGGCAGGCGGCATTACCCAGCACCTTGGCGCATACCGCGTTACCACCGAAAGCGGAGATTCCATCACCTTCCTTGATACTCCAGGACACGAAGCATTTACCGCAATGCGTGCCCGCGGCGCACTTTGCACCGATATCGCAATTCTTGTTGTTGCGGCAGACGACGGCATTATGCCCCAGACCGTAGAAGCTATCAACCACGCAAAAGCGGCAGAGGTTTCCATCATTGTTGCAATCAATAAAATCGATAAACCCACCGCAAACCCGGATAAAGTTATGCAGGGACTTACCGAATACGGCCTTGTTCCGGAAGAATGGGGCGGCGACGTTATCTGCGTTCCCGTTTCTGCAAAAACCGGCGAAAACATCGATACCCTTCTTGAAATGATCACCCTTGTTGCAGAAGTTCGCGAACTTAAAGCCAACCCGGACAGAATGGCAAAAGGTACCGTTATCGAATCCCGTCTTGATAAAGGCCGCGGCCCTGTTGCGACCATGCTTGTTCAGAACGGTACTCTTCATACCGGCGATATTGTTATCGCAGGTACTTCTGTTGGTAAAGTTCGTGTTATGATCGATGATAAGGGCAACCGCATTACCGAAGCAGGTCCTTCCATTCCTGTTGAAATCACCGGTCTGGATTCTGTTCCTACCGGCGGCGACCAGTTCAACGCCGTAAGCGATGAAAAACTTGCCCGCGAACTTGTTGAACAGCGCGAATACGAAGCAAAACAGGAACAGTTCAAAGCATATCAGAAGGTCACCCTTGATAACCTCTTCAACCAGATCGCAGAAGGCGAAATTAAGGAACTTCCCATCATCGTCAAAGCGGACGTTCAGGGTTCTGTCGAAGCAGTCCGTCAGTCCCTCGAAAAAATCTCTAACGAAGAAGTCCGCGTAAAAGTAATCCATGGCGCAGTAGGTGCGGTAAACGAATCCGACGTTATGCTTGCACAGGTTTCCAACGCCATTATCGTTGGCTTTAACGTTCGCCCCGATACCACAGCAAGAGATACCGCAGAGCGCGAAGGCGTTGATATCCGTCTTTACAGAATCATCTATGACGCCATTGAAGAAATTCAGTCCGCAATGAAAGGTATGCTTTCTCCCAAATACCGCGACGTTGATCTCGGCCGTGCCGAAATCCGCCAGGTATATAAAATCAGCAACGTCGGTACTGTTGCAGGCTGCTATGTTCTTGAAGGCAAAATTGCAAGAAACGCAAATATCCGCGTAGTCCGCGATGGTATTATCATTGCAGATGATAAGCTTGACAGCCTTAAACGTTTTAAAGATGACGTTAAAGAGGTTGCTTCCGGCTATGAATGCGGTATGACCCTTACCAAATTCAACGATATCAAAGAGGGCGATATCTTTGAAGCATATATTGTTGAAGAATACCGCGAGGACTAAACCGGAGGAATTATGGCAGGATTTAAACTTAACAGAACAAGCGAGGATATCCGCCGCGAACTGATGGATATCCTTCGCAGCATGAAAGATCCGCGCATTTCCGGCGGAATGATAAGCGTTGTAAGAATCGAACTTACAAACGATCTTTCTCACTGCAAAGTATATATAAGTTCTTTGGAAGGCATGGCAAAAGCAAAAGAAGCGGTAACCGTGCTTACCAAAGCGGGTGGCTTTATCCGCCGCGAAATGATGATGCGTCTGGAACTTCGCAAAGTTCCGGAATTCCATTTTATTCCGGATGATTCCATCGAATACAGCGCAGGAATCCAGAAGATTCTTCGGGAAATCGGGGAAGAATAAAATTACCATACTTTTTTCAGTCCGCCGCTTTGCGGCGGACGAAAATCTTATAAAGGCATATATTAAACAAGAAGGGAGAATCTGAATATGGAAGTTACTGTTCAGCAGTGCTGCGATATCCTTGGGAAAATGGACGATATTGTCATTCTTTGCCACCGCAACCCCGATGGCGATACCCTTGGAGCGGGTTTTGCGCTTTATTATATTCTTGCGCAGCTTGGCAAACGCAGCAGAATAGAATGCCATGATGAAATTCCGGCACAGTATTCATATATGCTCCTTGATTATAAAAAAGAGGATTTTGAACCGAAGGCCGTTGTGGCGGTGGATATTGCCGATGAACAGCTTTTCGGAGATAATCTTGAAAAATACCGCGGCAAGGTGGATCTTTGCATCGACCACCACGGTTCCAACAAACTTTACGCAAAAAACTGGATAGTAAGAGATACCGCCGCGGCCACCTGCGAAGTGATAGAGGATATATGCTATGGCTTTGAGGAAGTGCAGCTTACAAAGCTGATTGCGGACTGCATATATACGGGTGTTTCAACTGATACCGGCTGTTTTCGCTATTCCAATACCACCGGCCACACCCATGCCGTTGCCGGAAGAATGTTTAAAGCCGGCTGCGATTTTGTGATGATAAACCGCGCCATGTTCGAGGTAAAATCTTTTTCCAGAATAGCTTTGGAAAAAGAGGTGCTTAACACAATAGAGTTCCATTTTGATAAACGCTGCGCCCTTGCGTATATTACAAAAGATATGCTTGAACGCACCGGAGCCATAGAAGCGGAGCTTGAAGGGGTTGCCGCCATGCCGCGCGAAATAGAAGGCGTGGAAATCGGCCTTACACTGCGCCAGCGCGGAAACGGATATAAAATTTCCGTACGTACCGGCGAAGAAGTGGATGCTTCGGTCCTTTGCGGAAAGCTGGGCGGCGGCGGCCACCGCTGTGCCGCAGGCTGTTTTGTGGAAGGAAACCTTGAGCACGCAAAAGAAGTAATTCTTAAAACTGCGGAGGAATCTTTTAAGGAGGAATCCGAATGACAGGAATTCTTCCCGTAAAAAAGCCCGCCGGATTTACCTCGTTCGATGTTATCGGAAAGCTTAGGGGCGTTACAAAAACACGCAAAATCGGCCATTCCGGAACTCTTGACCCGATGGCGACGGGCGTTTTACCGCTTTTCTTTGGCGGAGCGACAAAATGCTGTGATATTCTTCCGTTAGAGGACAAACGCTATGTGGCGGATATAAAATTCGGAATAGTTACAGATACCCAGGATACTACCGGCCGCGTGCTCGAAGAGCACAAAAGCAGTGTAACGAAAGATGAATTTAAAGCCTTGTTTTTGGATTTTACCGGAAAACAGATGCAGCTTCCGCCGATGTATTCCGCCGTTAAAGTAAACGGAAGACCCCTTTATGACCTTGCCAGAGAAGGCAAAACCATAGAGCGTGCTCAAAAAGAAATAGAAGTTTACGAGATCAAACTTCTGGAATTTGATGAGCATGCTCAAACCGCACGCATAGAAGTTTTTTGCGGCAAAGGCACTTTTATCCGCACGCTTATCAATGATATGGGCGAAAAACTTGGCTGCGGTGCCGCCATGAGCGCGCTTGAACGCACAATGGCCGGCGGATTTGATATTTCGGAATGTTATACCATTGCCGAAGTTGAGGAAATGATGAAATCCGGAACATTCGAAGAGCACCTGATACCCATAGAAGGGCTCTATAAAGGCCTTCCAAGGCTTATTCTCTGTGATTTTGATAAAAGACTTTACCGCAGCGGAGTGCCGCTGGAACTTTCTAAAAGAGGCTGGGGCGGCGTTTCGGAAAACGTTGCGGTATTTGATGAGCAGGGTATGCTTCTTGGAATATCCCGCATGGACGAAGAGGCAAACGAGCTTAAGCTTATAAAAATGCTCAATACGGATAAATAAAAAAAACAGGCATCAAGCGATGCCTGTTTTTTTGTTTTGGTTATATTATTTTTCCATAAGTTCTCTTGCAAAGGCGCTTATTTCCGCGGTTTTGTGTTCTTTAACGTATTCCGTGGGAACAATGCCTTTTATTTCAAAGCAAACTTCGCATTTCTTCCAGAAAGGCTTAAGAATTTTATCCGTACCGGTAATATGCGCGACCACCACAGGGCATTCCGCCTTTTTGGCTATGCGAAAAGCTCCGTGCCGAAAATCCTGCAGAGTTCCATCCTTGCTTACCCAGCCTTCCGGGTAAATTCCGATGGAGCAGATACCGTCCGTAATAAATTGGGCGGCTTTGTTGATGGTTTTCAATGCCTCGCGGTCATTTTCGCGGTCTATGGGCAAACAGGCGGCTTCGTGAAGAAAAGAACCGGCCACGGGGTAATTATGTGTTTCTTTTTTGCTGATGAAAGCGATATGGCGCTTTTTAAACAGCAAAAGCGGAACAGCAGGATCCAGCCAATGAATATGATTGCATACAAGAAGAAAATTTTCTTTTTCCGGAACAAGTTCTTTTCCGATAATGCGAACTTTTACCCGGAACACCTTGATTATTAAAAAGGCGGTCTGCACAAGAAGATGATAATAATATCTGTTCTGGTGCAGAATAGGCTTTTTCTTATCCACAAAAATAGAAAGTACGGCGCAATAAGCCAGATGCGCTATTATTCCAAGCATAAAAAGATTTACAAAAATCAAAGCTGCTATAATCGGCCACACCCAGCTGTCTATTATGCCGTAAACCGTTACGGTGGAAAGGGCAATATATGTACTTAAAAACAAAATTATATAAAAAAGCAAAAATACCCCTCCCATTATAATATATTTTATATTTTAGCACGAAACGGAATAAAAAACAAAGCAACAAATGTTGAAAAAAGCAAGGCATAAAAAAAGGAACGGGCAGAGCCCGTTCCTTTTTTTGTATGGATAAGTTATAAATTATCCGATGTTGTGATAGCCTGCGTAATCGGAAAGGAAACCGTATTTGAAACCGAGAACGGAATCTTCTTCGGCAGTGCTGAGTGCGAAGGTGTTGATAATTTCTTCAGTGGACATAGCGTTGTCGATCATGTACTGAAGCTGCTGATCGTTTTTGTCTTCTCTGAAGAGGAGTTCTTCTTCTTTATCAAGTCTTATGGTTTTATCGGAAGGACGGAGACCACGCATACCGTTTTCTTCACGACCTTGGAGTACATAGTAGGTATCGCCTGCTGCGTTTGCTGCTGCAAGGTCATAACCAAGGGTATCTCTCTGATATACAGCAAGTTCTGCGATAACGCCGCCGCCATCGGTTACTTTACGGGAAGCGCGGTTGAAGTTGATAACGAGTTTAAGGTTTGCGTATTCGGTGCAGAAGTTGAAGTCGCCGGTGGAATCCATGAAGCCTGCAAGAGGACCTACGCCGTATTCAGGATAGATAACGCTGTTGATAGCATTAACTTTGCCAACACCCTGAGTCTGATGACCAAGAGCTACGTCGCCTTCTACCCATTCGCCGTCGATAACTTTCCAGCCATAGCCGGTTTCGTAATCGTATTTGTTAATATATTTGCCTTCTTCATCTTTGCAGCGGGTCATTGCGATTGCGCCGGTAACATAGTCACGAAGGCCGAATACATCGATTGCGGCACGGATAGGATCGATTGCGGATGCGGAGCATACCCAAACGTCGATGCCGTTTTCGTCAAGAACTCTGTAAAGTTCAACAAGGTTTTCGGAAACAGAAACGCCATGAATCCATTCGGTGGTTACAACGCCTGCTTTGGATTCGATTTCGGGAGAAACCCATTCAACATATTTGGATTCTTCTGCGCCGTATTTGGTGTGAGAAGCGGTTGCAAGAGCATAAACTTCATCGGGAGTCATGCCGGTGAACCAATAAAGAATCCAGGGATATGCAACTGCAGGAGATTCGTTGTCATAAATAAGGTCATACATTGCGCGCATTTTTGCTGCAAATTCAAGCCACATCGGATCAGCCTGGATTTCAGCCTGGCCGGCTTCATCAAGACCTGCAGCATTGAAAGGACCATAGGTATCGTAGAGATAAGAATATGCTGCCACGATGTCGTCGATCCAATCCTGGTAGGAAGCATCGTTTACGCTGTAATCGGTACCGCGGGCTTCGTTAAGGTCGCCGATTTCGGTGGAAAGGATGGCGGGCATTTCTTCGGGAGTAAATGCAAAAGCCATTACCTGAAGCTGGTGTACGCCAAGCTGTTCTTCGATATCGAAGATGGAGGTGGTGTTGTCGAAGTCGAATACTACGTATGCGTTTTCGGTGAATGCATAGGTATCAACAAAATCGTTGATAGCTTTTTTGACTTCGTCAGACCAGTCTGCGTGTTCTACATGAACGATGGTGGGTTCTGCGGGTTCGTCCGCGGGTTCATCAACGGGTTCGTCTGCGGGCTCGTCAACGGGTTCTTCGTTAGTTCCGCAAGCTGCGAAAGAAAGAACCATTACGATTGCGAGAAGCATTGCGAGAAGTTTTTTCATAGTGACACTCCTTACATTCTGTGTTTCTACACTTCTTTTTTTGTAAATATGGGGCGGACCTCATATTTCAGTCTAATCATACTAAATCGGCAAATAAAAGTCAATAATTCTGACAGAATTGTAACCGAAAACAAGCTATTTTTGCAGGAAATTATTTAATTTTTAGGTAAATTTATACAAAAAGATACGGCTGATATTATGCAAAAAACAGCCGTTAAAACAAAAACGAAGAAAAAGTGATGGATAAATGCGCTTTTTTTGATGATATATGAATTATATTAAAAAACGGGCCGTGTGCGCCCGAAAAAACAAACAGAACTGTTATATTGCAAGGATGTTTTTTTCTGCAAAAGCAAAAAAAAGACGGAAAAAATCTTCCGCCTTTTGTATTTATATTATTCGCAGAACCGGAAGGTGATATGTCCGCCGTAAACGGAATAATCAAGCCCGGATATGTTTGGAGAAACCGCAAAATATGATGTTTCATAAAAAAGCGGAAGCGCCGGCATTGCCTGCAAAAGCATCTGTTCCACAACGGAATATGCTTCTGCCATATCTTCGTAATTTTCTTTTTTCGAAGCGCTTGCCACCGCGCTGCTGAAATCCCTGTGATAAAATCCCGTAATATTATCCGCATCCGTAAAAAGAGAGAATATTGCGCCCGGGTTATCATACTGCGGCGTTATGGGAATAAGGGCAAGGTCATAGTTTTTGGAAGAAACTGCCGCGTTAAGCTCTTCTTCCGTTACCGGAATAAGGTTTATAAAAACCGCAAGGTTATCCTGAACGCTTTTTTGAACAAACCCCATTGCCGGAATAAATTCTTCCGTACAGATAACCGTTATGGTCGGAAGTTTTGTAAGTCCCAGTTCCTCAAGTCCCTCTTTAAAAAGGTCGGAAGCCATTTTCGGGTCAAATTCAAAGCCGGCAAAGCTTTCTCCCACCGTTTTGCGGTAGTTTTTTCCGTTAAGCGTTACGGAAGGCGGAACAAAAGCATCCGCTATCCTGAAGTTTTCTTCTATTTTCGACGCAAGCAGGCTTTTATCTATGGCGTATGCAAAGGCCCGGCGGATTTTGTGGTTTTTAAGAATTTCGTCATTTGTGTTAAAAGCCATGGCCCAGGTGGTGTTTTCGCTTTCCAGAATATCAAAGCCTTCTTTTTCAAGAATATCTTTATCCGCCGGATAAAGTACGGAAGCATCAACCGTTTCTTCCAAAAGGCGGTTCACAGCATCCGCTTTCGGGTCGTCCTTTACAAAAAGATAGACGTTTTCGTATTCCATATTGGCAACGGAACTGTATTCGTTGGGAGAAAGCACATAGCTGTAGTTGTTTATGCGGCGAACATAGTATGCGCCGTTGAACATGGTATATGAAAGTCCAAGACCATAGCGGCCTTTTGTGCTTTCAAAATACGCCCGGTTGCAGGGCATGGCGGCAGCATTGGTAAGAAGATCCGGGAAAAGCGGATCCGGGTTTTCCAGCGTTATGATAAGCTTATAATCTCCGGCGGTTTTAACGCCAAGAACGTTTTCGTTTGTTTTTCCGTTAAGAATATCTTCGGAATTTTTGATATTGAAAAAGTCGCTTCGGGAAGGAGCGGAGGTTTCGGGACTGAAAAGCCGCTGAAACGCAAAAAGAAAATCATCGGAGGTTACGGGGGTTTCGCCGTCGCTCCAGAAAAGATCTTCGCTTATATAAAAAGTATATTCCAGTCCGTTTTCAGAAACTTCCCATCTTTCTGCCGCACCGGGAATGATGGTTCCGTTTTCGTCTTTATCAAGAAGTCCCTGAAAACAGTTTTCCACAATAATAAGTTCCGGGTCGCTTTCCGCAAGCTGCGGGTCAAAAGAATCCACGCCTTTGGGAATATCAAAACCAAGGGTTTTTGGCGCGCTGCAGCCGGAAAAAGCAAAAACAAACGCAATTACAAAACAAAATATTTTTTTGCGCACCGCAAACACCTCCATACTTTAAAAAATTCTACAATATATATTAACATTCCAAAGCCTTTTTTACAATGAAGAAAAAGTTAATTTTAAACAAAATAATAAAATCTTAAACATTTAATTATTGTAATGAAAAAAATATTCTGATATACTGTATTCAAAAGAAACAAATGGGGGAATAAAAATGTTTTGCAGAAACTGCGGCGCGGAAATTCCCGATGGAGTATATTTCTGCGAAAAATGCGGAGCAAAAACAGAAGAACAGCAAAACGTCTATGCGGGTGAATTTTATGAAAACGCACCGGCGGATTACACAGAACCCCTTAACACAACAAAATGGATAATCCTTGGCGTTCTTTCGGCTTTTTTCTGCTGTATGCTTGGCGGAATTGTTACCACCGTTTATGCGGCAAAGGCAAACGGCAACGTCGGCGCCGGAGATATTGAACAGGCGCGGGATAATCTTAAAACGGCAAAACAGTGGTTTCTGGCAACCATGATAATCGCGGCCATAGAGTTTGTTTTTGGACTGCTTATAGCGTTGGCCGGATAATATTTTTTCAGGAGGCGAAAATTATGAATTGTAAAAATTGCGGAGCGGAACTTCACGAAGGAAGCGCATTCTGCGGAAACTGCGGAATGAGAATTGAACCGGAGCAGGTTTACGAAATGCCCGAACAGCCCGTTTACGAAGAACCGGCACAGGAATATTATCAGGAAGTACATACCGAATATCAGGAACAGGGAAGCTATCAGGCACCGCCTTTTAACCCGGAATATGCCGAACCGGCGGTTCCGGTTGGCGAAAAGCCCAACGCGGTTCTCTGGATCGTTCTTGCTGCGGTAGAAATTTTTACCTGCTGCCAGATAACCGGTATAGTAAGCCTTATTTATGCTATTATTGGTTATCTTTCTGCAGAAAAGGGCGATTTTGCCGATGCTGAAAAGAAAATCAAAACCGCGAAAACATGGTTCTGGGTCGGCCTTGCGCTTGGTCTGGTATTTGTGGTTTTCTATATTGTGGTATTTGCCCTTGGCATTGCTGCCGGCATAACCGAAGAACTGCTTTATTATTGATGAAAAAGCGTATAATCATAACCATGGCGGCGGCTCTTTTTGCCGCCGCCGCTTTGCTTTATCTGTATTTTACCGGAGAAGGCGAAGGAGCGGGCATTCCATGTCCCGTTTATCAGATGACGGGTCTGTATTGCAGCGGCTGCGGAGCATCAAGAGCGCTGCGTTCTGTTTTGCATTTTGATTTTTATCAGGCGCTGCGGTACAACGCGGTTTTTACACTTGCCCTGCCTTTTATTGCAGTGTATTTCTGCGCTTTGGCAATAAGCTATATCCGCAGCGGAAAAGACAGCGTTTCGAAAAAAATCCCCATGTGGCCCGTGTGGGTTTTTATTGCCGCCGCAGTGATTTACGGCATTTTGCGCAATATTCCGCCCTTTGCTTTTCTTGCGCCCACCACAATATAATATTGATGCGCCGTGCGGCCGCCCGAAAAAGGCGTGACCGGGGAATTTTTTTGCAAAATTCCGTACATTTAACAAAAAAGGTCGTAGGGGCGGCCCTGTGTGGCCGCCTGTAAAACGGCGAAAAGTTTTTATAAATTACCGGCGCATTAAATACTTTCTCTTTTGGGAAGGCCGCCCTTTGGATTGACCGGTTGCGGCGATTTTTGCCGTTTTCGGCAAAAAATGCCTTTTTGGTTGACTTTGCTTTAAATAGGGTCTATAATACCTTTTAGA
>SVNB01000034.1 GCA_015067125.1 Oscillospiraceae bacterium
CCAAAAAGCTTAAAAACATAGCTTTTTTGCTTGATGACGAACCGGTTATGGGCAAAGAACTTATGGAACTTGCAAAGCATCTTGCGGTGCAGACTTTCTGTCCGCTTTTCGAGGCAGTAAAAGCCATGCTTCCGCCGGGGCTTAACTATAAACCGGTTTACAAATATTTTGCGGATTGCGAAGCTTCTGATGACGAAGAAGAACAGCGTGTTATAAACTGGCTTAGAAAGCACAAAAACGGTGCCGAGGGAACAGCGGTAAACAAAGCATTTGGTTTTTCCGATTCCGCCTTTATTGATTCCATGGCGGAGCGGGGAATTCTTAGGCGAGAAGAAAGCACAAAACGAAAAATCGGTGACGAAACCGAAAAAATGGCAAGGCTTTCTCAAAAGTATTACGAAGCCGAAGAAAATGAAAAACCGCTTTTAAAAAAGCCCACGCCAAAACAAAAAGAAGTTATTGATTTTCTTGCCGAAGCAGGTTCCGCCTGCATAAAAGAGATAAGCTATTTTACCTCTGCGGGAAAAACCGTTGCCGAAGGCCTTGAAAAAAAAGGCGTGCTCGAATTTTTCGAGCAGGAAGCGTTCAGAAAACCGTATAAAAACGGGGTGAACAGAAAAAATCCCGAAGAAATCGTTCTTTCGGAAGAACAGCAGGCGGCTTACGAAGGCATCGCAAAGCTTTGCGATGAAGAAAAAGGCGGTACGGCACTGCTTTTTGGCGTTACAGGAAGCGGCAAAACCCAGGTTTTTATAAAACTTATTCAAAGAGAAGTGGAAAAGGGAAAACAGGTTATCCTTATGGTGCCGGAAATTTCTCTTACTCCCCAAATGATGAATAAATTTTTCGCCTTTTTCGGAGATTCCGTTGCGGTGGTGCATTCCGCCCTTTCTGCCGGAGAACGCATTGACGAATGGAAGCGCATCGCAAGCGGAAAAGCAAAAATAATCGTTGGTACCCGTTCCGCGGTTTTTGCCCCGGCAAAAAATCTTGGGCTTATTATTATGGACGAGGAACAGGAACAAAGCTATAAATCCGATCGTTCTCCGCGGTTCCATGCAAGAGAAGCCGCTTCTTTCCGCAGCAAAAAGCTGGGTATTCCGCTTTTGCTGGCTTCGGCAACGCCTTCCATAGAAACTTTTTATAAAGCGAAAAACGGAAAAATAAAGCTGTTCGAAATGACGGAAAGATACGGCGGCGCAAAACTTCCGGATTCTGTTATTGTTGATATGAAAAACGAAGTTCTTTCCGGCAGAACGGGCGTTTTAAGCGAAGCTCTGGCAGAAGAAATTCAGTATAACCTTGATAATAACCTTCAATCCATTCTGCTTATGAACCGCAGAGGATACAATACTGTTGCAAGATGTGCCGAATGCGGTACTGTAAAAGAGTGCCCACGCTGCAACATTCCGCTTATCTATCACCGCGCAAACGGAAGGCTTATGTGCCATTATTGCGGCCACAGCGAACCGGCCACAATAAAATGCGATGCCTGCGGCAGCGAATACGTTATGTATTCCGGCTGCGGAACGCAAAAAGTGGAGGATGAAATAAAGTCGCAGTTTCCAAACGCAAGAATTTTGCGAATGGATCTGGATACCACCATGGCAAAGTTCAGCCACGATAAGCATTTTGCGGATTTTGCCGCCGGTAAATACGATATTATGGTTGGTACCCAGATGGTTGCAAAGGGATTGGATTTTCCGAACGTAACGCTGGTCGGCGTTCTTGCAGCGGATATGAGCCTTTACGGCGGAGATTACAGAAGCTACGAACGCACATTCGGCCTTTTAACCCAGGTAATCGGAAGATGCGGCAGGGCAAAGCTTGCTGGCAGGGCATATATACAGACGTATTCACCGGAGCACAGCGTAATAGAACTTTCCTGCGCGCAGGATTACCGTATGTTTTACGAGGAGGAGATCATCAACCGCAAAGTGATGCTCTATCCGCCGTTCTGCTCCATGGGTTCTGTGCTTTTTTCCGGAACAAACGAAAAACAGACAAGAGAAGCCGCGGTTGCTTTTTCAAAACTGCTTGAAGAAAAAGTGGCAAAAACAGAAATTCCCATAAGAATACTTGGCCCTACGCCTTCTCACGTTGCCAAAATCGCGGATAAATGGCGCTGGAAACTGATAGTAAAATACCGCCCGGACGGCGCGTTTTACAAAACTATGGGCGAAACCCTTAAAGAATTTTCAAAAAATAAAGAATTTGTTAAAATCGAGGTCATGGCTGACCCCTATGATATAAACTGAACGGAAAGGTGAAAAATAAAATGGCATTAAGAAATATAGTAAAAGACGGTGACCCCATTCTTCGCAAAGTTTGCCGTCCGGTAGAAAAATTTGATGAAAAACTCTGGACTCTTCTTGACGATATGGCCGAAACCATGCACGAAGCAGACGGCGTTGGCATTGCCGGACCCCAGGTTGGTATTATGAGAAGAGTTTGCATTGTGGATTGCTATGATGAGGACGGAGTTATAGAACTGATAAACCCCAAAATTGTTGCAACCGCCGGCGAGCAGACCGGCAACGAAGGCTGCCTTTCCTTCCCGGGAAAATGGGGTACTGTTACAAGACCCATGGCAGTAACCGTGCGTGCCCAGAACAGAAACGGCGAATGGTTCGAAATCAGCGGACGCGAGCTTAAAGCAAGAGCCTTCTGCCACGAAATCGACCACCTTAACGGCGTTTGCTTTGTGGATCTTGCAAAAGAAATAAGAGTGGAAACAGGCGAGGAAGAATAATGAAAGATATGCGCATTGTTTTTATGGGAACGCCGGATTTTGCTGCGGCGATCCTTAAAAGACTTATAGATACGGGCAGAAACGTGGTCGGCGTTTTTTCTCAGCCGGATAAACCCGTTGGCAGAAAACAGGTGATTATGCCCACTGCCACAAAAGCCCTTGCCATGGAATATAATATTCCGGTTTTTCAGCCGGCAAAGCTCCGGGACGGCGAAGCCCTTAAAATTATGCAGGAACTTAAACCGGATCTGACCGTTGTTGCTGCATACGGAAAAATCCTGCCAAAAGATATTCTTGATGTGCCGCCCCTTGGCAACGTAAACGTCCACGGAAGTCTTCTTCCAAAATATCGCGGCAGCGCGCCTATTCAGTGGTCCGTAATAAACGGCGATGAAGTGACCGGCATTACCACCATGTATATGGCAGAAGGTATGGATACCGGCGATATGATAATGAAGTTTGAACTTCCCATCGGCGAAAACGAAACCGCCGGAGAGCTTTTTGACCGCATGGCAGAGCTTGGAGCCGAATCCATTGAAAAGACTCTTGAACTTTTTGACAACGGTGAGGTAAAAGGAATTCCCCAGAACGACGAGGAAGCGACTTATGCTCCGATGCTCAAAAAAGAGATGGGCGAGATTGATTTTGGAAAAACCGCGGAAGAGATCCGCAACCTTGTTCGCGGACTTAATCCCTGGCCCACCGCTTACACTTTCCTTGACGGAAAAACCGTGAAAGTTCACGAAGCGGCAACCGCCGAAGGTTTTTGCGGAAGTGAAGGCGAGCTTCTTGACGGAAAAAGATTTATCGTCGGCTGCAAAAACGGCGCGGTGGAATTCATAACCGTGCAGCCGGAGGGAAAAAATAAAATGTCCGGAGCCGATTTTATCCGCGGCAGACGCCTTGAAAAGGGAACGATTTTCGGAAAATAACTGCGAGGTGAAAATATGCCTTTTTATTACGGATTTGATATTTATTATATTATTCTGATTCTGCCGGCGCTTTTGTTCGGCCTTTGGGCACAAAGCCAGGTAAATTCCAGCTTTAACAAATACAGCAGGGTTGGCACCATGCGCGGTATGACCGGCGCCCAGGCAGCGGAATATATTCTTAACCAGAACGGAATTTATGACGTGGAGGTGCGCCATATTTCCGGCAACCTTACGGATAACTTTAACCCGAAGAATAAAACCATAAACCTTTCGGACAGCGTTTATAACAGCACTTCCATAGCGGCGGTGGGCGTTGCCGCCCACGAAGCAGGCCACGCTGTTCAGCACGCGGTAAACTATAAACCCATCCGTATAAGAGAAATGATAATCCCCGTTACCCAGATAGGTTCCTGGCTTTATCTGCCCATAATCCTTGTGGGATTTATCTTTTCTTCCCAGTATCTTGTAAATCTTGGAATTCTTCTTTTTTCCACCCTTGCAATATTCCAGCTTGTAACGCTTCCGGTGGAATTCAACGCTTCCAACAGGGCCATTGCCACACTTGAAGGCAGCGGAATACTTTACGGCGAAGAAATCACCGGAGCAAAAAAAGTGCTCCGTGCGGCGGCACTGACATACGTTGCGGCATTGGTTTCTTCTCTTGCGCAGCTTTTGCGCCTTGTGCTTATTTTTGGCGGCAGAAGAAAAGATTGATTTTTGAAAACAAAAGGAGTTTTATTTTATGGCGAACACAAGAACACTTGCGGTAAAAGCGCTTTTAAGAGTTAACGAAGGTGGCTTTTCAAATATCGTGCTCGATGCGCTGCTTTCCGGTGCTCAGCTTGAGCACCGTGACAGAGCGTTTGTTTCCGCGCTTTTTTACGGTGTTCTGGAACGCCGCATAACCCTTGATAAAATAATAAAAAAATATTCCTCAAAGCCGCTGGATTCCCTTGAACCGGCGGTGCTGGAATGTCTGCGTATAGGCTTCTATCAGCTTATATATATGAATTCCGTACCGGATATGGCGGCGGCAAACGAAACAGTTGAAGCGGTAAAACAACTTGGCTTTGCAAAAGCTTCCGGTTTTGTAAACGGAATTATAAGGTCTTTTATAAGGGACGGCAAAAAGTTCGATTTTTCCCGCCTTGATAAAATCGGCAGGCTTTCTGCGGAATATTCCGCGCCGATATGGCTCTGCAAAAAATGGTGCGGCGAATACGGCGATGAAAAAACAGAAGCGGCACTGCAAAAATCCCTTGGCGGCGCACCAATTTATGCCAGGGTGAACACAACAAAAACAAATCCAAAAGAGCTTATATCCGCCCTTGCGGAAGAAGGCGTAACCGCCGTGCTCACAGAAAATATTCCGGACTGCATAAAAATAAATTCCGCAGCGCCGCAAAGCACAAAAGCATATAAAAAAGGCCTTTTTCACGTTCAGGATATTTCCAGCCAGCTTTGCGCAAAAGCGGTTGGTGCTCAAAAAGGCGAACGCGTGCTCGATGTGTGCTCGGCACCCGGCGGAAAGACTTTTACCGTTGCTCAGCTTATGGAAAACGAAGGAGAAATAGTCGCCTGCGACCTGCACCAAAAAAGAGCCGGTCTTGTTAAAGGCGGCGCGGAACGCCTTGGACTTTCGATAGTTCGGGCAAAGGCGAACGACGCTACTGTTTTCGATGAAAAACTCGGAACTTTTGAAAGGGTTCTTTGCGACGTACCGTGTTCCGGTCTGGGCGTTATCCGCCGCAAGCCGGAAATCCGTTTTAAAGATCCGGCGGAAATTTCCGCACTTCCCAAAATTCAGTACAAAATCGCTTCCACCACCGCAAAATATCTTAAAGACGGCGGAACGATGATATATTCCACCTGCACCCTTTCCAAAGAAGAGAACGAGCAGGTGGTAAAACGTCTTATCGAAGAAGACGGACTTTTGCCCTGCGAACTTCCGGAAGAAATTAAAAAATATTCCAAAGACGGTTATTCCGTAACCCTTATGCCCGGAGAAATCAATTCCGACGGTTTTTATTTCGCAAAATTAAGAAAGGAAGCAAAATGATGAAGGACCTGCGCTCTTTTACATACGAACAGCTTTGCGAAGAGGTAAAAGCTATGGGCCAGCCTGCATTCCGTGCAAAACAGATTTATTCCTGGCTGCACGAAAAAAGGGTTTTCGATTATTCGGAAATGACGAATCTTCCGGCGGCACTGCGCGAAAAACTTTCTGCGGAATATGCCCTTGCAAAGGTAAAAATAGAACGCCGGCTGGTTTCCAAAATCGACGGGACGGTAAAATATCTTTATTGCCTTGAAGACGGCGAGCATGTCGAAGGCGTGCGTATGGCATACAAGCGCGGCGGAAGCCTTTGCATTTCCACTCAGTGCGGATGCAGAATGGGCTGCACTTTCTGCGCTTCCACTCTTACCGGCCTTTGCAGAAACCTTACCCCTTCCGAAATGCTTGCGGAAGTTTACCTTGCAGCAAAAGATGCGGAAGAGCACGGAGAAAAAATAGCTTCTCTGGTGCTTATGGGCATAGGCGAACCGCTGGATAACTTTGATAACGTGATGGATTTTCTTACCATACTTTCTTCCGATAACGGTTTTAACCTTGGTATGCGGCATATTTCTCTTTCCACCTGCGGCCTTGTGGATAAAATTTATAAACTGGCGGAAAAAAAGCTTCAGCTTACTCTTTCCGTTTCGCTCCACGCGCCAAATGATGAGATCCGCAGAAGAACAATGCCCGTTGCAAAACGCTGGCCGATAGATGAACTTATAAAAGCATGCCGGGATTATTTTGATATTACCGGACGCCGCATTTCTTTTGAATATGCCCTTATTGACGGAGTGAACGACCAGCCGGAACACGCAATGGAACTTATAAAGCTTCTTAAGGGAATGGGCGCCCACGTCAATCTTATTCCCGTAAACAAAGTTAACGAAACCGGCTATAAACGCGGCAAGCGCGAATCTGTAGAAGCTTTTGCAAAACTTCTTAATGATAACGGACAAAACGCCACAATCCGCCGCGAACTTGGCAGCGATATAAACGCCGCCTGCGGCCAGCTTAGAAGAAGCACCATAAAAACAGAAGCCGGAGGAACTCTTTTGGAATAAAATTTGACATATAAAGTAATAAGCGGTACAATAATCTAATAAGCAGATTTTTCTGAAAAAAGGAGGCGGCGGTTTTGTATCACGTTGTTGAATATATCAAAATGGCGGGAAGCATCCGCAAGGAAAAATATAAATCGCCGGAACCTCCGAACGAGGTTGCCAGACTGGTTACAAAAGGTTTTGATAACTGGAAGATAGGCAGAGCCTGGAACTATTGGTTCCATAATTTTAAAGGAATCGGAAAAAGAGGTGAAGAATGATATGCTGAAAGCTTTTGGAAGAACAGATACCGGCAACATCCGCGAAAACAACCAGGACGATTTTAACTGCGGCGTTCTTGGCGAAGATGCTGTTTTTGCTGTGGTCTGCGACGGAATGGGCGGAGAAAAAGGCGGCAATGTTGCAAGCCGCACAGCCTGCGATATTGTTACCGACAGCGTAACCGCCGCCTATGGAAGCGGATTCGGCGATAACTCCATAAGAGGAATTCTTCAGACTGCGGTAACGGCTGCAAACGTTTCTGTTTTCGACCGTTCCCAAAGAGATCCGGCTTTGCGTGGAATGGGCACAACCATTGTTGCGGCAATAGTGTGCGGCGGAACGGCACATATTGTTCATGCCGGCGACAGCCGCGCGTATTACGTTACAGAAAACGGAATCGAGCAGGTTACGAAAGATCATTCCGTTGTTCAGCTTCTTGTGGACAGAGGCGAAATTACCGCCGATGAAGCAAGATTTCATCCTAAAAAACACTTTATTACAAGAGCCCTTGGCGTTATGTCCATAATAGACCTTGATTACTGCGAATTCCCGATAAAAGAAGGCGAAGCCATCGTGGTCTGCACGGACGGACTTTCCAACTATTTTTCCAATGCCGAGCTTTACGAAATGATAAAATCCGCGGGATATTCCAAATGCGTGGATAAGCTTATTTCCGCCGCGAAAAAAGCCGGCGGAGCAGATAACATCACCGTTGTCTGCATAACCAGATGATGCAGGAGGTTCCCGATGGACAGATACATTGGTAAAAAACTTGACGGCCGTTACGAGATAAAAGAAATTATCGGCGTTGGCGGCATGGCAAACGTATATAAAGCATACGACAGCATTGATGACCGTGTTGTGGCAGTAAAAATTCTGCGTGACGAGCATATGCAGAACGACGAGCTTCTGCGCCGCTTCCGTAACGAATCCAGAGCTATCGCAGTGCTTTCCCATCCCAATATCGTAAAGGTATATGACGTCAGCTTTAACGAGGATATTCAGTATATCGTTATGGAGCATATCGACGGCATCACCCTTAAAGAATATATCGAACAGCAAAAGGTACTGCGCTGGAAAGAAGCTGTGCATTTTACCGTTCAGATCCTTCGAGCTCTTCAGCACGCACACGATAAAGGCATTGTTCACAGGGATATAAAACCCCAGAACATCATGCTGCTGGAAGACGGCACAATCAAGGTTGCGGATTTTGGTATTGCACGTTTTGCAAGGGCAAGCCAGCATACCGTTACGGATAAGGCCATCGGTTCCGTTCATTATATCAGCCCGGAACAGGCAAAGGGCGAAAACACCGATGAAAAAAGCGATATCTATTCCATCGGCGTTATGCTTTACGAAATGACCACCGGTTCTCTGCCTTTTGATGCGGAAAGCCCAGTTTCCGTTGCCCTTAAACAGATCCAGAGCCAGGCAAGACGCCCCAGGGTCATAAACCCGGATATTCCCGAAGGACTTGAAGATATTACTATTCGCGCCATGCAGAAAGATCCCGCAAGACGCTATCAGTCCGCGGCAGAAATGCTTCGTGATATAGACGAATTCAAACGCGATCCTTCCATCAGCTTTGAATATAAATACAGCGAGCCGGAAACAGAAAACATCAGCAAAGAGGTTTCCAGCACCAAGAAAAAAACCAAAAAAATCAAGGACGAACAGGTAAGAAACGCTCCCGTTGTTCCGGTGCTTACCGGCATTACCGTTGCGTTCATCGTTGTTGCGATTATTTTTGTTATCGGAATTATGGCGATGGTCCGCCCTTTTGAGGAAGTCCCCGATACAACCGCGCCGGAGCTTATCGGAATGGACATTAATCAGGCAAAGAAAAAATACTCCGGCTTCGATATTGTTGTGGAATCTGCGGCTTTTCACGAACAGTACGATAAGGATATTATCTATGACCAGTCCGTTAAAGGCGGAATGACCGTAAAGGAAGGTTCCACCATAAAGGTAAAAATATCCAGCGGTATTCAGTACTTCAGCCTTTCGGATTATCAGAATTTTGAAGAAAACCAGGTTTATAAAATTCTTACAGATAACGAGATAGAATTTAACGTTGTAAACGAATATCACGATACCATTCCGGAAGGATACGTCATTCGTACCGAACCCGGCGCGGATACTCAGGTTGACAGCGGAACGGTTGTTGTTATATATGTAAGTTCCGGTGCGGAAGCAAGCTATACAGAAGTACCAAGCGTGCTTAACTATCGTCTTGAAGATGCAAAAATGATTCTCAACGCCGCCGGTCTTCGCATCGGAAGAGTTGAAAGAGTGGACAGCAACAAAGAAAGCAGCACCGTTCTTAACCAAAGCATAACTCCCGGAACGCAGGTTGCCCGCGGTTCTACAATAGATCTTGTTATAGTTATGGAAAAAGAAACAGAAATGAATACCGTGGATCTGATGATTCCGCTGCCGAACGTTGATGAGGAAGTTACCATGAGCGCCGCCCTTAACGGTTCCACCTTCGCAAGCGAAAAAATAGTCCCTTCCGAAGAAGAATATTGGGAAATAACCGTTCTTGGCGAAGGAATAGGAACTTTAAGCATTTATTATAACGACCAGCTTTACAGAGCGTATTCCGTAAACTTTGCGGAACAGACCACAATGATGGTATCGGATAGTTCCATATACTTCGGAGGCTGATTTTGAAAGATAAAAGACGTAATATCGAAGAAGAAACAGAAATAGAGGAAAAAGACCTTCCCAAAGCGGAAGGTCTTATCATAAAAGCTACCGGCGGATTTTATTATGTCCGCAGCGGAAAAGTAACTTTTGAATGCAGAGCAAGAGGCGTTTTCCGCAAAAGAGAAACCTCTCCTCTTGTGGGCGATAAAGTAACCATTTCTGTTCTGCCAAAAGAAAAAGGCTATATCCATGCCATTCACGAAAGAAAAAATTCCCTTGTGCGTCCGCCGCTTGCAAACCTCGATCAGCTTGTGATGGTGGTTTCTGTTGCGGAACCGGCACCGAATATTCTTGTTATGGATAAGCTTATTGCCGTGGCGGAACAGCAGGGCGTGGAACCGGTGATCGTTTTTACAAAATGCGATCTTGCGGATCCAAGAGAATATTCCGATATATACCGCAAAGCGGGTTTTCGGGTTTACGAAGTATGCGCCCTTGAACACAAAGGCACGGAAGAAGTTTACGATATGCTTAAAGGCCGCATAAGTGCTTTTTGCGGAAACTCCGGAGCGGGCAAATCCAGCCTGCTTAACGATATTTTTCCCGAACTTTGCCTTTCTACGGCAGAAATAAGCAAAAAACTTGGCCGCGGCCGCCATACCACCCGCCATACGGAACTTTTTGAACTGGAAACCGGCGGCTGGGTTGCGGATACTCCCGGTTTTTCCGCCATAGAAATGGAAAGAGTGGGCATAATCCGCAAAAGCGAGCTTCAATATACATTCAGAGAATTTGAACCCTATCTGCTTAAATGCAGATTTACCGGCTGCAGCCACGTTTCCGAAAAAGGCTGCGCCGTGCTCGAAGCGGTAAAAGACGGAATTATTCCCGAAAGCCGCCACAAAAGCTATTGCACGATGTATGAAGAAGCAAAACAGATAAAAGAATGGGAACTTGATAAAGAAAATGGCTGAATCACAGGAAGAAAAGTTCCGCCGAATGACAGAAGCACCGGTAGGCGGACTTATCGCAAAGCTGGCGGTGCCCTGCATCATCAGCATGCTTGTAACTTCGTTTTACAATATGGCCGATACATTTTTTGTCGGCCAGCTGAAAAGTAACGCCGCAACCGGTGCGGTGGGCGTTGTTTTTTCCATGATGGCGATAATACAGGCGGTTGGATTCTTTTTCGGCCACGGCAGCGGAAACTTTATTTCCCGCGAGCTTGGAAAAAAGAATTCCGCCGAAGCGGAAAAAATGGCCGCAACAGGCTTTTTTTCCGCACTTGCGGCCGGCACCCTTATTATGATAGCCGGAGAAATTTTTCTGGAGGAACTGGCATATCTGCTTGGTTCAACAGAAACAATACTGCCATACACAATGGATTATCTTCGGGCAATACTTTTGGGCGCACCGTGGATAACCGCTTCTTTTGTGCTTAACAACCAGCTGCGTTTTCAGGGAAACGCCACGTATGCCATGGTGGGAATAACCTGCGGCGCTGTGCTTAACATTGCTTTGGATCCGCTGCTTATCTTCGTTATGAATATGGGCATTGCCGGAGCGGGCTATGCCACCGTTATAAGCCAGTTTTTCAGCTTTTGTGTTCTGCTTTTGGGAATGCAGCGGCACGGAAGTATAAAAATCCGTGTTTCCAACCTTCAGTTTAAATGGTACTATTATAAAAATATTATAAACGGAGGTTTTCCTTCTCTTGCAAGGCAGGGGCTTGCTTCCGTTGCGACCATTTCTCTTAACCACGCGGCAGGACCTTTTGGCGATGCGGTAATTGCCGCCATGGGCGTTGTTCAGCGCATAACCATGTTCGGCGCTTCTGCAATGATAGGTTTTGGACAAGGCTTCCAGCCATTCTGCGGTTTTAATTTTGGCGCAGGACTTTATAAAAGGGTAAAAGAGGGCTTTTATTTCTGTGTAAAAACCTCGGCGGTATTTCTGCTTTTAATTGCCGCGGCAGGGTTTGTGTTTGCCCCGGAACTTATCTCTCTTTTCCGTGATGATCCGGAGGTTATAAAAATCGGTGCGCTGGCGTTGCGGCTGCAATGCGTTACCTTTGTTACCCACAGCTGGATAGTTTTAAGCAATATGATGACCCAGGTAATCGGCAGGGCAGTGCCCGCAACTTTTTTAGCCTGCGCAAGGCAGGGACTTTTCTTTATTCCGGCGGTGCTGATACTTTCCGGCGCAAAAGGCGTTTTTGGCATACAGCTTGCTCAGCCGGTTGCAGATATATGCACGCTTATCTGCGCAATACCGATACAGCTTAAAATTCTTAAAGAATTTGATAATAAATAATATTTACATACAAGGAGGAGATATCTGTGAATATCTGGCATGACCTTTCACCAAAAAGAGTAAGACCCGATGATTTTGTGGCTCTTATCGAAATCCCCAAAGGCAGCAAAAATAAATACGAACTGGATAAAGAAACCGGCTTTTTAAAGCTTGACCGCGTTCTTTATACTTCCACCCACTATCCCGCAAGCTATGGATTTATTCCCAGAACCTATGCGGATGACGGCGACCCTCTTGACGTTCTTGTGCTTTGTTCCGAGGATATTTATCCTATGACTCTTGTTCGCTGCAAACCCATCGGCGTTATCAAAATGACCGATAACGGCGCGGCAGATGAAAAAATTATCGCTGTTCCGTTCGATGATCCTACTTATAACGGATACAGCGATATTTCCGAAATTCCGGCACATATTTACAGCGAAATGATGCACTTCTTCGAAGTTTACAAAGCTCTTGAAAACAAACAGACCGTTGTTGACGAAGTTTGTGACGCAGAAGAAGCAAAACGCATTATTGATTATACCATCAACAAATACGTCGATAGCTTCTGCAAATAATCCGCAAACCAATAATCCCGTCGGAAAACCGGCGGGATTTTTTGTGTTTTATATATCTTCTCTTCCTATTTTAAAAATCATTCTTAAAAACGGCGTAAAAAATTTGGGGCTTTTAACAACAACTATCTTCATAAAAAACACCTCCGTCAGCGATAACGATATCGGCATATTCCTTCGGCCGCAAGAAAAAGAAGCATTAAAATTATAAAAAACGGAAGAAACTTTACAAAAAGTCCGATGAAAAATCCTGCCGCGAAGAATAGTAACGGATTTTGAAAAGCTGTTTTGCATCGCTTCATAAAAAATGCTCCTTTTTCTTTGGTTTTGTATAATATCCTATGTAAAAACGGCCGCTTTGGTTACAAAGAAGCATTTTTTGCGATTTTGCCGAATAAATTATCAATATATTTTGCATTAAGAAAACAGTTTTTTAGAGGTGAAAAAATGAAAAGATTGATTTCTGCTTTTCTTGCCCTTTGTTTGGCTTTTATTATGGGAACAACCGCTTTTGCGGAAGGAATAACCATTTCGGCAAAATCGGCAATTCTTATAGAAAAAAACACCGGCAGGGTGCTTTTTGAGTACGAAGCGGATACCCCGATGCCGCCTGCTTCCATCACAAAAATCATGACCCTGCTTCTTGTTATGGAAGCCATCGAAAACGGAAAAATCGCTTTGGAAACAGAAGTTACCGCAAGCGAGCACGCCTGCTCCATGGGCGGAAGCCAGATTTGGCTTGAACCGGGCGAGGTTTTTTCCGTGCACGAACTTTTAAAAGCCGCCGCAATAGCTTCTGCAAACGATGCCTGCACGGCACTGGCAGAGGCGGTTTCCGGTACGGAAGAAGCCTTTGTGGAACTTATGAACCAAAAAGCGGCAGAACTTGGCATGAGCAATACGGTTTTTAAAAACTGCACCGGACTTGATGCCGAAGGCCATGTTTCCACCGCAAGAGATATTGCAAAAATGTCCGCGGCTCTGCTTTCTTACGATAAAATAAAAGAATATTCCACCGTGTGGATGGATAGCCTTAGAAACGGAGAAACGGAACTTACCAATACAAATAAACTTGTGCGGTTTTATAAAGGCTGCACAGGGCTTAAAACCGGTTCTACCGATGAAGCAGGCTGCTGCCTTGCGGCTTCTGCCGAAAGGGAAGGTATGGAGCTTATTTCCGTAACCCTTGGTTCACCGAATACCGACGAACGCTTTGCCGCCGGAAGAAAACTTCTGGATTACGGTTTTGCAAATTTTGCGGCTGCAAAGCCGGTTCCTCCGCAGGAAGAACTGTTTGATATTCCCGTTCTGCACGGTACGGCGGATTATATAGTCCCGGTTTTTGAAGAACCGAAAACTTTTCTTCTTCCAAAAGGGCAGGAATCCCAAATCGAACAAAAAGTAACCTTGCCGGAAAAACTGGAAGCTCCGGTAGAAAAAGGGCAGATTATCGGCAAAGTTACGGTAAGCCTTAACGGCGGAGAAATAGGAGAATACAATATTCTTGCCAAAGAAGGCACCGAAAAAATGAGTTTTTTGGCCGCAATAAAAATACTTTTTGCAAAAGCCGTTTCCACAGCTTAAAAAAATTTGTTTTAACGCCATATTTCCGCCCCTTGGCACTTGCAAAAATCATCATTTTCGGTTATTATATATGCAGGATAATATCATTATTCAGGAGGTGCTTTATGCCGAAGCTTGATTTTCGGTATCTTAAAGACTTTATCTCCGAAGAAGAATTTGCCGCAAAAGTACATAAAGCAGAAGAAGCCCACCGCACCCTGATGACAAAATCCGGAGCGGGCAGCGATTTTACCGGCTTTGTGGAACTTCCGGAAGAATATGACAAAGAAGAATTTGCCCGTATTCTTTCCGCGGCAGAAAAGATAAGAAAACAAAGCGAAGTGCTTATAGTAATAGGCATCGGCGGTTCTTATCTTGGCGCAAGGGCTGTTATAGAACTTTGCACCTCTTCTCTTCGCAACAGAATCTGCAAAAACGGACCGGAGGTCTATTTTGCAGGCTGCAATTTAAGCCCGGATTATATGGCAGAAATTGCGGAAATCTGTAAAGATAAAGATTTTTCGATAAACGTGATCTCTAAATCCGGCACCACAACGGAGCCGGCAATCGCTTTCCGCTTCTTCCGCGAACTTCTTGAAAAGAAGTACGGAAAAGAAGAAGCAAAAGAAAGAATCTACTGCACAACCGATAGAGCCAAAGGTACTTTAAAGGCTGTTGCGGATAAAGAAGGTTGGGAAACCTTTGTCGTTCCGGATGATATCGGCGGAAGATTTTCTGTTTTAACTCCGGTAGGACTTCTTCCAATAGCTGCCGCAGGCGTTGATATAAACGAACTGATGGCGGGCGCGGCAGAAGCCAAAAAGGTTTACGAAAACCCGAACTATTCCGAAAACGAGGCTATGCAGTATGCCGCAGCAAGAAATATCCTTCTTGAAAAAGGCAAGGCATTGGAACTTTTGGTAAGCTACGAACCTTCTTTCTGCCAGATGGCGGAATGGTGGAAGCAGCTTTTTGGCGAAAGCGAAGGAAAAGACGGCAAGGGAATTTTCCCCTGCTCGGCCATTTTCTCCATGGACCTTCATTCTCTCGGACAGTTTGTTCAGGACGGCACCAGAAACCTTTTCGAAACCGTAGTCCGTTTTGAAAAGGCGCAGAAAAAGCTTGCAGTTGCAGTTGACGAAGAAAACGCCGACGGACTTAATTTTCTTGCCGGAATGGACATGCAGGATATTAACGAAAAAGCAAGGCTTGGCACTTTGGTGGCACATACCGAAGGCGGCGCGCCGAACATCGTTATCACCTGCGAAGAAAGATCTCCTAAAGAGGTCGGAAAGCTTATCTACTTCTTCGAAATCGCATGTGCGGTTTCCGGCTATATGCTTGGGGTAAACCCTTTTAACCAGCCGGGAGTGGAAAGTTATAAAAAGAATATGTTCGCCCTTCTCGGAAAACCGGGATACGAGGACATGAAAGCGGCTATCGAAGCCAAACTTGACTGATTTCGGTCAAACTGCGTTCGCGCAATGATAATACATTAGAACAGAGGGAGACAATCACCATGATCAAACTTATTCTTGGCCTTAAAGGCTCCGGCAAAACCAAATACCTCATCGAAAACATCGACGAAGCAGTAAAAACCAGCAACGGCTGCGTAGTAGCAATCGAACGCGGAGCAACTCTTCGTTTTGACGTAAACCACGACGTACGTCTTATCGATATTGATGAATATGATATTTCCGATTTCAATTCCTTCTATGGATTCCTTT
>SVNB01000035.1 GCA_015067125.1 Oscillospiraceae bacterium
AATCTTCGGTGATCTTTGCGTCATCGGTCATTACGTTGATGACGGGAAGGTTATGGCGAAGACCTACTTCGAAGTCGTTGGGGTCGTGTGCAGGGGTGATTTTTACAACGCCGGTACCGAATTCCATATCGACGTATTCATCTGCAACAACAGGAATTTCGCGTCCCACAAGAGGAAGAGTTACGGTTTTGCCGATATAGGAAGTATATCTTTCGTCCTTGGGGTTTACCGCAACGGCAGTATCGCCCAAAAGAGTTTCGGGACGGGTGGTTGCAAGTTCAAGCCAGCCGCTGCCGTCGGTAAGCGGATAGCGAAGGTGCCAGAAATGGCCTGCCTGATCCTCGTATTCAACTTCCGCATCGGAAATGGAGGTGCCGCATTTGGGGCACCAGTTGATGATGCGTTCACCACGATAAATAAGGCCTTTGTTATAAAGTTCGGCGAAAACCTTGCGAACGGCTTTGGAGCAGCCTTCGTCAAGGGTAAATCTTTCGCGTTCCCAGTCGCAGGAACAGCCAAGGGTTTTAAGCTGTTTCACGATGGTGCCGCCGTAGTTTTTCTTCCATTCCCATGCTCTTTCAAGAAAGCCGTCGCGGCCCACGTCGTCTTTAGAAAGTCCTTCGGCTCTCATATTTTCGACGATTTTAACCTCGGTTGCAATGGAAGCATGGTCGGTGCCGGGCATCCAAAGGGCTTCGTAACCCTGCATTCTCTTCATACGGATAAGAATATCCTGAAGAGTATTATCCAGAGCATGGCCCATATGGAGCTTACCGGTGATGTTTGGCGGCGGGATAACGATGGTAAAAGGTTTCTTTTCGGGGTTTACCTCTGCGTGGAAGTATCCGCCGTCAAGCCAGAACTGGTAGATGCGTTTTTCCACCTGCGCAGGATCATAAGTTTTGTCAAGTTCTTTGCGCATTTTGATTTTTCCTCTTTCTTCAAAAAATTTCCGTAATAGCTTTGGGAAAATAAAAAAACTCGTCCCAAAGAATTTTTCTTTGAGACGAGCTGTAATATCAACAAACCCGCGGTACCACTCAAATTGCACCTGCCTTGCGGCAGATACCGCTCTTTGGGGATACGGATAAATTCCCCACAGCACTAACGCAGCCTTCGCGGAAGGGGTCTAATCGCCTTTTGGTTTTCTTCCCTCCGGCTCCGAAGCTACAGCACAAAGCACCCGTTTTCCGGCTTTCACCAACCGCCGGCTCTCTTTTAAAAACGGCTTTGCAAAGCGCACTCTTCATCATAGCCTTTTAGATAACATAAGGATTATAACACCCCGTTATTTTATTGTCAAGATAATTTTCCCGCCTTTGCGGTTAAATAAAGGCGGCACAGATTTTTGTTGACATTTTTCCTTTGCGGTACTATAATTTATTTGTATAAAAATGTAATTTGGAGGGATAATCAATGTCTCAGATGGATTATAAATACAGAGTTAACTTTGTAAAAGGCACTACCGAAAAATGGGAAGAATATGTAAAAATTTTCGATAACAGCCCTCTTTACGAACACTATTTTAAAGAAACCGATACCCTTCGCGAATGGGTTTACGGCCCGCTTGAAAACGGCAACGTAATTATTGCCGAAACCGAAAAAGGCGAACCCGTCGGCCTTATGGTTTACGATATGATGGGTATGTACGGCGAACTTCCCTACCTTGCTCTTCTTGGCGTAAAAGACGGCTACCGCGGCAAAGGCATAGGCGATCAGCTTATCGATATTTATCTTGGCATCTGCAAACAGATGGGCTTTGATAAAGCATTCATCGCTGTTTCCGACTTTAACCCCAGAGCAAAAGCCCTTTACCAGAAAAAAGGCTTTAAACCCCTTCTTCTTGTTCCCGACCTTCTTAAAAAAGGCATCGGCGAATGGCTTCTTATGAAAAACCTTTAATATTCATCAAAATATTTAAAAAAGCCTGTCAAAAGACAGGCTTTTATTTGTATGTTGTGGGATTATCTGTTCTATCAAGCAAATAATCCACACTAACTTTATAATAATCCGCTAATTTTATTAGTATATCTGCCGTTAGCGAAATCACCCCTGTTTCATACTGTGAATAGGTATTTTGTGATACATTTAAATATTTTGCGACATCTTTTTGTTTAATATCATTATCCTCTCTAATGCTTCTTAAATTTTTGAATTGCATAAAATTCACCTCGTGAATATTATGCCGTATCTGAAATAAAGATATTGACAAATATCTGTAATACAGATATAATATAAGCAATTTAGTTTTGGAGGGTTAATAATGAACGGAAAAGTAATAGCAATTATAGTTGTCGTTTTACTTCTTTTAATTGGAAGTTGTGGCAGTGAAAGTGAATACGAAAGAGCCGGAAAAGAATTTGGTTCGTGGGTAAATACAGACCCTAACGGTTGGACAGACACTCAAAAAGATTACTTTAATAATTTTATGGAATGGTCCGACAATAATTAAATATTTAAGCACAACAGCCGCTTCCGAAAAACGGAAGCGGCTGTTGTTTATATTCTATTATACCAATCAAAAATTCCGGCAAGATTTTCTTCGCAGACATAATCCCCGCCTTTTATAAGAAGTTCCAGCATCGCGTTATCTTCCGCCGTGCGGTTTTTCTTTTTGGACATAATTTTTATCAGCATTTTTATGCCAAAGCCGTAACCGCCTTTAAGCTTTGCGCGGTCCATTCCCGCCTGAACGTTAAAAACCGGAAAATTCTCCGAAAGTCCGCAGCTTTTTCTCATAGCTTCAACAAGCGTTCCGGTTGGCGCAAGGCTTGTTCCGCAAACCGCTTTTATATCATAAAGCTTTGCGGCCTTTTTGTAACCTGCAACGCTTCCGGCCATAAGCCAGCCAAAATATATAATTTCTGTGCCTTTTTCAAGGCGCGTTTTCGCTTCCTCCATGGAATATATGCAAAGCCCGGTTTTTTCTCCGAACATTTCGGCATATCTTTTGGTAAAACCCGTGTTGGAAGTATAAACAATCGCAGATGGCTTCATCTAAAAAACCTCCGGTTTATATAAAGAATATTTTTGCCGCAGCCGTCATCACAACCAAAAAAATCACGTTGATAACGGTAAACATTCCAAGATATTTTTTGCTTTCTTCCGGATAAAGTATTCTGAATTCGCTGAACGTGATAAGGCTTGCCAAAGAAGCAATAAGCGTTCCCGTACCGCCTATATTTACGCCCAGCAAAAGAGAATGATAATCATTGGTAAACTGAGAAAGCAAAATCGCGCTTGGCACGTTGCTGATAAACTGGCACGAAAGGGTCGAAACAATAAGGGCATCTTTTTCCAGAAGCATCGAGAAAAATTCGTTAACGGCATCTATTCTTGCAAGGTTTCCGGAAAAAACAAAAAAGAAGAAAAACGTTCCCAAAAGGCCGTAATCCACTTCCAACAAAGCGTCTTTATCCACAAAGAAAAGCACCGCCGGTATTATCAGAAGTCCCACCCAAAAAGGCATTACCCTTAAAACGATAAGCACCGAAAGAAAAAACAGCGCAAAATAAAGCAAAGTCTTTTTCGTATGGAATTTTTCCGGAAATTCCTCATCAATATGCAGTTTTTCCGGCTTTACCAAAAAGCACGCCAGCGCAAGCATTGCAATGGCAAGCAAAAACGGCGGAAACATTATGGAAACAAACTCATCTGTCGGAATTTCGAAAAAAGAATAGAGGTAAAGATTCTGCGGGTTGCCAAAAGGCGTCAGCATTCCGCCAAGGTTTGCGGAAATATTCTGCAAAATAAAAAGGTATGCCATATATTTTTCTTTTTTGCCGACAGAAAGAGCAAAATATCCCAGCGGCAAAAAAGTTATAAGCGCCATATCATTTGCGATTATCATGGAACCTATAAAAGTTATAACCACAAGCATCAAAAAAAGTCCCCGCAGGTTGCCTGCAACCATAACAAGCTTTCTGGCAAGAATGGTAAAGAATTTTACGTTGCCCAGGGCACATACCACTGCAAGGGTGATAAAAAGGCACGCAAGGGTGCGCCAGTCAAAATAAGAAAGATATTCCGCATCCGGCGGAACAAAAAAACAGGTTAAAAGCGCCGCAAACGCCGCCACGCAAAAAACCGTATTTCTTTTTATAAAACTAACGACTTTCATAAAAAAAGTCCTCCCGATTAAAACACTGTTTGCAATAATACACCCTTTTTGCGTTTTTTGCAATATAAACAAAAAATTTTGTTTCTGCTTTTCCGCACAAAAAAAGCCTGCCGGCCGGCAGGCTTTTTTATACGGTTTTATCAGCCTTCCGCAGAAGCTTCTTCTTCTGAAGTTTCGCCTTCGGAACCCACAACTTCTTCGTTGGTTACGTTGCCGGTTTCTGCTTCTGCCGCGGCTTTTTCTTCTGCCGCAGCGTTTGCCGCGTTAACAATATCATCAATCATTCCGCCTACGGCAGAGAAAAGTTCTGTTTCTTCAGCGGAATACTCAGCGCAAAGTCCGCTTACCCATTCATTAAAATACTGTTCGGTAAGAATGGGTTTTACGGAATCCGCAATGCCGCTGTCGCCAATGCCGTTAAAATACATAACGTGATAACCAAATCTTGTTTTTACAACGCCGGTATCTCCAACCTGTCTTGCGGGGTCAAAGCACCAGTCGTTAAATTCCGTTACCATCTGGCCCTTATATACGTTTTCATAAAGTCCGCCGGTGGCTGCGTTGCCGTCTTCGGAATATTTTTTCGCAAGTTCCGCAAAGCTTTCTTCGGTCATTTCGCCTTCAAGATATTCGGCAAGAACTTCTGCCGCTTTGGCTTCTGCCGCGGTCCATGCTTCTTCGGTTTTGGTGCCGTCCTCTGCTTCTTCCGGCATAACAAGAACGTGGCGAACATCAACATAATTATAATCCGCGCTTACGCGTTCTTCAAACATAATAGCAAGATAGCTTCCCACAGATTCATCAAAATGCACCATGGTATCGCCCTGTTTTCTTGCCTCGTCAAAAAGCCATTCGCTTACTTCGTCAATGCCGGTATCCGCATATCCCGCTCCGGGGAAAAGGGTCGCGTCGCCTTCTTCAAAATACGCTTTAAGGTCCTCATCAACAAAACTATATACAAGGGCGTTAAATTCTTCCGCGGTATGAACTTCTGCAAGGGCATCTGCCTGTGCTTTTGCTTCTTCCTGTGTAAGGGCGCCTTCTTCATCAGAATACATTGCGGAATAATAGCGGAAGTTTACGGTATCAAGATCTTTTTTGTTTTCTTCGTAATATGCCTTCATTTCCTCTTCCGGAACTTCTATTGCATTGTAATACTGATCCTGATATGCGTATGCAATATACTGGAATTCTGTCATATTAAGAATGCTTTCAAAATCCATTCCCTCGCCATACATAAAACCAATGTATTCTTCAAGGGTGTATCCGTTTTCTTCCGCAACAGAGGTCATCTGTTCTTCAAGGGTATCAAGATCCTGCTGCATATCTTCCGGAATGGAAAAGCTTTCATCAGCCATGGCAGCTTCATAAACAGCGGTGTTTGTAAGAAGGCTGTTAAGGCTGTAATCAACAATATATTCGTGCCAGGTGGTGGTATCGTCAATCATTTGCTCTTCAAGTGGTTTGGTAATATCCACAACAGAAGAAAGATAATCGCCGTAATAAGAAGCAAGGTTGCTGTAAACCTGGTTAAAAAGGCCGATATACATAAAATTGAATTCATTAAGAGTAAATTCTTTATCGCCGATTCTAAGAACAGCGTTATTTTCCGCAGCGGGTTCTTCTGTATTTGCACAGCCCGTAAAAACACCGGCCATAAGCACCATTGCCAAAAGCAGCGCAATTATTTTTTTCATAACAAGTATCCTTTCGCATCTTCAAAATACGGGACGGTTCTTTAGCAGAACCGTCCCGATATTTTTAATTTATAAAAATCAGTTATAATGTTTTCCGCCAAATCTGATTCCGAAAAGTTCGGTAAGTTCGGCTTCGTCTGCAAGCGCAGTTACATATTCGCTGTATCTTTCATCTTTGATGGATTCTTCTACTGCATAGCTGTAAAATTCCTCTGCTTCTCCGCAGAAATACATAATGTGATATCCGTAAGAAGTTTTTACAATGTCGCTGTCGCCGGCTTTTCTTGCGGAATCAAAGCACCAGTCTTCAAATTCGTCCACCATCTGGCCTTTAAATACGTTTTCATAAAGGCCGCCGTTTACAGCAGAGCTATCTACGGAATATTTTGCAGCAATTTCTGCAAAGGCTTCTTCGGTTGCGCCCATTTCTTCCCATTCCGCTTTATATTTTTCTGCATCTGCAAGAGCAGTCTGCCATGCGGTTTCGTTAGAAGAATCTTCCGGAGCAACAAGAACATGTCTTACGTCAACGGTGTTATAGTGAAGGTCATTCTTTTCAACAAATTCAACAACATAAACAGCGGTTTCAGATTCAAAAACCTCTTTATCGCCTGCAACTCTTGCTTCATCAAAAAGCCAGTCTGCATAAAGGGAGCTGATGTTTGCTTTTACGCTGTAATCATATTCGCTGAAGGTAACTTCTTTGGTTCCAGCAACAATTTCTGCGGCTTCATCTTTTGCAGCCTTCATGGTTGCTTCTGCATCTTCGCCTTCTTCTGCGGAACCATCAATATAATAGTATTTATAAGAAACGGAATCAAAATCCTCTGCGTGTTCGGAATAGTATTCATCAATTTCTGCGGAGGTTGCTTCTTCGCTGTCTCTTACCTGTTCCGCATAGGTATATGCGGTATAATAGCGTTCGTACATGCTTCTGAATACTTCTTCGTTAACGCCTTTGCCATAGCTTGCTTCAGCGTATCCGTTTGCAGAAACTCCGTTAGCCTTTGCGGTAACGCCCATTGCCTCCCATTCGGCATCAATGTTGTCATAATATCTCTGCTCAAGTTCAAAACCGTTTGCAACAGCTTCGTTATAAAGAGTAGTTATGTTGATAAGGGAAGAATCGGTATAATCTTTAATAAAATCCGCCCAGGTTTCTTCTTCGGAATACTGCTGCTCGTCAAGGGGCATCTGTGGATTGATAAAGTATGCCGCAAGCTCGCCATAGCTCTGGTAATAGTTGTTATAAACCTCGTAAAGGCTGTTGGTATAAAGCCAGTTATATTCCGCAACGGAATATTCGGTACCGTCAACCTCTGCCGCTTTAAGCATACGATAGGTAAAGCCCATTTCGAAAACAGTAAGAACAACACAAAGCACAACGCAAAGTGCAACAACTATTTTCGCAATGGTATAGTTTCTTTTTTTGTTAGATTTTTCGCTCATAAATAGAACCATCCTTGCTTTTATATTAGCACTGCGCCAAAATATTCGGCACAGCATGACAAATATATATTATATATCCTAATAAATAATATTTCAAGGGTTTATATCAAAACAAATTGTTAATTTGCCTGTTTTACAACAAAATCAAAAGAAACAGAACCTGTATATTCTTTGTTTCCAGAATCCACCGCTGCGGTAAAACGATATTCGCCCGCTTCAAGGCCCTTAAAAAGCTCGTTTACCGCGTCATATCCATCAGAAAGCAAACAAATTTTTGAAACGGTTATCTCTTCGGAACTTCCGGTATATTCAAGGGTAAGCTGAATATTTTCGCTGCCGATATTTTTGGAACATTCTATGGATCTTATTCCCGGAAGTTTTCCTTCTTCAAGGTCATCAAAAGTATCTTTTCCGTCAACGGTAAAAGTCACTCTGGTTTTTCCTGTTTCATAGGCAGAATCGCTTATTCCGTAAAAGCTCCATTCTTCGTTTGTAATCACAAATTCTGTGGGATAAACTTCCGTAAGTTTAATGCTCCCTATGGCATTCTGCTCTTTTTCCTCCTGCAAAGCTTCCGGAGGTTCTTTCTGCTGACCTATCATCTGCATACCGCCTTCTCCGGCCTGGGGCATCTGCGGCATTGCGCCTTCGCCCTGCATTATTGCGCCGGGCTGTATTCTTCCTCCAAATTCTTCGGACATATCTGCAATGTTTTCAAGCCATTTTCTTATATCCTCCGGAATATCTTCCGCGGAATCCAGCCATTCTTCAAATCCTTCCGGAATATTAAAGGCGTTTTTTTCTTCTCTGCCAAAATTTCCTTCAAATCCGCCCATTCCCGGAATCACGGCATTTCCGCTGCCGGAATATTCCTGAAGAACATTATTAACATAAAGTCTGTAGGCTTTGTTTTTTTCAAGGTTCTCTCCGGAAAGGGTAAGGCTCTGGAATTCCCTGTCGCTTTCCGCCATCATGCCATAGCCCTGTTCGTCAACAAATTCCACAAGGCTGCCCGCACTTCTTAAAGATGCAAAACTCAACTGAACACAGGTCTGGCCTCCGGACTGTACCGCATCGTTTCTGCTGCCAAAAGCCACAACCGTGCCGCCGTTTATGGCTATGCCCATATCCGCATCTATACCGCCATCGCCGGTTTTTCCGCTGCCGGAAGCATAAAGCGCACCGCCGTTTATAACAAGCCAGCCGTTGGAATCAATTCCGTCGCCTTCTGCGCCAAGTCCGCCTTTTACCACAAGGGCGCCGCCGTTTATGGTGGTTACGGAAATTCCGTCCTCGTTGGTATTTATACCGTCATCCTGCGCGGTAATATTGATATTTCCACCGTTTACGGTAAGGTGCATTTCGCTGTTAAGGCCTTCGTTTTTCGCTTCTATATTAAGCACGCCGGTACCTTTTTCTCCGCCGTTTATATTCATGCTCATAACGGAATAAAACGCGCCGTCGTATTTATGGAGTTTTTTGCCTTCGCTGTCATCTTTATAAATTTTTGCAACGTTTGCGCCTTTTACGTTGTTTTCGCTTTCGTCTGCAATAATCACGTTTGCGCCCGCATCGGAGGTATCTACGTTTCCGGTCGGATTTTCCGCATCGGCACATTCATATACGTTATAAAATATAACCGCCGGCGCGATTTCGCAGGTAATATCCGCGCCGTTAAAAACAAGCGTTACCTTTGCGTTAGGATCTTCTGCCGCTTCTTCGCCAAGATCCACCGCAAGCTGGCCTTTTAAAGAACCGCTTATAATATATTCGCCCGGTTCCGTTATAGTAACAAGGGTATGCTCCGCAGCCTCGGTTTCTGTATGCTTATCGCTTTCCTCACCCTCGCCGTAAGGGTTTCCGCTGGGGTAAACATCCATATCGTGATAATAAATAATTTCTCCGCCGACTGTTACGCAGCCGCTTTCTTCCGCCGGTTTTCCTTCAACGGCAACTTCCTTTTCGGAAAAGACTATTTCAACAGCGTTTTCGTAAGGATTTTCGGTCTGCTCTTCGTTTTCTATAATTTCGGGGAGCTTCGGGTCTTCCCTTTCTGCAGGTTCGTTAACGCCGCAGGCTCCAAGCGTGAGCACGAGCACCAAAGCCATGAGCACGGATAAAATCTTCATTTTTTCTTCTCCTTACTGTTCATTTTTTAAACAGCTTTATTTTATCACTTATTCAAATCCCTGTTTTTAACAATTTTTTAACGAACTGTAAACTGTAATTGATTATTTTACAAACAAAAAAAGGACACCGCAGTGCCCTTTTTTATATTTTATTACTTGTTGCCTTCTGCCATTGCCTTTGCTTTTGCAACGGCGTCATCAATTGTACCTACGAGGAGGAACGCGCCTTCCGGAAGGTTATCGTGTTTGCCTTCAAGAATTTCGTTAAAGCCGCGAATTGTTTCGGAAAGAGGAACGTATTTGCCCTCGATGCCGGTGAACTGTTCCGCAACGTGGAACGGCTGAGAAAGGAATCTTTCTATCTTTCTTGCACGGGAAACGATAAGCTTCTGATCTTCGGAAAGTTCGTCCATACCAAGAATGGCGATGATATCCTGAAGTTCCTTGTACTTCTGAAGAATCTCCTGAACGGCACGGGCGGTTTTGTAATGTTCCTGACCAACTACGTTCGGGTCAAGGATTCTGGAAGTGGAATCCAGCGGGTCAACTGCGGGATAAATACCTTTTTCCGCAATGGAACGGGAAAGAACGGTGGTTGCGTCAAGGTGCGCAAAGGTGGTTGCCGGTGCCGGGTCGGTAAGGTCATCCGCAGGGACGTAAACAGCCTGTACAGAGGTTATGGAGCCTTTTTGTGTGGATGTGATACGCTCCTGAAGAGCGCCCATCTCGGTCGCAAGGGTCGGCTGGTAACCTACTGCGGAAGGCATACGTCCGAGAAGTGCGGAAACTTCGGAACCTGCCTGGGTGAAACGGAAGATGTTATCTATAAAGAGAAGAACGTCCTGTCCCTCTTTGTCACGGAAGTGCTCTGCCATGGTAAGACCGGTAAGAGCAACTCTCATTCTTGCGCCCGGAGGCTCGTTCATCTGACCGAATACAAGGGCGGTTTTCGCAAGAACGCCGGATTCCTTCATTTCGTAATAAAGGTCGTTGCCCTCGCGGGTACGCTCGCCTACGCCGGCAAATACGGAAATACCGCCGTGCTCGGTAGCGATATTGCTGATAAGTTCCTGAATAAGAACGGTTTTGCCAACGCCCGCTCCGCCGAAAAGACCGATTTTACCGCCGCGGGTATAGGGGCAGATAAGGTCGATGACCTTGATACCGGTTTCAAAAATTTCCGGTTCGGTTTTCTGTTCCGCAAAAGTTGGTGCGGGCTGATGAATGGAAGCTTTGGGGCAATCGGCGGTATCCATTTCGATTCCGTCAATAGCTTCGCCAAGCACGTTTACCATTCTTCCAAGGGTTATATTTCCAACCGGTACAGTAATGGGAGCACCGGTGTTGACGCACTCCTGACCGCGTTTAAGGCCGTCGGTGGAATCCATCGCAATGCATTTGACTACGT
This sequence comes from Oscillospiraceae bacterium, assembly GCA_015067125.1. Taxonomy (GTDB): domain Bacteria; phylum Bacillota; class Clostridia; order Oscillospirales; family Ruminococcaceae; genus UMGS1668. The sequence goes on from SVNB01000035.1 coordinate 10,804, forward strand.
TATCGCCCATATGCTGTGCAACTTCTACCACAAGGCGTGCGCCATGGTTATCTATTTCTATTGCGTCGTTAAGTTTGGGAAGCTCGCCTTCCTCAAACTTTATATCAACGACCGGGCCGATAACCTGAACGATTTTACCAATATTGTTCACGAATTCGTATCCCTCCCTGATTATTTGCTTTTATAGAGTTCCAGCCTTGCAATGGAACGGTAAAGAGCCTGTTCCGCTCTGTTTCTGTCAAGGCCTTCGCCGCCTTTAAGCCGTTCTTCTGCGCGTTTTTTTGCTTCTTCGGCACGCGCAAAGTCTATCTCCTCCGGCTTTTCGCCCGCTTCGGCAATAATAACAGCATTGTTGTTCTGCACAACGCAGTATCCGCCGAAAAGGGTGGTTCTTTTTTCGCTTCCGTCCGGAAGATTTATCAGAAGAGTGCCGATTCCTATGGAAGCAGTCATGGGAATATGATCTGCCAGAACGGCAAATTCGCCGACTTCTCCTCTGGTTTTTACAATAAAGCTTTTTGCTTCACCCTCAAAAAGAACGCTTACCGGGGTTATTACTTTTAAATTAATTGTTTTATCACTCATCGTAACAGACCTCCTTAACCAATGGCGTTGGCGCCGCTGACGATTTCGGTGATTTCCTGGGTAATGGCACCCTGTCTTGCGCGGTTATACGCAAGGCTTAAATCCGCGATAATTTCGTCAGCGTTGTCTGTTGCGTTTTCCATAGCCATTCTTCGGCTGGCAAGTTCGCCCGCGGCGCTTTCAAGCAGTGCGCCGTAAACCGCATTGTCAACGTAAGAAGGAATAAGGCTGTTTGCAAGATATGCCGCGCTGGGTTCAAAAATCATGTTTTTTACCGCCGCATCGCCAAAAAGTCCGCTTTCCGGATTATATTCGCCGGTGGCAGTTTCCGTATCTATCTCATCGGCCTTGTTTTCCATTTCTTTTATGGAAAGCGGCATGAGTTTTATCATGGTAGGCTTTTGGGATATTACAGAAACAAAACGGTTATACATAATATAGATATTGCCCACCTTTCCGTCAAGAAAAAGGGTAGTGGCGGCTTTTCCTATGCGGCTTGCAACCGCAAAGTTTGCCTCGTCGCTTTCGCCGATATAGGAACCGAGTATCTCGTAATTTCTGCGGCGGAAGTAATCCAGGCCCTTTGCGCCGGAAACCATAACCGCACATTCCTCGCTCTGCTTCATCGCTTCGGCGGTGAATTTAAGCAGACCGGAGTTGAAACCGCCCGCAAGACCTTTATCGCTTGTAACAACAATATAAAGGTCTTTTTTACAGCCGTTGGGCTTTAAAAAAGCGTTTGGTTCTTCCCTTTCAAGGGCACCGGCAATCATGTGCATGGTTTCTATAACGTAATTGGTATAGGCTCTTCTTGCGTCGGCCTTCATTCTTGCGTTGCGGAGTTTTGCGCTTGCAACAAGCTGCATGGCGTGAGTGATCTGTTTTGTGGAAGTGACACTTTTTATGCGTCTTTTTATGTCACGCATCGAGTCAGCCATAAATACACCTCTGCATTACTTGTTTTCTTCTGCTTTGAAGGTCGCCTTGAATTCTTCAACAACCGCTGCGGTTCTTGCCATAAGGTCTTTATCAAAGTTTTTGGTGGTTTTGATTTCTTCAAGAAGTTCGGGATAGCGATATCTTGCAAATTCGATAAGCTCTTTTTCAAAACGCTTGATATCCTCTACGGCGATATCGTTGGTGTGGTTATCGGAAACCGCGAAGATGATGAGGACCTGGTCTTCGACTCTCATGGGAGCGTACTGGTCCTGTTTGAGGATTTCCACAATGCGTTTGCCTTTTTCAAGCTGGGCTTTGGTTTCTTTATCAAGGTCTGCGCCGAACTGCGCAAAAGAAGCAAGTTCGCGGTACTGCGCATATTCGATACGAAGAGGACCTGCGATTTTCTTCATGGATTTGATCTGTGCGGAACCGCCTACTCGGGAAACGGAAATACCCGGGTTAACCGCGGGACGAACGCCCTGGTTGAAAAGGTCGGTTTCAAGGAAGATCTGGCCGTCGGTGATGGAAATTACGTTGGTCGGAATATAGGCGGAAATATCGCCTGCCTGGGTTTCGATTATAGGCAAAGCGGTGATGGAACCGCCTTTTTCAAGCTTCGCCGCTCTTTCAAGCAAACGGGAGTGAAGATAGAAAACGTCGCCGGGATATGCTTCACGGCCCGGTGCACGTTTGAGAAGCAGCGCCATGGAACGGTATGCAACCGCATGCTTGGAAAGGTCATCGTAAACGATAAGCACGTCTTTGCCCTGGTCCATAAAGTATTCCGCAATGGCTACGCCGGAATAGGGAGAAAGATACTGCAGCGGCGCTTTTTCGGAAGCGGTGGAAGCAACAACAATGCTGTATTCCATAGCTCCGGCTTCGGTAAGCTTCTGTACCATCTGCGCAACGGTAGAAGCCTTCTGGCCGATGGCAACGTAAATGCAGATAACGTTTTCGCCTTTCTGGTTGATGATGGTATCTATCGCAAGAGCGGTTTTACCGGTCTGGCGGTCACCGATGATAAGTTCGCGCTGGCCACGGCCGATAGGAATAAGGCTGTCAACAGCTTTGTAACCGGTCTGAAGCGGGCTGTCCACGGATTTTCTTTCTATAACGCCATGGGCTTTTTTCTCTACCTGGCGATATTCTTCTGCAAGTATCGGGCCTTTGCCGTCTATGGGCTGGCCAAGAGCGTTTACGACTCGACCTATCATGGCCTCGCCTACCGGAACAGAAACGATTTTTCCGGTGCAGCGAACTTTATCTCCTTCGACGATATTGCTGTCATCGCCAAGAAGTACGCAGCCGATGTTATTCTCTTCAAGGTTCTGGACCATGCCGTAAACCTCGCCGGGGAATTCGATCAGCTCGCCTGCCATTGCGTTGTCAAGTCCATGAACCCTTGCGATACCGTCGCCTATCTGTACTACAGTTCCGAACTGAGTAGTTTCAAGGCGGCCTTCATAATTTCTGATCTGTTCTTTGATCAGTTTGTTAATTTCATCGGGTCGAAGATTCATTAACTTTTCATGCCCCTTTTATGATATTTGAATAGTTTTAAGTTGTTTTTTAAGTCCTTCGAATTTGGCTTTTACGGAAGCGTCGAGCATTTCGTTGCCGACGTAAAGAACCATTCCGCCGATTATCGAAGGATCCACGGAGGTTTTGAGCACGATGGTCTTGCCGTATTTTTCGCCGAGTTCCCTTTTTACCTGTTCGGTCTGTTCTTCGGTCATTTCTATGGCTGTAACGGCCTCTGCCTCCAGAATATTTTTCTTTTCTTTATATCCGCGTTCAAAATCAAGGAACATTTCCTCAACTTCTTCCATGCGGTTTCTGTCGATAAGAGTCATAAAGAAGCTTATCAGATAGGTGTTTCCGCCTTCCATAACTTTGGAAACGGTTGCTTTAAGCTCTTCGGAAGAAAGAATTTTTTCGGTTACAAGGCGTTTAAACTGTTTATCTGCCTTCATCTGGTCATAAAAAAGTTTAAACTGTTCGTAAACCTCTTCTTCGCATTTTTCTTCAAATGCAATATCCAAAAGTGCTTCTGCATATCTTCTTACCGCAAGGCTCATAAGCTTATACCTCCTTGATCATGGAGATGGATTCGCTGATAAGCTGGGCATGGTCCTCTTTGGTAAAGGATTTTCCCGAAATTTTTTCTGCGGCGTCGATGGTCATATCGACGATGGAATCACGCAGTTCTTTTTCTGCCTGCGTGCGTTCTCTGTCAATCTCTTTTCTGGCGTTGGTTATGATGGTTTCTGCCTGTTCGCGGGCTTCCGCAACTATTTTTTCCTTCATCAGTTCGCCGTCTTCGGTGGCGGAATGAATGATGGCTGCTTTTTCATCATGCGCGCCTTTCATAATTTCCGCATACTCGTTTTCAAGTTTTTCTGCGTTTTCTTTTGCCTCTGTTGCGGCGGCAAGGTCTTTTTCAATAACTTCCTGCCGTTTTTCCAGCATGGCTTTGATTTTATCCGCAAAGAAAACTTTTACTACAACGAAGAACGCAAGAAACGTAGCGCCCTGAATAATAACCTGCCTGATAAGACTGGCATCGATTTTTATAAGCCAGCTTTCCATATTGTTACCAATCTTTCCGTAGTATTTTTGATTTTAAAATCAGAAGGGTTTTACGAAGATGAGGAGGAGCGCTACAACAAG
>SVNB01000036.1 GCA_015067125.1 Oscillospiraceae bacterium
AAAGGGTTTTTGAAATAAGCAATGTAACAAAAGAGGGCATCGAGGAGCTTTTTGCTTACCTCGAGGCAGACCCGGTTAAAATTCCCTGGCAGGAAGCGGTTGACCGCCAATGGAGCGGGCAGCCCGAATGGATGAACAAAGAAGAATTCGAGGAATTCAAAAAATCCGGTTGGGGAACAGATAAACAGCTTGAAGAATTCATTGCAAAAAAATAAAACCTTGTCCGAAACGGACAAGGTTTTATTTTTTTAAAATCAGATAAGTCCGACAAAACCGAGGAGTATTCCAACGACCGCGCTTCCGCCAAGAATGAAAACCGGGTGCGGATTCCATTTTTTAAGAATGAACCAGCAAACCCCGGCAAGAATTATTCCGGGAATGCTGATAAGATCAAAAATTGCGCCGGTTTCGCCGAAAAGCGGAATGTTGATAAGAGAGATTTTTACAACGGAAACAAGCGCCGAGCAGATAAGCGCAACAGAAACCGCCCGCAAACCATAAAAAGCACCTTTTACAAATTTGTTTTCGTTAAATTTTTTAAGAAAACGGGAAACGATGCTTACAATAACAATGGAGGGAATTATAAATCCAAGGCTTGCAAGAACGGCACCGGGAATTCCGGCGGTGGTAAAGCCGACGTATGTTGCCATGTTGATTCCGATGGGGCCGGGCGTGGATTCGGAAATGGCGATCATATCCGCAAGCTGGGCGTGGGTGTACCAGCCGGTTTTATCAGAAATATCATAAAGAAAAGGCAAAGAAGCAAGTCCGCCGCCAACTGTAAAAAGACCGGTTTTCAAAAATTCCCAAAAAAGCTGAAGATAAATCATTTTGCTTTACCTCCTTTAAGGAAGAAAACGTGAACGATTATGCCAAGCACTGCGGCAATGATTACAAAAAGAATAGGACTTATTTTTGTAAAAACAGAAAGAGCAAAAACTGCCGCAAAAAGAATAAAGGTAAATTTATCTACTATTGCTTTTTTATAAAGTTTTGCAACGGCAGAAAAAATAAGCACGCAAACCGCTACACGAATTCCGGCAAAGGCATTCTGCACAAATTCCAGTTCGGAAAAACTTTGTATAAACGCGGCAATGGCAATAATTATTGCCAAAGAAGGGAAAATTACCCCAAGAGAAGCCGCAACAGCTCCGGCAAGGCCTTTTACCTTGCTGCCAACAAAAACTGCCGTGTTTACGGCAATAACACCGGGAACGCACTGTCCGACGGCATAATAATCCATAAGTTCGGCTTCTGTTGCCCAATGTTTGTTTTCCACCACTTCGCGCTGCAGCATGGGCAGCATGGCGTATCCTCCGCCAAAGGTAAGTCCGCCGATGCGCGCAAAGGCAAGAAAAAGTTCAGCAAGTGTTTTCATCGGCACGCTCCTTTCTTTTAATTATATATAATATTATAATATTATCAAAAATCAAAAATCTGTCAACCGTTTTGGTGCGTTAAGAAACAATCTGTTGTCAAAAGCAAAAAAAGTGATAGAATTAAAGCATCACAAAAAAGGAGGCGGACGCCTTGAAAACCCCTTTCAATCCCACCTATCAGAAGTATCCTTCCAGAAGATACCCCATTTATGCAAAAGGCGGCATGGTCAATTCCTCCAGTCCCCAGGCTTCTGCCGCAGGTCTGGAAGTTCTTAAAAAAGGCGGCAACGCAATGGATGCCGCCGTTGCAACGGCATCGACCCTTACGGTAACGGAACCCACCGCAAACGGAATAGGTTCCGATGCTTTTGCGCTTGTTTGGAGCGCGAAGGAACAGAAGCTTTACGGGCTTAATTCCAGCGGTCCTGCGCCGATGGCGGCTTCGATAGAAGCGATACTTGCAGATAAAAAAGATAACTGCGGAAAAATGCCGGTTTTCGGTTGGACGCCGGTTACTGTTCCCGGAGCGCCCAAAGCCTGGGCAGAACTGAACGGTCGTTTCGGAAGGCTTTCTTTTGCGGAGGATATGGCTCCGGCGGTGCGCTATGCAAAAGAAGGCTACCCCTGTTCGCCGAACCTTGCTATTATGTGGCAAAGAGCATATAAAAGATATTTCGAAGTTTTTGCGGGAAAGCCGGAATTTGACGAATGGTTTAAAACTTTTGCCCCGGAAGGAAGAGCTTTTGAAGCCGGAGATATTATAAAACTGCCGAACCACGCAAAAACCCTCGAAGCCATAGGTGCCACCGGCGCGGAAGCTTTTTATTCCGGAGATATTGCAAGAAAAATAGATGCGGACAGCCGCAGATTCGGCGGATATCTTCGGTACGAGGATCTTGCGAAGTTCGAGGCAAAATGGGTGGAACCTATAAAGGTGAATTACCGCGGATACGAAATCTGCGAAATTCCGCCAAACGGTCAGGGAATAGTGGCACTTATGGCACTGAATATTCTTAAAGAATTTGATTTTGCCGAAAAAGACTGTGCCGAAACCTGTCACAAACAGATAGAAGCCATAAAAATTGCTTTTGCAGATGCTTTTCATTATGTGACAGATCCGGATAAAATGGAAATAGACTACACCTCGCTTATAGATCCTGCATACGGTGCAGAAAGAGCAAAAGAAATAGAAGAAAACGCAAAAATATATACCCATTCCATACCGCCGAAAAGCGGAACGGTATATTTTTGCTGCGCCGATGGAGAAGGCAATATGGTTTCGTATATACAGTCAAACTATATGGGCTTTGGTTCCGGAATTGTGGTGGAAGGAACAGGAATTTCTCTTCAAAACAGAGGAAGCGATTTTTCTCTTGATTATAAGGACGCAAACTGCCTTATGCCGGGAAAACGTACCTATCACACAATAATTCCCGGATTTATTCTTAAAGAGGGCAAAGCCGTTGGCCCGTTTGGAGTGATGGGCGGATATATGCAGCCCCAGGGGCATGTTCAGGTGGCGATGAATTATATTGATTTTCACCTTGACCCGCAGCAGGCGCTTGATGCCCCAAGATGGCAATGGATGCGGGATAATTCCGTTACGGCAGAAACTTCTTTTAACAGCGAAATTGCAAGGGTTCTTCAGCAAAAGGGGCATAATATCCGGGTGGATATAAATACTCCAAGCTTTGGCCGCGGCCAGATGATAGTCCGGCTGGAAAACGGTACTCTTGTGGGAGGAACGGAATCCAGAACAGACAGCAGCATTGCCTGTTATTGATTATTTACAAAAACGGAGCATTTTTGATATGGTAAAAAATATTATACACGATCCCATGTTTCTTGCGCAGAAATCAGAAAAGGCCACGGCCGCGGATTTGCAGACAGCAAAAGACCTTTTGGATACTGTTGAAGCAAATAAAACCGCCTGCGTTGGCATGGCTGCAAATATGATAGGCGTTAAAAAACGCATAATAGTTTTTGATAACAACGGAAAATACACCGTGATGCTCAATCCGGAAATTATAAAAAAATCCGGCGAATACGAAACGGAAGAAGGCTGCCTTTCTCTTGCAGGAACAAGAAAAACAAAGCGTTTTCAGCTTATAACCGTTGCATATCAGGATATGGATATGAAGAAAAAAACAGAAAACTTTTTTGGCTGGACCGCACAGATAATCCAGCACGAGGTTGATCATTGCGGCGGCGTGCTCATATAATTAATAAAAAAATCCCGTGCTCATTTTTGAGCACGGGATTTGCTGTTTTATGCAAACACAATAAAATGCATGGCAAACGCACACATAATTCCAAGAAGAATACCTGTGGTTACCTGCAAGGGCGTGTGACCCACAAATTCTTTAAGAACCACTTCCGGAAGTTCATTTTTGGAAAATTTTTCATAGGAATCCACAAGAATATTCAGCAGTTTTGCGTGCTTGCCCGCTTCGCGCCGAACGCCCATGGCATCGTGGCAGACTATTATGGCAAGGGTAAGGCTTATGGCAAATTCAAAAGATCCAAGCCCATAAGAAAGCCCGGTTATTGTTGCAAGGGAAGAAACCGTTGCGGAATGTCCGCTGGGCATACCTCCGTCGCCGAAAAGCCGGGAAAAATCCCAGGTTTTTGTTATTATGGCATGAATAATCACTTTTAAAACCTGCGCAACAGTCCAGGATGCCATTGCGGTGAGAAAAAACTTGTTTGCAAGAAAATCCAGAATATAATCCATAATAAAATTCCTTTGTTTGTGTTTGTTCAATAAACCAAAACCTGTTTGGCGGGGCAAAACAATAAAATTTGTTGGTACTTTTTTACAAAGTTGAACAACACGTATTGAAGATGCCTTAAAAATAATGTTATATTATATTTAACATATTGTCAAGAAAAAAAGGAAGCGATTTTGTGAAAAACAGTTTTATCAAAAAACTTGTGCTAAGCGCAATGTTTCTTGCAATAGGAATTATCCTTCCGTTTTTTACGGGGCAGATACCCCAGATAGGCAGAATGCTTTTGCCGATGCATATTCCGGTTTTTCTTTGCGGACTTATCTGCGGCGGAGGTTACGGCGCGGCGGTGGGATTTGTTCTTCCGCTTATGCGTTCTATGCTTTTCTTTATGCCGCCGCTTTTTCCGGATGCGGTGGGCATGGCGTTTGAACTTGCCGCATACGGATTTATAGCCGGTTATCTTTATCAGAACGCCCGCTGGCACTGCATAAAATCGCTTTACCGCTGCCTTTTTGCCGCAATGATAGGCGGAAGAGCAATATGGGGCCTTGCGATGATTCTTTTGCTTGGAATCGGCACAGATGGTTTTACCGCAGAAATGTTTGTTGCGGGTGCGTTTATAAACGCTTTGCCGGGAATAGTTCTTCAGTTTGTGCTTGTGCCGGGCGTGATGCTTGCCCTTGATAAAACGCATCTTGTTCCGTTCGGAGCAAACCGTTCCAAAAAGAAAAAAGACCTTTTGGCAGAATAAACAGGAGGCAATGTATGGAATATATAATTAAAAACGCTGTAATCGCAACCATGGATAAAGAAAACCCGATGGCAGAAGCCGCCGTGGTAAAAGACGGAAAATTTATCTTTTGCGGAAGCACCGCAGAAGCGGAAAAAGCGCTTTCGGAAAAAGCAAAGGTTTTTGATTGCGGCGGAAAATTTGTGATGCCTTCTTTCAATGATTCTCATATGCACTATCTGCATTACGTAAAAACAAAGCTTTCTGTGGATTTATGGGGGACTTTTTCCGTAAAAAACATAGTGGAAAAAATGAAAAAAGCTTTCGGGCATTTTGATAGGGAAAGCGGACTTTGGCTTGTGGGCGAAGGCTGGAACCAGGATTATTTTACAGAAGGAGAAGTGCGTTTTCCTACGGCTGCGGATCTTGATGAAATAAGCCGCGAGCACCCGGTGCTTATAATGCGGGCATGCTATCACGTGGGCGTGCTCAACACAAAAGGCATGGAGCTTATGGGCCTTGATGCGGCAAAGGCAAAAGAACTTGGCGCATTCTGCGAAACTGACGAAAACGGAAATCCAAACGGAGTTATAAAAGAAAATTATTTTGACGAAGTAAAATCAAAGCTGCCGTATCCGGATTTAAGCATACTTGTTAAAATGATGCTCGAATCCCAGGCTGATCTTTTTGAGCAGGGTATAACCGCAATACAGTCCGACGATATGAAGTATGCCCCGGAAGGCAGAGCTTATGAATTGCTTGATGAACTTAAGAAAGCATCGGTTGACGGCAGACTTAAAGTTCACTATGCCCAACAGGCGCTTTCTCAGACCAAAGAGGAAGTGGACGACTGGTTTTCTCACGAACACTATAAAATGCGGGAAGGAAGCTTTAAAGTTTCGTGCTTAAAGCTTATTTCTGACGGAAGCCTTGGCGCAAGAACCGCTTTGCAGAGCGAGCCTTACGCAGACGCTCCGGAAACGAAAGGCATTGCCATATATACCCAGGAAGAGCTGAATTATTTTGTGCTCGAAGCGCAGAAACGCAATATTCCGGCGGCTATCCACGCAATCGGCACCGGCGCAATGGAAATGTGCCTTAATGCCATAGAAAACGCAAAAAACGCCGTGCCGGAATATTCGCCAAGGCATTGCATCGTTCACTGCCAGATAACCACAAAAGAACAGGTAAAACGCCTTGCGTGCCTTGGAATAATCGCCCTTACTCAGCCGGTATTTATAGATTATGATATGCACATAGTAAAAGAAAGAGTGGGCGAAAAGCTTGCTTCCACTTCCTATGCGTGGAAGGATTATCTTGAACTTGGCGTGCACGAAGCTTTTGGCACAGACTGCCCGGTGGAAAATTTTAAACCTATGCGCGGAATTTACTGCGCCGTTACCAGAAAAGACTGCGAGGGAGCGGGACCGTATCTTCCGGAGCAGGCGGTTTCTGTGTATGATGCGCTTTATGCCTATACCGCGGAAGGCGCGTATGTTACAGAGGACGAAAATATCCGCGGAAAAATAAAAGAAGGTATGGAAGCGGATTTTATCATTATGGACCGCAACCTGCTTGAAGCTGCGCCGGAAGAAATTCTTGAAGCAAAGGTGCTTAAAACCTTTATCGGCGGCGAATGCGTTTATGAAAGAGAGTGACTTTTTTGGTAATATTTATTTTCGGGGCTTCTCATACCGGCAAAACCGCTTTTGCCCAAAAGCTTTTGGAAAAATATGCTTTCCCATATGTTTCTCTTGATCACATAAAAATGGGACTGATCCGGAGCGGCAACACAGATCTTACCCCAAAAGATGACGAGGCTCTTACGGAATATCTTTGGCCGATAGCAAGAGAAATGGCAAAAACCGCCATAGAAAACAACCAGAATCTTATCATAGAAGGCTGTTATATTCCATTTGACTGGAAAAAGGGTTTTGCCGAAAACTACCTTGCCGCCATAAAGGAATATTGCCTTGTTATGACGGAAAATTATATTCGCCGCAACTACCGCGATATCCAGCGTTTTTCCAACGTGATAGAATGGCGGATGGAAGGCTTTGTGGATATTGATGCCCTTGTGCTGGAAAACGCAAAAAACCTTGAACTTTGCGAAAAATACGGCACAAACAAAATACTTATTGATGATTTTTATAACGTTGATGCAGATATCTGGAAATAAAAAAAGCACCCGCCGGGTGCTTTTTTAATATCCGTTTTGTTCTGCGCCAAAAAGCGCTTCTTCGTGGGTAAAGCCTTTTATTTCAAGCTGAAAAACCAAAGCTTCTTTTGTAAAAGAAGAAAACTCCAAAAGCTCTTTTGCGCATTTTGCAGCCTGTTCAAACCAGTCTGCGCCGCAGTTTTCTGCGGCAAAAGCGGCTTCTTCCGGGGAATATCCGCTTTTTTCAAGAAAAGCGACAAGGCCGCTGTATGAAAAATAAGAAGAAGCAAGGTGAAACTCCGCGGAATCCAAAGCCTTTTCCATACGCTCGGTGGGGTAATCTTTTGGCGGCCTTTTTGGAACGCAGCCGCACAGCAGCAAAAGAAAAGCAAAAATCAGCGCAAGTTTTTTCATAAATGCTCCTCCGGAAAAACAAAAATGCGCAGCCGAAGCTGCGCATAAAAAACGCATGGCCCCGATTGCTGCGACACAATTCCGATACAAAGTATAGTATGCGAAAACAGAGCATGCATTTTTATCATGGAATAAAAAACACACACTATACTTTTTATCTTTATTGAATTGCGTCGCAAATTTATTTTAGCACGATTTGGAATAAATATCAATAGCGTAAAAAATGGCAGAAAAACCTGCGGTTTTTAAAATGATATATACCAAAAATCTCTTGTTGCTCTATTATATATCTTTGTAATCCATAAGTCAAGGATAACAAATCCTAAAATTCCACAAAAAACCGCATACATGGCATTATATTATATATACCGGAGGTGGATTTATGGATTATATGGAATGGTTTGCCGCAAGGCTTGCACAGCTGCGGATGGAAAAGGGCGTTTCTGCAAGGGATATGAGCCTTTCTCTTGGTCAAAGCGAAAGTTATATAAACAAAATCGAAAATCACCGCACAATGCCATCTATGGCAGGCTTTTTCTATATCTGCGAATATTTTGGCATAGAACCTGCGGATTTTTTCAGGACGGAATCCAATTCTCCGCAAAAAGCGCAGGAGGTTATAAGCGAACTGGAAAAGCTTTCTCCCAAACAGGCAGAACATATTCTTGCGGTTATAAAAGATCTGAATATGAAATAAAAACATTGTTTTTTCGGCGCTCGTTTTATAAAAGCGGGCGCGTTTTTATTTTCGCTGCTTTTGCAAATAAAGGCGCAAGGTTTATATTCCGGAATACGCTTTACATTCGGCACCAAAAATAGTATTATATTACCATATTTTAAAATAGGAGGATTATGAAAATGATCAAACTTGATATCAAAGGCTTCGGTTCCATGCTTATCGAACTGGATCCGCTTGCTGCTCCCAAAACCGTAGAAAATTTTAAAGGACTTGTAGAAAGAGGATTTTTTGACGGTCTTACCTTCCACCGCATCATCAAGGGCTTTATGATTCAGGGCGGCGACCCCAAAGGCAACGGCACCGGCGGCTGCAAACCCGAAATTTACGGCGAATTTGCTTCCAACGGCTGGGCACAGAACACCATCAGCCACAAACGCGGCGTTATTTCCATGGCAAGAACTTCCGACCCGAACTCCGCTTCCTGCCAGTTCTTCATCGTACACGAAGACAGCGAATTTCTTGACGGCGACTATGCCGCTTTCGGCCACGTTGTAGAAGGTCTTGAAGTTCTTGACGCGGTTGCTTCCGTTCCCACCTATCCCGATGACAGCCCCAGTAAAAAAGTTGTCATCAAAAAAATGTCCATTGTCTGATGGAAAAGCTTAAAATAAAAGCCACTGCGGAGGCGGCGGCCATACTTTTTGGATTTTTCGTTTTCGGGATTTTGCTTTCTTTTCTTTTTGACGAAGCCACGGCAGAGCTTTTTCGGCTGCTGCTTTTGGAATGGGGCGCATTCCCGATGCTTTGCGCAATAGTAGGCGGAGTGGTTTCTTCCAAAAACGGGTTTATGCCCGTTTACGGAATTTGCTCCGCGGCAATATTTGTTCCGTTTATGTTCCTGTTTTTCGAAACAAACTGGGCGCTTGTTATTGCATACGGACTTTTTGGCCTGCTGGGCAGTCTTTTCGGTCACTGGCTTTATAAAAAAGAAGTAAAACGCATAGAGGAAGGAAAACCCAAAAAGCGCAGAAAATCCATCATTTTTTCCATGTTCGACAGATACGATACAAAAAAGTATAAATAAAACAAAGAAAAAAGACAGCCGGCCGGCTGTCTTTTTTTGTTAAAGTACATAAATCAAAATTCCGGCGGCCTGCAAAAGAGTGCCGATGACCACAAAAACATGAAAAACGGTGTGGAATACGGGTTTCTTTTTGCCGATGCCGTAAAGCACCGCGCCAATGGTATAGGATATTCCGCCAAAGAGTATCCAAAGCATTCCCGCAAGGGTAAGCACTTCTATGGTCTGTTTAAAGCAAAGCACAATAAACCAGCCCATAAGAATATAAAAAACCATGGAAAGTTTTTTGTATTTGTTGTGGTCTATGGCGGTGAATACCGCGCCAAGGCCGGCCAAAAGCCATTCCGATGCAAAAACGATCCACGCAATTTGCGGATATTCCGGGCGCATTGCGCAAAGCAAAATGGGCGTATATGTTCCGGCAATAAGAAGATATATGGTGCAGTGGTCTATTACCTGCATAACCTTTTTTGCAAAACAGGGTTTAAGGCCGTGATATACGCTGGAAACGGTATAAACCGCTATCATGGAAAATCCGTAAACAGCGCCGCCAATTATGCCCCATATATCGCCTTTAAGCGCGGAGGTTATTACGCAAAGCGCAAGAATAACAACTCCAAGTCCTCCGCCGATTATGTGGGTGGTCATATTTGCGATTTCTTCGCTGCGGGTATAACCGGGAAGAATACGTTCATTTATAGGTGTTCTTTTCATAATTTGCTCTTTCCCCAAAAGAAAAGCGCAATGGAACCGGGACCGACGTGGCAGCCGCAGACGGGTTCAAAATAATTTACTGTGGTATTTCCGGTAAAACCGTGCTCGCGCAGTTTTTCGGTAAGAAAATCTATGGCGGATTCGTTATCGCCGTGGATCATCATAACGTCGGCGGATTTATCCAGAACAAGTTCATCGTATTTTTTGACGATTTCCAGAATACATTTGTTTATTCCGCGGCATTTGCCCCAGGAAACAATGTGGCCCTCCTCATCGCCGCGCAAAAGCGGTTTTATGTTAAGAAGGGTGCCGATGGCGGCAGTTGCGCCGGAAATTCTTCCGCCTTTTTTAAGATAAGTAAGGTCATCAACGGTAAAGAACTGGCACATATGGTTTTTGCGTTCTTCGGTAATTCTTACAATTTCTTCAAAACCCATGCCGGATTCTATAAGTTTTGCAATTTCCACCACCTGCATACCAATGCCAAGGCCTGCTCCAAGGGAATTTATAACGGCGATTTTTGCGCCGGGGTATGCCTCGCAAAGTTCTTCTGCGGCAATTTCCGCCGCGCGAACTGTGCCGCTTACTCCGCCGGAAAGACCGATATAAATTATATCGTCGCCGTTTTTTACGGTTTCTTCAAAAGCTTCGTAAAAAGCGGAAGAGTTTGCCATAGAGGTTTTCATTTCCGCACCGTTTCTCATGGCGTCATAAAATGCCTTACCGTCAAAATCTTTTTCAAGGTCATAGGGAACGTCTTTTCCGTCCATGGTGTAGCTTAACGGAATAATGTTTACGTTATATTTTTTGTTAAGCGCAACAGTAAGGTTAGAAGCAGTATCTGCAAAAAGTTTAATCATTTTAGTCTTCTCTCTTTCTGCCCCAGAAGAAAAGCGCAACGGTGCCGGGGCCGGTATGGCTGCCGATGGTGGTTCCGATATTGTTGATTTCTACTTTACCGTTAAGATTCGCAAAGCGTTCCTCGATAATATCCGCAACGGCTTTTGCGTCTTCATAACAGGCGGATTGGCACATATAGCATTTGCCGGAATAATCAAGGCCTTCGTCTGCAAATTCTTCCATGCGTTTTTCAATTTCCTGAATAACCTTTTTTTTGGAACGGATTTTTGCCCTGGCAATAAGATGTCCGCCGTTATCCACGTTAAGAAGAGGGCAGATGCCAAGCAGCGTACCGATGGCGCCGGAGGTTTTGGAAACCCTGCCGCCCTTGATGAAGAATTTAAGATCGGAAGAGAAGAACCAGTGGTGCAGCCTGAGCTTGTTTTCTTCTGCCCAGTCACGCAGTTCTTCGATATCCATTCCGCCGTCGCGCAGATCCGCAAGCTTATCCATCAAAAGGCCATAGCCGGAAGATGCCGCAAGGGAATCCACAATATATATTTTTCTTTCGGGGTAGCGTTCCTTTGCAATTTTTGCGGCGTTTACCGCAGAGTTGTAGGAACCGGAAATTCCGCTGGAAAGGGTAAGATGAAGAATATCTTTTCCGGCAGAAAGAAAATTTTCAAAGTATTCAAGGTATTCCGAAACGTTTACCTGAGAAGTCTGGGTATCTTCGCCGGCATCCATTCTTTTATAGAATTCATCAAAAGAAATGCTTTGCCCAAGGTCATCTGCATAATCGACGCCGTTAAGTTTATAGTGGAAGCAGATATATTTTAAATCTCTTGCTTC
The DNA here is from genome assembly GCA_015067125.1 of Oscillospiraceae bacterium. GTDB lineage: Bacteria > Bacillota > Clostridia > Oscillospirales > Ruminococcaceae > UMGS1668. Next base: position 11,580 of record SVNB01000036.1, read on the forward strand.
AAAATGTTCTTTGGAAAGGTCCGCTGTGGAACAGCAGCTTAAAATGTAATCGGACATTTTTTTTGTATTTCTCCTTTTTGGATTTTGCTGATGCAGATATCATACCCAAAAGGCCGGAAGAAATCAACGTTTTGAACTATACTCTTAAAAAACAAAACGTAGAATCCGTAAAAACGGACTCTACGCAGAGTGGAGTTGGCTTATTTATGCGGTTTTTTGATCCTAAACGCAAGAAAAACAATAAGTTCTGCCGGGATTATCAAAAGCAGAATCTGCCAGGGATTGAAAGAGATGAAAGAAAGATATACAGCCAAAAAAACGCTTGCCACAAGGGAATAGATTATATGGCGGTTGTTTTTTCCTTTTTCCCATACGGAATTTAAAACCAGCAGGGTGATAAGAGAAACCGGCAGGGCATATACAAAAACAAGCCACCACGTTTTCTCCAGAATCCAGCCGATGATAAAAATAAAAAGAGCAATGGTCCATGTGCCGGCAATGGCAATGGCGGTGATCACCTTGCTTTGGTAACCGCGTTCGGTATTTGTTTCTTCCGGCGGTTTCCATTCATCGTGAGAAGAGAGAAGATAATCCACAGAAACGCCGAAAATTTCGCTCATCTTTTTAAGAACGTATGCATCGGGAACAGCCTCGGCTCTTTCCCACTTGGAAACGCTTTTATCGGAATAGTTTAGCATTTCGCCAAGTTCTGCCTGGGTAAAACCTTTTGCCGTGCGCAGATTTATTATATTGCTTGCGGTTATAACTTTTAAATCCTCCAGGGCTGTTCACCTGCCTTTCTTTTTAAAAATATTATACCATTAAATTATGAATTTTTCCATCTAAAAAGTTCAACTTTTATTTAAAAGAAAAAACCGGCAAAAAAAGCGGAACCGGCCGCAGCAAGGGCAACCGCAATAAGCGGAAAATTAAAATACGCAAGAACTACCGCAACGATCGTTCCGATGACGGAAGTTGCGATGCTTCCGGTGGAAAAGAAAATTGCCGGAATAGTCATGGCAGAAAGCACAGCGTATGGAATATAATAAAGAAAACTGCGAAAAAACGGAGACTTTATCTTTTTGCGGAAAAGGGTAAAGGGTATCATTCGGATAAGATAGGTTACTCCGGCCATAACGGCAATATATATTATGATGCTCACTTTGTTATTCCGCCTCCTTTTCTTCGTCCGCAACAGGGAACAAAACGGCGCACAAAGCCGCGGAAAGAACGGCGCATATGATTATGGCAAAGCCGCCGGAAACCGCCGTGAGCACGTATTTGAAGACGATGCTTAAAGCAGCTGCCGCCAACACTGCTGTGAGCATGCCCTTGCTTTTCTTTGCGGGCGGAATGATTATGGCAAGGAACATTCCGTAAAGAACAATGCCCAAAGCGGAAGAAACGGAAGAAGGCAGAATATTACCGGCCGCCGCGCCCAAAAAAGTTCCAAGAACCCACCCAAGGGCAGAAATTACGGTAAGGCCGTACATATAATAAGGCGAAACGGAAGGCTGAGCCACTGCCACCGCAAAAATTTCATCCGTTATTCCAAAAGAAGCGATAAGCCTGTGCAGGGTATTAAAATTTTTGTCCAGTTTTTGAGAAAGCGAAATGCCCATCAGCGAATATCTTATATTTATGATAAACTGGGTAAGGGCCATTTCTATAAGGCTGCCGCCGGCGGCGATTATGCCAACACCTGCGGCCTGCCCGGCGGAAGTAAGATTGGTAAGAGAAATTCCCACTGCGGCAAGAACAGAAAGTCCAAGCCCCGTGGCAAGAATTCCGAAACCGAAGGAAACAGAAAGATAGCCAAGGCAGATGGGGAATCCGTCGCGGATTCCTTTAATAAAATCTTTTTTCATTTTTCCGCCTCCTGTTTTAAAATATAAAATTTATTATAGCACTTTTTTGCCGCTTGTAAAATAAAAAGTTTATTGCGGAAACATTGAATTGACAGCGGTGCTATAATTTAATAAAAAACTTTTATCGAGGCAGAATATGATAACCCTTTTACTGATAGTTCTTTTGGTTTCTTACCTTGCATACAGAAAAGCCTTTTATTCTTCTTTGCACAGAAAAGAAAATATACGCAGTATTCCAAATAGCGAACAGTACGCAAAGGGAAAACCAATAATGCTTGAACTTATTGATGAGATGGAAAAAATTCCGTTTGAGGAAGTGCGCATAAAATCCTTTGACGGTCTTACCCTTTACGGAAGGTACTATCACGTTAAAGAAGGCGCGCCGGTACAGATACAGTTTCACGGATACCGCGGCACAGCCATAAGGGATTTTTGCGGCGGCAACAAGCTTGCCAGAGAAATGGGGCAGAACACCCTTGTGATAGACCAGCGTGCTCACGGAAAAAGCGAAGGAAAAACCATTTGTTTTGGAATAAAAGAAAAATACGACTGCCTTGCCTGGGCAAAGTACGCCGCAAAACGTTTTGAAGGCGTGCCGATAGTTCTTTCGGGTGTTTCTATGGGCGGGGCAACGGTACTTATGGCATCGGAGCTGGATTTGCCGCAAAGCGTAAAGTGCATTGTGGCGGATTGCCCCTATTCCTCTCCGGAAGAAATAATAGGGCAGGAGTGCGGAAAAATGGGTATTCCGGCAAAGCTTGGCATGCCTTTTGTAAAGCTTGGAGCAGGAATTTTCGGTAATCTTAAAATCCGCGGCGGAGCGGAAGAAGCTGTTAAAAATGCAAAGGTGCCGATTCTTATTCTGCACGGAGAAGCCGACCGCTTTGTACCCTGTGATATGAGCAGAAAAATAAAAGCAGCCAATCCCAAAATGGTTACCCTTGAAACTTTTAAAGATGCCGCCCACGGAATAAGCTATATTATGGAACCGGAACGCTACGGAAAAATCACTGCGGAATTTTTTGAAAACTGCGGTATATAAACAGCCGCTTTTATGATATTAAAAAAGATGCTTCCTGCGAAGCATCTTTTTTTGCGTTTTTTATTTTATCATAACAACGGCGCTTATGGGCAAAACGGTGATTTTGTCTTCGGCAATATAAAGGGTTTCTGTTCCGGCGGTTTCGCCGTCTATACAGACCTTCCATTTGCCTACGGGAAGATTGATTTCTTTTTCTTTGCCCGTGGAATTGAAAACAACATAGATGGCTTCGGCACTTTCGCAGTTTACGTTGCCCCAGATGTGGTATGCCGCAACGCCTTCTTCAAGGCCTCCCATAACGGTTATGTGGGTATAAACGTCCGCGGC
>SVNB01000037.1:0-7284 GCA_015067125.1 Oscillospiraceae bacterium
GCCATGACTGATGAAGAGCTTGCAGCCGCAGCGGAAAAAACGGTGGTTTTCGGAAGAGTGAACCCGGAACAGAAACGGGTTATAATCAAAGCTTTGCAAAAAGCGGGCCACACCGTTGCCATGACCGGCGACGGCGTTAACGACGTTCTTGCCCTTAAAGATGCGGATTGCAGCGTTGCCATGGCAAGCGGCGCCCAGGCCGCAAGCCATGCGGCACAGCTTGTGCTTTTGGATTCGGATTTTTCTGCCATGCCGGAAGTGGTGCTTGAAGGCCGAAGGGTTATAAATAATATTCAGCGAGCGGCTTCGATTTTTCTTATGAAGACCATATACACCTTTGCTCTTACGGCAACTCTTCTTTTTGCGCCCTATTCCTATCCCTTTGTTCCGATACAGATGACCCTTATAGGGGCGGCGGCTTCCGGAATTCCGGGGATATTCCTTGCGCTGGAACCAAACTTTAAACGGGTGCCGAAGCACTTTATGAGCACCGTGCTCAAAAGAGCGGTTCTTGGTGCGGCAACGGTGTTTTTCGGAGTAATGGCGGTGCTCATAATAGGCGAAAACCTCGGGCTTTCCGCAGACGAGGCTTCGACCATCTGCACGGTATATACGGGAACAGCAAGCCTTATTACCCTGCTTTGTTCCTGTATGCCTCTTAATAAATTCAAAGCGGCAATCGTTATTGGCAGTACGGCGATTTTTTTCGGGGCGCTTAAACTTTTCGAAGACCTGTTTATGCTTGTTGATCTTTCCGCACCCGGAAGAATCCTGCTTTTGTGCCTTTTGCCGCTTGTTATAATCCAGCTTTTGATAAGGAGCGTTCAGTTACGAAAAGAGAAAAATTAAACGGAAGGCTCCGTTTTGCGGTGCCGGAGGATGCGGAGCAGATTTTAAAAATTTATGCCCCGTATATTGAAAAAACGGCCATAACTTTTGAATATGAGGTTCCGACCGTTCCGGAATTTTCCAACCGCATTGCGGAAATTCAGCAAAAATATCCGTGGATAGTTTATGAAGAGGACGGCAGAATCCTTGGCTATGCCTATGGCGGCCCGGAACACACAAGGGCGGCTTATCAGTGGACGGTGGAAGCTTCGGTCTATGTTGACGAAAATGCCCGCGGCAGAGGAATAGGTACTGTTCTGTATGATGCGCTTTTGGATATTCTTGAAAAGCAGAATTTTGTTATCTGCTATGTTCTTATAATAGCAAGCAATGCCGCTTCCGTAAAAATGCACGAAAAATACGGTTTTAAAACCATCGGAGTGCGAAAAAACAGCGGATACAAGCTTGGGGAGTGGCACAGCGTTGCCGTTATGGAAAAACAGCTGAATGATTTTTCCGTTCCGCCAAAACCAGTTGTGCCCATTGGCGAACTTGATTACAAATTGGAATAAAAAAGCCCGCCGCAAGGCGGGTTTTTCTGCTATAATATAGAAAAGCCCCGCAAAAAGGCATTTAAAGTTGAAAGCGGAAAGTAGGGGCGGCCCTGCGTGGCCGCCCGTTTGCCGCAGCACCGCAGAGAATGGTCCTGACCGCTCCGTTCAGCCTTCCCTTGTGGGAAGGTGGCACGCCGCAGGCGTGACGGATGAGGGTTAACAGGTAACCGAAATGGCATTTTTATTTAATAAAAGCCAAAATTCGGCAATCTTAAAGAAATGTTAATAATTTTCCCACTTTATTCTTAAATTTTTTATTGGTATTATAATATCGGGAGGCGAGAAATTTGTACAGCATTCTGATTTGTGACGACGACAGAGATATCCGCAACGCGTTAAAGATATATCTTTCCGGCGAAGGCTACCGCATTTTTGAAGCGGAAAACGGCAAAGAAGCGGTGGATATAGTTTCTTCCGAAGAAATCCACCTTGTTCTTATGGATATTATGATGCCGAAGATGGACGGCGTTTCTGCCACCGCGAAATTAAGAGAAACCTTTAATCTTCCGGTAATTTTTCTTACCGCAAAAAGCGAAGACAGCGATAAAATCCTTGGACTTACGGCCGGTGCGGATGATTATATTACAAAACCGTTCAACCCGCTGGAAGTTATTGCAAGGGTAAAAGCTCAGCTGCGCCGCTATGCCTATCTTGGCGGAATGGAGAAAAAAGAGGAAGAAAACACCCTTTCTGTCGGCGGAATAGAACTTGACGATGCCGGAAAAAGCGTTACCCTTAACGGAGAACCCGTTGCGCTTACTCCGACGGAATACGATATTCTTAAGCTTTTTATAGAAAGCCCGGGCAGGGTTTTTTCTTCAAAAGAAATTTATTCCGCGGTTTGGAGCAGCGACCCTTTGGGAGCGGAAGGCACGATTGCGGTACATATTCGCCACCTTAGGGAAAAACTTGAGATAGACCCCGCAAACCCACGGTATCTTAAAGTAGTATGGGGAAAAGGTTATAAACTGGAGGGCAAAAAATGAAAAAAGTTACCGGAAGCCTCTTTCTTAAAATTCTGGCTTTTGTTCTTGTATGCATATTTACGCCAATACTTATCGGTTCGGTGTATTATGCTTCTCTTGCCTATGATGAAGGAGCGTATTTTGGAAAAGACAGCACCTTTGCCGGCAGTAATATCTGCCACAATTTTGTAACAAACAGGATTATAGACGTTTGCGATTTTGTGTATTGGAACGATATTTCCGGTCTGGAAAACGACAGATTTTATTTTGATGAAAGCAACTTTGCCTATGCGATTTATGACAAAGACGGAAACCTTGTTTTAAGTACCCTTAAAAGCATAACGGGCGATATTGAAGATGCCTTTGGAAGCTATCTTTCCGTCGTGGAAAATTTTCCTCTTACGGAGGTGAGTTCCAGCGGCAAAGTTGTGGAAGAATATACCATAACCGGTTTTATCAGAAAAGATCTGGATCCGCAGAGCGACGGCTATGACGAATATATAACCTTTACCATGCTTAAAGATGCGGCTCCGCTTTTGATTTATGCGGCTTTGATATCCTTTACGATCTGTACGGTTCTTTGCATATATCTTATCGCTGCCTCAGGCTATGATAAAGACGGAGTTCTGGATTACCGGGGCATGAATTCTGTTGACCTTGATATTATGCTTTTGGCCTGCGGATTCGGCATTGTTGCCCTTGTTAACCTGCTTTATGAACTGCGCTGGGCAGATACGGATATTTTTAAAATAGCGGTGATTTTTGCACTGCTTGCGGCGCTTACCGCAGTAACGCTGCTTGGCATTATGAATATTTCCGTACATCTTAAAACCAAAAAATGGTGGCGCCATACCATGATCTGGCAGATTTGTTCCGTTGTTATGCGGTTTATCCGCTGGGTGTGCCGCAATATCGGCCTTACGTGGAAGCTTGTTCTTATGCTTGGCGGATACAGCTTTGTAATTTATTTTCTTGGACTTCTTTCCACGGATTACAATATTGGTGCTTTTGGTGTTCTTCTTGCACTTTTTGCCGTGGTCGCCGGAAGCTGCATTGCCATGTGGTTCGGCGTTCAGCTTAAAAAACTTAAACGCGGCGGAGAGGCCATTGCAAACGGGGATTTTGAATACCGCATAAATTCAAAAGAACTCTGGCCAATGCTGCGCGGTCACGCGTATAACCTTAACAGTGCCGCTTTGGGAATGTCCAGAGCCGTGGACGACAGAATGAAAAGCGAACGTTTTAAAACGGAGCTTATAACCAACGTAAGCCACGATCTTAAAACTCCGCTTACTTCCATAGTTTCCTACGTTGATCTTCTTAAAAAAGAAGAGATAGAAAACGAAAACGCCAAAGGATACATAGAGGTCATCGACCGCCAGAGCGCAAAGCTTAAAAAGCTTACGGAAGACCTTGTGGAAGCTTCCAAAGCCACCACCGGCGCCGTTGCGGTGAACAAAGAACTGCTCAACATCGGCGAACTGGTAAATCAGTCCGTGGGAGAGTTTTCCGAAAAACTGGAAACGGCAGAAATCTTCCCCGTGATAAATCTTCCGGAGGAAGAGATAAAAGTTTTTACCGATGGCAGGCTTTTGTGGCGCGTTTTCGATAACCTTATCCAGAATATTATAAAGTATGCCCAGCCGGGCACCAGAGCCTATTTTGACCTTTGCAGGGCCGAGGAGCGGGCGGTGCTGACCATAAGAAACATTTCCAGAGATCCGCTTAATATGACGGCAGATGCTCTTATGGAGCGCTTTGTGCGCGGAGATGCTTCGCGCAACAGCGAAGGCAACGGCCTTGGACTTTCCATAGCAAAATCTCTTACGGAACTTTGCGGCGGCACTTTTGAACTTATGCTTGACGGCGATCTTTATAAGGTGATCATCACGATCCCTGTGGTGGAAGAACCGAAAGCGCCGGAAGAAAAATCCGAATAACCCCAAAAAAGTCCTTCCTTTGCGGGAAGGACTTTTTAGTTGAAAGTTGAGGTATTTGAGTGCACCGTATGGGCGGCCCTGTGTGGCCGTCCATTTGCCACTCAGGGCACCTGCTCCCGCCGCAAAAAAGGATTCCCGGAAGGCAGCCTTTCTGGAGAGCAAGGCCTGCGAAGCGCGCCCAGTGGGTGAAACAGCAAACACCCTTTCGTCACGGCTTACGCCGTGCCACTTCCCCTCAAGGGGAAGTATTTAACAAACCGGTAATTTATAAAAGAATCCCTGTTTTTTCCGAACCGGCATTTTGCAATTTATTCTTGTTTTGCAAGGTGATGTGGATTATAATATCCGTATATCCGAAAAAAAGAGGTGCAGACGTTTTGACAAACGCGGATATTTATATTCAGAAATTCAAAGAGCTGGAATCTGCCGTTAAAGATACCTTTGGACTTAACGATTGGGATTCCATAACAAATTTTCTTTCTAAAAAAGAAGAATACCGTCACTATCGCGAAGAAATAAAATATTGCCAGGAAGTACGCAATCTTCTTCAGCACAAGCAAAAAATAGATAACGAATACCCCATACAGCCAACGGAAGAAATGATCGCTTTTTTGGAAAAAACAATAAATTCCGTTAAAAACCGCAAAAAATGCGAAGAGATTATGGTGCCTGTAAGCCGGCTTTTTTACAAAAGAACTTCCGACGTTTTGCGCGATACTTTGCAGCGCATGAAGGAAATTCCTTCCGGTCATGTTCCGGTGCTTGATGAAAAAGGCAGGGTAACGGGCGTTTTTACCGCGGTTTCTTTGCTTAATATTATGGCAGACAGAAAAGGTGAGCCGATCGAAAAAGAATATAGCTTTGCCGCGGCAGAAAAATACATCGCCCTTGATAGTCACGACAGCGAGGTTTATCGCTTTATAAAAAAATCTTTGTATGTTGACGAGCTTAAAGATATTTTTGAACAGACCTATTCCGGCGGCAAGCGGCTTTCTATGGCGTTTGTAACCGTTAACGGAAAACCGGACGGCGTGCTTTTGGGAACAATTTCTCCCTGGGACGTGCTTGGAAAAGAGGATAAATAATATGCAGGGATTTTCCCGCGGAGCTCATTGCGGGAAATTTAAAAAAATTTAAAAAATTTTAAAAAAATCTGCAACAAAAATGGGGATAAAATACACTATATTAATAGTATTTTAATAAATACCGTCTTGTTTTTAAGGCGTTTTAATGTTATTATGTATTAGTAGAAGATTGCCCAAGGAAAGGAATGAACTATACAATGTCCGAAGAATTTAAAAATTCCGAGAACCTCGGCGAAGAAATGCCGAAAAAGAAACCCTTTTCCGTCAACATAAGCGATGATGACTTTGTGAACGATATCCCCGCTCCCGAAAGCGACGTTCCCGCAGAGCAGAAACCCCATAAAGTGGTGCGCTATGTTGATAACGCAAAAGAGGAAGAACCCAGAAAACCGGCAAAGAAAGAAAAGAAAAAAGGTTTTGTGGGCGAATTTCTTGCAGGTGCCGCAGCAGGCGCCAAAAGCGTAGGCGAAGGTATTTCCGCAGGTGTAAAAACTGTTTCCGAAAAGAAACCCAAAGCAGAAAAACCGGAAAAAGAAGTTAAACCCGCACCCGTAAAAGAATCCAGACCTGCTCCGGTTAAAGAAACCAAAGCAGTAAAAGAGGACGAAACCCAGTTCCCGAAAGATGAAAAGAAAAAAACCTCCGGCGGAATTATGAGCAAGCTCAATTCTCTTCCCGTAGGCGCTGTTATCGGCGGAGCGATTCTTCTTCTTGTTGTTCTTGTTGCTATTATTCTTCTTACCGCAACAAGCTGCTCCGCAGAAGACGAAACTCCCGATGTTCCAGATCAGCCCGGCAGCGAAATCGTAATCGGACCTTCTGAAAGCGATGAACCCGAAGAAGAAGACCCCACCATCGAAGTTCCCACCAGAAAAGACCTTTATGCAGAGGCCTTTACCGCAAACAACGACGTTATGGGCTGGCTTTATGTTCCCGGCCTTGAAGACGTTGACGCAGGTGTATGCTTCAGCTATGATAAGAGCTATCCTTACGATAAGCGCGATATTCTTGGCAACAAGGTTCCCAATACCTATTGGATCGACGGTGCGTATTATACTCACTTCCGCAATATTTGCGGAGAAACCGCCGATATGCTTTCCAGCAACACTGTAATTTTTGGTCACAGTGACCTTGGCCTTACAAACCTTAAATACGCAAACGATGACCCCACGGGTCCTCTTTTCTCTCAGCTTTTCAGCTTTAAAGATCCTTCTTTTGCGGAAAAAACTCCTTATATCTATCTCACTCTTCCGGGCGAAGACACTGTATGGGAAGTATTTGCTGTTTTCTATAACGACGCAAAAGCAGAAAACAAAAACTTCAGCCAGTGGTATAAAAAGAACGGCGGTTCCCTTTGGTATATTGAACCAAACCCCGCAGAAGACGAATATGCGGCAATGCTTGAAGCAGCACAAAGACGTTCCATCTATGATTATGACGTTGAAGTGGATACCAGTGACAGAATCCTCACTCTTTCCACCTGCACCGTTGCATACGGCCTTAACGCAAGATCCAACTATCGTTTTGTAATTGTTGCAAAACTTGTGGAAGACCCCGCAACCGAGCATATTTCCAAAAACGCTTCCTTTACTATCAAAGCAGATGCTCCTGTTCCGGATACCTATAAAACCGAATTTGAAGAGTATGTTGCAACCTGGAAACCTTCCGAAGAAATTCTTTTTACCGCAGAAAGCATTGATTTCGGAACTTCTGCCGAAGACTGATAAAGTAACAACCAAAAACGGACGGCTCTGCCGTCCGTTTTTTAGTAGGGAACGGTCTTGACCGTTCCGTTTAGCTCCCCTTGAGGGGAGCTGTCAGCGAAGCTGACTGAAGGGTGTTTTTAGCCTTC
>SVNB01000037.1:7384-14732 GCA_015067125.1 Oscillospiraceae bacterium
ACCGCAAAAAAAGTGCTATAATACAAAGCCAGTGAGTTCGAAGCCTTCCTCACTTAAAACAAAACCAAAGGAGATTTTAAAAATGAATAACAGAAAAAACAAAACGGCTTTTCTTACCAAAAGCGCAGTTATCGCCGCGCTTTATGTGGTGCTTACGGAATTTTCCGCGCTGCTTGGAATTTCTTCCGGCGTAATACAGTTCCGGCTTTCGGAAATGTTTGCGGTGCTTCCGCTGTTTACTCCGGCGGCAGTGCCCGGGCTTTTTATCGGCTGTATGATTTCCAACATTCTTACCGGCGGAGTTTTGTGGGACGTTGTGTTCGGAAGTCTGGCATCGCTTATCGGTGCTTTGGGAACCTGGTTTCTGCGTAAAAAAAGCGTTTATCTTGCGCCGCTTCCAACCATTGCGGCAAATATGCTGATAGTTCCTTTTGTTCTGCGCTATGCTTATGGAGCGGAAGGAAGTATTCCTTTTTTTATGCTGACCGTTGGAACGGGCGAATTTGTTACCGCCGGAATACTTGGGGTTTTCCTTGCAAAAACACTTAAAAAATACAAAATAGAATTTTAAAAAACACCCTGCTTTGTTTATAAAGCAGGGTGTTTTTATGTAAATTTTTGCCGGTGTGTTTTTGGTATTGACAAATTTATCAGGCATAGAGTAAAATATAATTCTAAAAAGAACATTTGTTCGATTTTAAGAAGCGGGGTGTACTTTATGCCGTTCGATTACAAAAAGGAATATAAGGAACTGTATCTGCCAAAAGCCTTGCCGCAGATTGTGGAAGTTCCGCAGATGAACTATGCTGCCATAAGGGGCAAAGGTGATCCGAACAGTGAAGAAAGCGGATACAAAGCCGCCATAGAAGTTCTTTACGCTATATCTTATACCCTTAAAATGAGTTACAAAGGGCCGCACACAATAAACGGTTTTTTCGAATACGTTGTGCCTCCGCTGGAAGGGTTCTGGTATATGGAGGGAACAGACGGCGTTGATTATTTGCGAAAAAAGGATTTTTGCTGGATTTCAGTAATTCGCCTGCCGGATTTTGTTACAAAAGAGGATTTTATCTGGGCAAAAAAAGAAGCGGAAAGAAAAAAGAAAATCGATGCTTCCAAGGCGGAATTTGTTACCGTTGCAGAAGGACTTTGCGTGCAGATGATGCATATGGGAAGCTATGACAGCGAGCCGAAAAGCGTTGCAGAAATGGATAAATTTATAGAGAAGAACGGTTACAAAAACGATTTTTCCGATGAACGGATGCACCACGAAATTTATCTTTCCGACCCAAGAAAAACTCCGGAAGAAAAAAGAAAAACCGTGATACGTCACCCGATAGCGGCGGCACTTGTCTGAAGGGGAAAAATTATGGATATGTTCGATAAACTTGCCATTCTTGCAGAGGCGGCAAAATACGATGCTTCGTGCTCTTCCAGCGGAGAAGGCCGCAAAAGCAGCGATGGCCGTATAGGCGCTTCCACGCCTGCGGGCTGCTGCCATTCTTTTACCGCGGACGGAAGGTGCGTAAGCCTTTTAAAGGTGCTTATGTCCAACGCTTGTGTTTATGACTGCAAATACTGCATAAGCAGGCGCAGCAACGATTTTCCGCGGGCAACGTTTACGCCCAGAGAGCTTGCGGACCTCACCATCGAGTTTTACAGAAGAAACTATATAGAAGGCCTGTTCCTTTCATCTGCGGTTGTGGGCAGTCCGGACTGGACCACGGAGCGCATGATAGAGGTTTTGCGTATTTTAAGGGAAGAATACGGCTTTGCGGGATATATTCACGCAAAGGCCATACCCGGTGCGGATCCGGTGCTTACCCACAGGCTGGGTCTTTTGGCGGACAGATTAAGCGTAAATATAGAGCTTCCCTCGGAAAAATCGCTTTTAAGCCTTGCGCCGGATAAAACAAAACACAATATTCTGGAGCCGATGGGACTTATAAAAACGGGGATTCTTGAAAACCGCGAGGATCTGGTAAAATACCGCCATACGCCAAAGTTTGTTCCGGCAGGGCAAAGCACGCAGATGATAGTCGGGGCTTCTCCGGAAACGGATTATCATATTCTGCATCTTACAGAAAGTCTTTATAAAAAATACGGGCTTAAAAGGGTTTATTATTCAGCGTATGTTCCGCTGCAGGAGGACGCCCTTTTGCCAAGCCTTGATACAAGGCCGCCGCTTTTGCGCGAGCACAGACTTTATCAGGCAGACTGGCTTTTGCGCTTTTACGGTTTTGAAGCCAAAGAAATTATAGACCCCGAAAAACCGATGTTACACCCGGAGGTGGACCCCAAATGCTCCTGGGCGGTAAGCCATCTTGATGATTTCCCTGTTGAGGTGAATACTGCGGATTACGAAATGCTTTTGCGGGTGCCGGGAATAGGCGTTACCGGCGCAAAAAGAATAGTGCGGGCACGCAGAAACCAAAGGCTGGATTTTGATATGCTCAAACGGCTGGGCGTGGTGCTCAAAAGAGCAAAGTGGTTTATAACCTGCGACGGTAAAACAATGCAAAAAATTCCGGAAACACCGGAAATGATGATATGGTCCATTCTTTCGCCAAACAGAATGGGCGGATTTACGGATTACGGCATGGAACAGCTTTCGCTTTTTGAACCGGTGCTCACAGGGGAGGATTTTAGAGAATGTCTGACGGGGGAATTTTAGTTTTTGCTTATGACGGCAGTTTTGAAGGCTTTTTATCCGCAGTTTTTGATGCTTTTGTTATGAAGACCCTGCCGGCGGATATTGTGATTTTTGACGATATGGAACCAAGCCTGCTTAAAATACACTATGTTGCAACGGATTCTGAGCACGCGAAAAGAGTGCTTGCCGGAACAGAGAAAAAACTTGGGAAAACCGGACTTTATATGGTGCAAAGAGCTTTTCTTTTTGACGGTGAGGGCAAAGAAAACGCCATAATGCGCTTTATTTGGAGAGCTTTTAACGAAAAGAAAAGCATAAGCGGAAACATCGGCGATGAGGACGTGAGCAGGGTTTTTAAAATGAGCACCGCCGTTGGAAACGAAGCGGAAAGATTTCGCCAATTTACCCGCTTTTCGGATAACAACGGCGCGCTTGTGGCGGTTATTCACCCAAAACATTTTGTTCTGCCCATAATAAAACACTATTTCTGCGACAGAATAAAAAACGAGCATTTTATGATTTTTGATGCCGAGCACGGTGCGGCGCTTATTCATTCCCCGGGCAGAACGGCGATTATTCCGGCAGAAAGCCTGGAGCTGCCTTCGGATACCGAGGACAGATTTTACAGCAGCCTTTGGAAAAGTTATTACCGCCATATTGCCATTGCAAGCCGTTATAACCCAAAATGCCGTATGACCCATATGCCAAAGCGCTTCTGGAAGTATCTTCCGGAGGTGGCGGAAGAAATGGAAAGCGGTTTTATGCCAAAGCTTTCGTTCGGAACTTCTGCCCGGATTGCGGAAGGACTGAAAAAAGAAAGCGTATTGCGGCTTGAATAAATAATTGATACAAGGGTGGGGTAAATCTCCGCCCCTTTTATTTTTATCTTTACAACTTGTGTGCAAAGGCATATAATTATATTTGTAAAAATCTGCAAAGGAGGTTTCCTGATGGAATACGATAAAAAATCTCTTAAAACAGCCGCAAAAATCACCGCCGCAACCCTTTCCGAAAGCGGAAAACTGGGCGCGGAAAACGCAGAAAAAGCCGCCGGATTTCTGAAAGAAGTGTATAAAGAAATTTCTGTTTTGCGCGGGGAAGAAAACTGCGTTAAAGATGCTTTTAAAGCCGCCGGAAAAATCACCGCCGCAGCTTGCGAGGAAATGGAAGAACCCGATGCAAAAACCGCCGCGGAATTCTTTAAAACCGTTTACGAGGGTATCGCTCCCATTGCGGAAGACGAGGATTTTGACGAGGACATTTATAAATATGCCGGAAAAATCACCGCCGCGGCCTGCGAGGAAATGGAAGAACCCACCGCAGAAAAAGCAAAAGAAGCAGTGGAATTTTTCTCCGTGCTTTATAAAAAGCTTACCGAGGACGAAAAGCCCGTCTGTAACGGAAAATATGCAGTAAAAGAAAGTGATGCCGGATTCAGCTTTCGTCTTGTTGCCGGAAACAACCAGATAATCGGCACTTCCGAAGTTTATTCTTCCCGTGCGGCTATGGAAAAAGGCATAGAATCCGTCCGCAAAAACGCGCCGGAAGCTAACCTTGAAGACCGTACCGTTGAACCCGTTGCAGAGGCAGTAAACCCCAAGTTCGAAATTTATACCGATAAGGCCGGTGAATTCCGCTTCCGCCTTAAAGCACGCAACGGAGAAATCATTCTTGCTTCCGAAGGATACAAAACAAAAGCTTCCTGCGAAAACGGAATAGAATCCGTCCGCAAAAATTCCCTTGCGGAAGTTGCGGAATAAAAAAGGAGGTTCCCTATGGCAGAAGAAAGAAGAGATAAACACAATTATTATCTTGATATTGCGGAAAGCGTTCTGGAAAGGGGCACCTGCCTTCGCAGAAAATACGGTGCAATTATCGTTAAAAACGACCAGATAATCTCTACCGGATACGCCGGCGCGCCCCGCGGAAGAAAAAACTGCAGCGACCTTGGCTGGTGCCGCAGAGAAAAACTTGGCGTGCCCAGAGGCGAACGCTATGAGCTTTGCAGAAGCGTTCATGCAGAGGCAAACGCAATTATCAGCGCCGCAAGAGAAAATATGATCGGCGCAACGCTTTATCTTGTGGGCAAAGAATGCGATACCGGCGATTACGTTAAAAACGGAAGCTGCTGCAGTATGTGCAAGCGCATGGTAATAAACGCCGGCATAACAAACGTGGTTATCCGCGATGACGAAAGAAAATTCCGCATAGTAAACGTTGCGGATTGGATATATAACGACGATTCTCTTGATGATACTCTTGGATATTAAAAATAAAAACGGACTTTTGCAAAGCGCAAAGGTCCGTTTTGTTTATTAAGCTTTTTTCTTTTTAAAAAGCGGCTCATCGCAGGAAGAAAGCCACGCTCCGATCATCATAAGCAAAAGGGCGGCAAAATACTGCGTTCCCGGAAGAACCCGGAAAACCGCAAGAGAAAGCGCCGTGCCGATAAAAGGCGAAACCGCGTAATACGCGCTGGTTCTGGCCGCGCCAAGAATCCGCTGTGCGTAAACATATACAAAAATGCTGAAGCCATAGGCTATGCAGCCAACGGCAAGAACCGCAACAACGCTTATAAAATTTTCTGCCCGCTCGCCAAGAACAAGCGAGAGTAAAAGCGAAGTTCCGCCGGAAAAAACGCCTTTAAGCAAAACTATCTGCAAAGGGTCGTTTTCAGAAAGCACCCTGGTGCAGTTGTTTTCTATTCCCCAGAAAATACAGGCAAGCAGAATAAAAAGCGAACCGATGGAAAAATCAAAGGCAGAAATATCGCTGAAAGAAAGCAGCGCGCACGAAAGGGTAATAAAAGCTGTTCCAAGCCAAAGCCGAAGGCTTATTTTTTCCTTAAAAACGCAAAGCGCAATTATCGCAGTGGCAACAATTTCAAAATTATTCAGCAAAGCGGCGTTTGCCGCTTCGGAATAATTAAGACCGAAAAGCAGGCATATCGGAGCGGCTATATCAAGAACTATCATGGCGATGATATATGGCAGCTGCTTTTTGGTAAAAGGCTTTTCGGCATTTTCTGTTTTGCTTCCCCTTCGAAAAAGCGCCACGGCACCCATGCCGATTCCCGCGCCGATATAAAGCAGACCCGCCATCATGGTGGGCGGAACAAAATCCAGCAGAATTTTTGAAAAAGGCGCGTTTATTGCATAAAGCGCGGCGGCAAGCACCGCAAGAAAAATACCGTATCCGGAAGAACGTTTTTTTATATTATCCACGCAGATATTCAAGAATTTCCGCGGCGTTGGTATCCGGCTTTACTTTTGGCATAACTTTTTCTATAACGCCGTTTTCGTCAATAACAAAAGTGGAACGCACAGTGCCGAAAGAAACCTTGCCATAGTTTTTCTTTTCCTGCCAGGCACCAAAGGATTCTATCACGGCGTGTTCCGGGTCGGAAAGAAGTATGAACGGAAGTTCGTATTTTTCCGCAAATTTTATATGAGAAGCAACGGAATCCTTGCTGATGCCGATTACGGCGGCGCCAAGGGTTTTGAATTCTTCGTAACTTTGCGCAAAGGCACAGGCCTGGCGGGTGCAGCCCGGGGTGTTATCCTTCGGGTAAAAATACAGAACAACTTTTCTTCCGAGAAAATCGGAAAGTTTTACGGTTTTTCCGTCTTTGTCAAAAAGCTCAAAATTCGGAGCTTTTGTTCCTTTTTCAAGCATGGCGATTCTCCTTTTTTGTATGCTTATGAATAAACTTTATCATAAAACAGCTTTTTTGGCAATAACGCAATTTTTATAAACAAAAAGCGGCGGAAGGTTTCTTCCGCCGCATATTTTATTTTAGCCGAATGTTTTTATTACAACGCCGGAACCTATCTGCTCGGCAGAAAGATCGGAAGCTTCTTCGTACCAATCCTCTTTTGCAATTTCTATGGTTCTGCCTTTGTAATTCTGCCTTCCCACAAGGTACCAGCCTTCGTGAAGGCAATCCGGATCTATAACGCAGTCAATGATATCGTTCTGATGAAGCTCGCCGGCAAAATTGCCCATCCAGTTCGGGGATTTAAGGCCGTATTCAAGCCTTACGGCGCTTTTGCATGAATAGATGTTTCCAAAAGGGATTTCTCCGATAAATCCGCCGATGCTGGAAGGAGTGTGCCCTTTGTTGACTATATGAAGTATTCCGGTGGCTTCGCAGTTTTCTATATCCCATTTGGTGGCGCCGGTAAATCCGCCGGAAGTAAAGTTTGCGGTAACAAGCGCATCTGCGGAACAGCCGTTTACGGTGGTTTCCAGATTTTTTATTACGCCGAAAAAGTCAAAATCATACCCTATTCTTCCGGCAAAGCCGCCAACGTAGCAAAGGCCTTCAACAGTGCCTTCAAAACGGCAGTTTTCCACGGTAGCGCCGCTGTAAATTTCTCCGGCAAAGCCGCCGATGCAGCTGTTTGCCGTGCGTTTTGTTTTGCTTCCGTTAGAAACGGATCCGGAAACCGTAAGGTCATGCACATAGGCGTGCGGCCCGATTATTCCAAAAAATCCAACAGGAGGGTTATAATTATCCTCCACTTCAACAAGAATATCTATGCCGGAAATTTTGTATCCGGCGCCGTCAAATTCTCCGTTAAAGCCCATGCAGTTTTCTGCGTAATAAAAAGGTACCGCATATATGGCGGAGGAAATATCCGACTGATAACCTATGGGATAAAATTCCGTGCCGCTCATATCAATGTCGTTTCC